>NZ_CP169531.1:2235000-2570000 GCF_041950555.1 Zobellella sp. DQSA1
CGGTCCCCGCATAACCCAGGCTGTCCTGCCATACCCGCCGTAGAAACGCCTCGATATAACAGGGCTCGGCCAGGACCGGATCCGGCCCCTGGGCGGCCAGTTGCGCGAACTCGCGGTGAAAAACACACCATAACGCCAGGATATCGTCGACACGCCGTTGTCGTGTCTCCCGGCCAGGCCGGCCGCATCCGTTCAGCAACAGGTTGCCGATAACCGATCCCAGGTCGAACCCCATGGGGCCGTATCCCCCGAACTCCCCGTCGATCACCTTGAGGCTGTCTCCGGTGACCATCACGGACCCGGTATGCAAATCCCCGTGCAGCAGGGCCTCGGTTCGACTCTGGAAGTCGTGCTTGAGCGCCGCCACCCGGGCGCGCAGCGCCTCGTCCGCCCACAACCGCCCGGCCTCATCCCGGATGGCCGGGTCGATGTTATTGCGTTCGTGATCCCGGTAAGGGTCACTGAAAAACACCGCCTCGGTAATGGCGCACAGCTCCGGATTGATAAATTTCACCAGCGCCGCCCGCTTGGCGCGGGAGGAAAGATGAAAATCGGAGCTGTAATAATGCACCCGGGCCAGATAATGGCCGAGCCGGGTTGCCGCGCCCGGGCAGGGCTCTCCCTCGAGCAAGGCCCGGCGCCAGACCCGATGGGATGACAGGTCTTCCAGCAGCATCACCGACAGCGCCGGATCATGATGCAACACCTTGACCACATGCTCCGGGCAATGTGTTCCCTGGGCCAGCAGCACCTCGGCCTCGATACGGGCCCGGTCCCGGGTCAGGGGCCAGGACTCGCCCACACAGCGAATAAAGGGCAGCGCCTGCTTGACGATAACGCCCCGGGACCGGCCCTCCTCCCACACCTTGAACACCAGGTTAAGGTTGCCATCCCCGATTTCGCCGGCCTGCAAGGTGCCCTTCAGGCCCCCCTGCTCCCGGGCATAGTCGATGGCATCTATGATGCTGAAAATACGGTAGCCGTTCATCCTGCCGGCCTCCCTGTCGCTTGCCATGCCATCATGTTCATCATTACATCCCCATCCCCATTGGATTTCTGCCAGTATAGACACCGGCAGGATGCCTGTTATTACCCTATGCTCTCAACGACTGTAAGAATTCTGCGCCTCGCCCCGACTAATTAGAGGCAAGGCGGATGGATGGCCCCTGGGATTCAGGGCCGATGCCTTGCCGACCGGTGATCCATCCTTACACCATAGCCACCAGGGAGCCGCCATGCTGTCAGTCATTATTCCGGCACTCAACGAAGCGGCCACCTTGCCCGCCACCCTGGCCGCGCTGCCGCCGCAGGACCGCCGATGGGAGCTGATCCTGGTCGATGGCGGCAGCCAGGACGACACCGAGTCGCTGGCCCGGGGGGCCGGCATCAGGGTCCTGACCGCCAACCGGGGGCGAGCACGACAGATGAACGCCGGCGCCGCCCTGGCCAAGGGCGACAACCTCCTGTTCCTGCATGCCGACACCCGGCTGCCGCACCAGGCCCTGCCGGCGGTGGCCCGCGCGCTGGAGCAGCATCACTGGGGGCGTTTCGACCTGAGCATCCGTGGCCGTCACCCCCTGCTGAGGGTGATTGCCTTCTTTATCAACCTGCGCTCGCGGCTGAGCGGCATCGCCACCGGCGATCAGGCCATCTTCGTTCGCCGGGAAAGCTTCGAGCGCATCGGCGGCTTTCCCGACCAGCCGCTGATGGAAGACATCGAGCTCAGCAAGCGGCTGAAACGGCTGAGTGCGCCGGCCTGCCTCCGGCTCAGGGCCTGCACCTCTGGCCGACGCTGGGAAGAGCGGGGACTCCTGCGCACCATCTGGCTGATGTGGCGGCTGCGCTTCGCCTACTGGCGCGGCACCGATGCCGAAGCACTGGCGAGGGCCTACCGATGAACACCCGTATCATCATTTTTGCCAAGGCGCCGGTGGCCGGCCTGGCCAAGACCCGGCTGATCCCGGCTCTCGGCGCCGAGGGCTCGGCCCGCCTGGCCAGACGCATGCTGATGTCTACCCTGGCCTGCAGCCGGGCGGCCGGGCTGGGCCCGGTAGAATTGTGCATCAGCCCGGGGCCGGAGCAGCCGGAATGGCGCAATCTGGTGCTGCCCGCCCATCTCGAGATCAGCCGGCAGGGCGAGGGGGATCTGGGTGCCCGCATGGCGCGAGCTGCCCGCCGGGGGCTGGCACGAGGCGAGCAGGTGCTGCTGATTGGCACCGATTGCCCCCATATCAGCCCGGCACTGCTGCGCGAGGCCGCTCGCCGCCTGGAGCACTGCGATGTCATGCTCCATCCTACCTGTGACGGCGGTTACGCCCTGCTCGGCCTGCGCCGGTTTCATCCGGCCATTTTCACGGATATTCCCTGGAGCACGGACCGCGTTGCCAGCCTGACCCGCCAGCGGATACGGGAGCTCGGCTGGTGTTTCTATCAGGGAGAATGCCTGCGGGACATCGACGAACCGGACGATCTGTTCTGGTTGCCTTCCCGATGGGTCGGTGCCGCCCTGGTGGGGCGCTGAGATGTGCGGGAGACGGCCTGATGGCTGAATATGAACCCCTTGTTCGCCTCGGCCTCTTTATCGGCGTCCTGCTGGCGATGATGGGCTGGGAGCTGGCCGCCCCACGGCGGAGACCACAGTGCCCCAGGCGCCGGCGCTGGCCCCATAACCTGGCACTGGTGGCGCTCAACACCCTGCTGGTACGGTTATGGTTTCCGCTGGCTGCCGTGGGTGCCGCCCTGGTGGCGGCCGAGCGGGGCTGGGGCCTGCTCAATCAGCTCTCGCTGCCGGGCTGGTTCGGCCTGCTGCTGTCACTGCTGGCGCTGGACTTCATCATCTATCTGCAGCACCGGTTGTTTCATGCCGTGCCCCTGCTCTGGCGCCTGCATCGCCTGCATCATGCCGACCTGGAATTCGACGTGACCACCGGGTTACGCTTTCATCCCCTGGAAATACTGCTGTCCATGCTGATCAAGCTGCTGGCCGTGGTCCTGCTGGGCACCCCGGCGCTGGCGGTGCTGATCTTCGAGGTGCTGCTGAACATCAGCTCCATGTTCAACCATGGCAATGTCCGCCTGCCGGCGAGGCTGGATCGCCGCCTGCGGCTGCTGGTGGTTACGCCGGACATGCACCGGGTGCACCACTCCATCCTGCGCCGGGAAACGGACAGCAACTTCGGCTTCAATCTGCCCTGGTGGGATCGTTTGTTCGGTACCTATCGCGCCCAGCCGGCCGCCGGCCATGCCGGCATGATCATCGGCCTCGAGGAATTCCGGGACCCCGGCGAACTCCGCCTGGATCGGATGCTGCTGCAGCCGTTTCGCCGGCCGCCTCGGCCGTCGGGCGGGCGGGAAATACCGAAATAACCGCATCCGGGGCCGGCCGGGCTTTGCGCTCCGGCCCGGGCACTATACAATCCCCGCTTTTAACACCTTAGAGCCGCCATGCGCCTGATACTGGCCCCGATGGAAGGGGTACTGGACCATCTGATGCGGGATCTGCTGACCCGCCTCAATCCCTTCGATCTCTGCGTGACCGAGTTTATCCGGGTGGTGGACATGCGCCTGCCCCCCCGGGTGTTCTACCGGCTGTGCCCGGAACTGTACCAGGGGTGCCGCACCCCGGCGGGCACCCCGGTACGCATCCAGCTGCTCGGCCAGGATCCGGACTGGCTGGCCGAAAATGCCGCCCAGGCCTGTCGCCTGGGGGCCGGCGGCATCGATCTCAATTTCGGCTGCCCGGCCAAAACCGTCAACCGGCACCGGGGCGGCGCCGCCCTGCTGGGCGACAGCGAACAACTCTACCGCATCGCCAGGGCGGTGCGGGCAGCGGTGCCCGCCGCTCTGCCGGTCAGCGCCAAGATCCGACTGGGGCTGGAAGAGCGGGATTCCTACCTGGAAAACAGCCAGGCCCTGGCCGAAGGCGGCGTCAGCGAGCTGGCGGTGCATGCCCGCAGCAAGCAGGACGGTTATCGTCCCCCCGCCTACTGGCCGCTGGTAGCAGAGATCAGGGCGCTCCTCTCCATTCCGGTGGTGATCAACGGGGAGATCTGGAACGCCGCCCAGGCCGATCAGGCCCGGGCCCAGAGTGGCTGCCGGGATCTGATGCTGGGCCGGGGCGCCCTGGCGCTGCCCAACCTGGCCACCACCATCAAGACCGGCTCCCCGCCGCTGAGCTGGGAGCAGATTATGGCATTGCTGCTGGACTATTCCGATATGGAGATAGAGGGTGACAAGGGGCTCTATTATCCGAACCGCATCAAGCAATGGCTGAGTTATCTCAAGCTGCAATACCCCCAGGCCAAGGCGCTGTTTGGCCGGATTCGCACCCTGAAACACACCGCCGACATCCGCCGGACTCTGGCTTCCCTTTGATTTGTATCATGATATGCCGATAGACCGGGCCCTATACTGACAACCAGTATTCCCCCTTTTTGGATATCACCATGAGCAGCATCATTACCGAATCCCAGCTGGAAGCCCGGCTGCAGGCCGAGGTGGAGCAGCGTCGCCAGGCCTTTCTGCAGGCGCTGCTGGCCCTGGACGCCCCCCTGGCCGCCGAGCTGCACCGACTGCCGGCGGATGAGTGGGCCGACTACCCGCCCCTGGCCGGCTACCCGCAGCTGCAGCCGCAGCTGACATCCCTGAAGCAGGCGGACGCCGCCCTGTGCCAGTGGCAATTGGGCCTGTACGGCCTGTGCAGCGATTGCGAAGCCGAGCTGACCCCGGAACAGTTATGGCACGACCCCTGCCGCCAGCGTTGCGACGCTTGCGAAGAGAGATACCGAAAGGCCCATCACGGCGCCTGGGAGTTGTAAGAACGAACGGGGCTAGGGGCTGGGGGCTGGGGGCTGGGGGCTGGGGGCTGGCAGCATTACCGCCAACCAACGGATTCAGTAGTAAAAAAGCCGGCTCGACGCCGGCTTTTTGCACTTCTTATTCAGCTCAGGGCCAAATTAGAAGTTGTACTGGATACCAACGCCGTACAGGTCGTCTTTACGCTCGCCGCCAGTCTTGGCGCGCTGGAGGTTGTACTCGGCATACAGCTTGGTTTTCGGGTTCAGAGCATAGGCGGCACCCAGCACGTACTCGTTCACGTGGGTTTTCTTGTTGTCGCCTTTACGATCTTTCTCGTAGTTGTAACCGGCACGCAGGGTCCAGGCGTCTACGTTGTAGGCACCCACGATTTCCCAGTAACGGGTATCTGCATCGCTGCCGCCAACAACGTCTTGGCTGGTGTGGCCGTAAACAGTACCGAAGTAGAAACCGTCGATGCTGTAGTTGGCACCGACACCCCACATGTCGAAGTCACCTTCGGCAGCCAGAGGACCGGTTTTCACGTTCTGCTTCTCGTAAGCGGCTACCAGGCCCAGGCCGAACGGAGTGGCGTAACCGGCAGACAGGCTGTACTGGTTCTGAGCACGCTCTTCGGCAGCATCCAGGTCTTCACGGGTACGGTTCTGGTCGTTGAAGGCGTAGGCGGCACGCAGGTCGATACCCTGGTCGGCGTAGCTTACGCGAACCTGGTCGTCGATACGCCAGCTGTGGGAGTAGGCCGCAGCACCGAACAGTTCGAAGATATCGGTGATGTCAGACAGCTGAACGAAGGGGTTTTCGCTCTTACCGAAGGTCAGGTCGGTGGTGTCCTGGAAGCGGAAACCGGCCCAGGCGTAGCGGGAGTCAAACTTGGAGCCGTCGGAAGACTCGGCGGCTACTTGCCATTCCAGCTTACCGATCAGGGCCACATCGTTGTTCAGATCATACTTGACGTTGGTGCCCAGACGAGCGGAACCGTCGCCACCGAATTTTTCGCGGTCGGCACCGTCGTGGTCGAAGGAGCCGGCGTCGTACTGGATGCGGCCGTAGATATCTACCTGAGCGCCTTCGTCAGAGTAAACGGTCACAGCGCTGGCAGAGGTTGCAAACAGCGCAGGGATGGTCAGTGCAAGAATAGTCTTTTTCATAATTTTAGATGCCTACTGTAATTAAACACTAAGTCCTTGTTATTCCCTGTGTTAGCAACGATTCACGTTACTATGACCCGCAGCCTATCACCGGTTTTTTGAGCTTGCAACAAAATCACGGGAACTTTTTGTGACAGAGGTGTTCGTAGGGTGCGTAAATGTGACTACCACCACTTTTTCTTGTTCCAGTGCTTGCAACTGGCATAAAGCCCCCCGATGGGTATACTTGCCACCCTGTTCTATTCCAGTACAAGTCCCATGCCCAACGCCGATTACCGCACCCTGGTGCGCGACAATTACCGCCGTTTAAGCCAGTCGATTCAGGGGTTTAACCCCCGTCGGGAGCAGAACTACCTGGTGGCGGAGATCGGCAAGGTGTTGCTGGGGCACTACGACAGGACCAGGCGCATCCTGGTGGCCGAAGCCGGCACCGGCATCGGTAAATCCCTTGCCTATCTGCAGGCAGGTATCCCCTGGGCTCGCCTTAATCAGAAAAAACTGATTATTTCCACCGCCACCCTGGCGTTGCAGGAGCAACTGGTCGACAAGGATCTGCCGCTGTTTCAACCCCATTGCCGGCCCGACTTCACCTTTGCCCTCGCCAAAGGGCGGGCCCGCTACTGCTGTGTGCGCCGGCTGGAAGCCCTGGCCCGGGGTGACAGCCAGTTCAGCCTGTTCGACGCCGCCGACAGCCTGAGCCCCCTCCAGCAACGGCAACTGGCCGAGCTCTGGCAGGCCTGGTGCGGCAAGACATGGCTCGGAGACCGGGACAGCTGGCCACAGCCTGTCGACGATGCCCTCTGGCAGCAACTGCAGGCCGAGCGCCACCACTGCCAACCGCAACTGGGCCACGGTCATTGTCCTTTTCACCTGGCCCGGGCCGAGCTGGACAAGGTCGATATCATAGTGGTCAATCACGCCCTGCTACTGGCCGACCTGAAGATGGGCGGCGGCGTGGTGTTGCCCGAGCCCGAACAATGCCTCTATATACTGGATGAAGCCCACCATATCGCCGCGGTTGCCCGTGAGCAGGGCTCGGCCCGGTTGGCCCTGCGCCAGGCCCGGCGCGGGCTGGAACAGTTCAACAAAGGGCTGGGCTCCTTCAGCGATCTGCTGGGAGAAGAAGGCCAACAACCCCTGGGCCGGTTGCAACAGGCCTTGCAACAGTTGCTGCCGGCGCTTACCACCCTTTATAGCCGGTTGGACGGTGCCCTGCAGCGCAAAGAGCTTTGTCCCGACGAGCAGGGTTGTCTGCGCTTTGCCACCGGTGAATTACCCGGTTTTATGGACGAGGGGCTGAGCACCCTGAAGGAAGACAACAAAGCCTTCGGGCGGGCATTGGAACGAGTGCAGGGACTGCTGGGCGAACAGCTCAAGCGCCAGCCGGCCAAGGCCGCGGCCATGGAGGCAGCCCTGGCCGTGTTGAGCCAGCAACAGCTGCGCGGCGAGCAGACTCGGGATCTGTGCGAACTGCTGTTACGCCCCATTGGTCCCAAGCAAACCCCACCGGCCCGCTGGCTGGAGCAGGCGTCGCAGGAGCTGACCCTGTGCGCCACCCCCCTGGCGGTCGGCCACTTGCTCGAACAGTGGTGCTGGTCGCGGGCGGCGGCGGTGGTTATGGTCTCGGCCACCCTTACGGCACTCAACGACTTCGGCTATTTCCGCCGGGCCGTGGGGCTGAAGGCGGACGACGGCAGCCATTATCTGCGCCTGCATTCCCCCTTCGACTACCGCAGTGCCCGTCTGATCATCCCCCGCCTGGACTGCGAGCCCACAGACGCCGGTTTTGATCGGTTATTGGCGGAGCAAGTTCCCGTTTGGCTTGCGGACCAGGACGCCAGCCTGGTGCTGTTTTCTTCCTATCGGCAAATGCAGGGCGTGGCCGAAGCACTGCGGGCCAAGGGCTTTTCCTTGCTGGTGCAGGGCGAAGCCAGCCGCCAGGCCCTGCTGCAGTTGCACAAGCAACAGTGCGACGGCAGCCGTCCCAGCGTGCTGTTCGGTACCGGCAGTTTTGCCGAAGGGCTGGACCTGCCCGGCCACTATCTGACCAACCTGATTATCACCAAGCTGCCCTTCGCGGTACCCACCTCGCCGGTAGAAGAAGCCATGGCCGAGTGGATCACCCTCTGCGGTGGCAATGCCTTTATGCAGTTGGCCATGCCGGAAGCTTCCCGTAAACTAATCCAGGCCTGCGGCAGGCTGCTGCGTACCGAAACCGACCACGGTCGTATCGTATTGCTCGACAAACGCCTGGTCAGCCGCCGTTATGGCGCCGCCCTGCTGGATGCCCTGCCCCCCTTTACCCGGGAGCTGTCATGACCCTGGATTTTTCGGTTTATCTGTTACTGGCCGCCACCGGCCTTGTCGCCGGTTTTCTGGATGCGGTAGCCGGCGGCGGTGGCCTTATCACCATCCCCGCCCTGCTGAGCGCCGGTTTGCCACCCCACCTGGCGTTGGGCACCAACAAGGTCGCCGCCAGCATCAGTTCGCTGACCTCGGCCACCACCTTTTATCGCCAGCGACTCTTTACCCCCGCCTTCTGGTGGCGAGCCTGCCTGGCCGCCGCCCTGGGCGCCCTGGGGGGCACCCTGCTTATCAACCAGATCAGCGCCGCCTGGTTGGAAAAAGCCCTGCCATTGCTGATCCTGATGGTCGCGGTATACACCATTCTCAATCGTAAACGTGAGCCCCAGGGTAATCAGTTGCCCCGGGCCGGACGACGACTCTATCGCCGCCAGTGGAGTCAGGGACTGCTGCTCGGGGCCTACGACGGCGCCTTCGGCCCCGGCACCGGTGCCTTTCTTATCGTCTCGGGCATGGCCCTGTACCGGCTGAATATCCTGCTCGCCTCGGGCCTGGCCAAGTCGATGAACTTTATCAGCAACTCAGTCTCGCTGATGACCTTTATCGCCCTCGGTCAGGTGGACTGGGTGCTGGGCCTGACCCTCAGCCTGGGTATCATGGCCGGCTCCTTTATCGGGGCCCGTTCCGCCATTCGCTTCGGCAGCAACTTTATCCGCCCTATCTTCGTGGTCATGGTACTGGCCATCTCCATCAAGCTGGCCTGGCAGGCCTGGTTTTGACCGTTGCGCTCAGAAGCATTAATTGTCACAATCCTGCGGTTTAGTGGGTATTTGGTTCAATTACTTAGCAGCCCGTTACGGGAATCATGATGGCTCAGGAGCCCCAGATGAAAATGCGTTTAACCCTTGCCGCCCTGGCCGTTGCCGGCCTGTCTTTTGGTGCCAGCGCGGCCACCTTCGAAGCCCAGCAGCCTTACCAGATCCACCTGGTGGATGGTGAAAAAACCACCACCAGCATCACCCAGTCGGTGCACAGCGTAACCGTCGGCGAAGGCAAGCATCAGTTTGCAGTAGCCTACACCAAGGATTTCTCCACCCGCTCCGATATCCGGGTGCTGAATGGCCAGCCGGTGATCATCACCCTGGAGGTGCCCGCCGATGCCCAGCTGACCCTGGACTATGCCGAGCCCAACAACTATCAGCAGGCCAACCAGTTTCTGCGCGAACAGGAAAGCCGGGTACGGGTGATCGACAAGGCCACCGGCCAGGTGATGGATGCCGAAATCTTCACCATTCCCACCCCGGCGGGCCTGGATACCGGCCGCGGCATCCAGAACTACCTGCAAGAGCAGGGCCAGGCCTTCAACGGTCGTACCGACGCCGCCGTGGCCGCTGCCCAGGCGAAGTTCGGCGATGCGGCGGTCGATGCCGATGCGCTGGAAATGCTGCAGCATTGGTGGAACGCGGCCGACAAGGATACCCGCCGCGCCTTCCAGATCTGGACTATCCAGCAGCAGTAATAAAAACAATAAAAAGGGGGCGGTGTCATTTTTTAATTGACTCCGCCCCCTTTTTTGACTCCTTGTTTCGGCTTAAAAGCTTGAGCCCGGTTGTTGCAGGAACCGTTGTTCTTCCTCTGTAGACTCCCGTCCCAGCAGGGCGTTGCGATGGGGATAGCGCCCGAAACGGGCAATGATGTCCCGATGTCGCACCTCGTATTCCAGGTTGTCCGCCAGACCGTTTTTCCCGAACAGCGCCAGCGCCACATCGTGCACCTTGAGCGACTCGCTGTGCATAAAGGGCATGTACAGAAACAAGCGTTCCTGCTGATTCAAGCCCTTTTCGGCACCGCTGCTGATGGCCTCCTGGGCCAGCGCCAGGGCCATGCCATCGGCGGCAAAGGCCTGGGGACGGTCCCGATGGATATTGCGGGAAAACTGATCGAGCACGATAACTTCCGCCAGTCGTCCCCGGGCCCGGGTGCGCCATTCAAACAGCTCCCCCAGGCAGGCCTGAAGATGCAGCCGGCCAAAGCGCTGGCGAATCACCTCGTCCAAGGACGGATCCTTGACCCACCACTGCTCGGGGGACAACTCTTCAAACCAGAAATCCAGTACGGACTGATACATGGGCTTCCCCTATACCGTGAATATCTGGCCACAGTATAGGGGATAAAGAAGGAATTAAAACACCAGGTGGGCAATCAAGGCAATCACCGGCAGGGTCACCAGGGTCCGCAGCAGGAAGATCACGAACAACTCGACGATATTGACCGGAATCTTGCTGCCCAGCAGCAGGGCGCCCACCTCCGACATATAGATAAGCTGGGTCACCGACAAGGCGGCGATCACGAAGCGGGTCATGTCGCTTTCGATGGACGTGGCGAGAATGGCCGGAATAAACATGTCGGCAAAACCCACGACGATGGTCTCGGAAGCGGCGGCGGCCTCCGGGATCTGCAACAGTTCCAGCAACGGCACGAAGGGCAGGCCCAGCCAGGTGAACAAGGGGGTCGTTTCCGCCACCACCAGCGCCAGGGTACCGAACGCCATGACCACCGGCAGCACGCCGAACAGCATGTCCAGGGCGTTATGCACCCCGGTACGGACCACCTGACCCATGCTGTTCACCTTGCCGGCCCGGGCCAGCGCCAGGGCGTAGCCGTGGCTCAGGCGGGAATAACCGGCCGGGGTGTTTTCATCACCGGCAGGGCGGGACTCCCCATTGATAAAGGTGTCTTTTTTCCAGCACAGCGGGGGCAATCGGGGCACCACTATGGCCGCCACTATACCGGCCAGGCACACCGCCAGATAAAACGACAGAAACATATGCTCCAGCTTGACCTGGGCCAGCACCACCAGGCTGAAGGTGATCGACACCGCGGAGAAGGTGGTGCCGATGACCGCCGCTTCCCGTTGGGTATAATGGTGGCCTTCATATTGCTTGCTGGTCAGCAGAATACCCACGCTGCCGTCTCCCAGCCAGGAAGCCATGCAATCCACGGCCGAGCGGCCGGGCAGGCGAAATACCGGCCGCATCAGCCCGGTCAGCAGGGTACCGACAAACTCCAGCAGACCGAAGTCCAGCAACAGCGGCAGCAGCAGGCCGGCGAAAATAAATACCGCGAACAGCACCGGCAGCAGGTCGTTCAAGACCAGGCCTCCGGTATCACCACTGTGGAGCAACTCGGGGCCAGACTGGGTAAAGACCATCAACACGAAGGCCGCGCCCAACAGCCGACTGACCAGCCACACCGGGCGTACGTTGAACAGGGTGTTCAGGAACAGGCTACGGGTCACAAAGGCCGGTTTGAACAGGCTGGTCAGCAGCGATAGCAGCGCCGAGAGGGCGATAAGCCCGGTCACAATGGTCGTCAGCCAGTCGGCCAGCACCGCCTGCAGGCTCTTGGCCAGCACCGCAATCATAATAGTGAGGTCGCCGTTATAGCTGACCGGAGTCATAAACAGCAGTACGCCCGCCAGTGAGGGCAGCAAGAACATCAGCAGGTTTCGCTTGCTCACCGCAGCCTGCGCCGTCAACGTCTTTTCCATGATTACTCCTTCCTTATCGGGCAACAGCACCCAACTCGGCTAAAAAAGGGTAAAAACCGCACTTTTATGCAGCCCAGCGAAGTCAATCAGAATAAAAGTAACTCAAAAATGCATAAGTCACCAATAACAGGAAAGCTCACTGAATACTTATTTTATAGCCAAATATATTTAATCAAAAGACATAATCAAAACATAACCCCACAAAAACAAATCTTGTTAGATATTTGTTCTGACTTGTTAATTTCAGGGAGGGAGTATAAAGATTTTGTACCGCCATGCAAACAGATCCAGCACACAAAACAAGAAAGGCTGCAAAAGCAGCCTTGTCGAACACCGGTGTGGGTTTCATTTGAGAAAATAAAAATTACCTTCTCCGCAGAGAAAAACACAGTTCATTGAAAAACTCGCACTCCCCGCTGGCTACCCGGGGGTTGGCGCTCCCCTCCTCTATGCCACCGAGGAAAGACACCTCGAAGTCAGCGCCAAACAGCCGCTTTACCTCCACTTCATTCACCGCAAAAGGGGGGGATGCGTGTTGTATCGGGGCATAGTCCAGGGTCACCAGCAGCATGCTGGCCCCCGGATTCAGCAAACGGGCCAGCAGTTGGGCATAACCTGGCCTGACGGGTGCGGGCAAGGCAATCAGCGCCGCCCGATCATAAGCGGCATCAAAACGCAGGCCCAAGGTCTCGGCCTGCAAGAAGTCGCCTTCATACAGGCTGAAACCCGCTGCCTGCCAGCGGCAATAATGAACAAGCTTCTGTTGCTGCGGGATGACTCCGGCCTCACTGAAAAAGTCCCGGATCGCCAGGGGGGAAAGCTCAAAGCCGGCAATAGGATGGCCTTGTTCCGCCAGCCAGTGCATGTCTCTGCTTTTTCCGCACAGCGGTACCAATACCTCGGTGTGTTCGGGTACCCCGAGAGGCCGCCAAAAGCGGCTGAGATGCGCGTTGATCCCTTGCTGATGAAAACCGATACGGGATGACTGCCAACGCTGATGCCAGAAATGTGCGTCCATATCAAATCCTTGAGTGCAACAAACCGGCTACTATCTCAAGTCTCACCCGCTGTTATCAAGAGTGGGGCTTGAACTGATTGCTGCCCGCGTCGTAACGGTAACCAATCTGGGACATGCGGGCGTGCAAATGCCCTCCATCCAGCTCATACAATGCCAACAAGGCTTCCAGGCTGTCACACTCCAGCCGCAATTTCTCATTGATGATGCTGAGCAGCATGTGATTGTCCATGTGCTCCAGTTGCGCTTTGTTCATCCCCGGCTCCCGAGTCGGCGTTTTAGCTCAGTATAGTCCGGAGCCGCCATCCTTACCGCCCACCATACTGTAAATTTAAACAGTATTTTTCTTGACCTCAGACGCGGTTGAATAATACTGTATATATAGACAGTAAAGACCAACAAGGAAGGAGTGCATATGGCGACCATCTTGTTAACTCGCAATCCCGGGTTTCCTTCTCTATCCGGGCAGTGGAATGGCACGGCCGTTACTCATACGGTGGCTGCCCCCGGACTGATAGAGCGAATCGATGACTGGAGTGCCGCCCGGCAAAGCCATCTGCTGGCTGAACTGGCCGCCATCAGTCAGCGCCGGAGTGGCTGGATCCTGATGATCAATACCCCCGCCCCCCTGTCACGCCATGCGCTGGCGGCAACGGGCGTGGCGCCGGCCCATGTGATAGACATGGGCAAGGTAGGATCCAACGATTTAAATCTGGTGCAGCGGGCCATCAGTCATAAAGGGATAGCCGCGGTGGTATGCTGGCAATGCCGGCCACCGGCAGAACAGCAACGGCTGCTGGAGCTGGCGGCACAGCGCCACCGGAACAAGGTGTTCCTGATTGCGACCAGCAATGAGGCGGCCCTGCTGCATTAAGGCAGAGCCACTCCGGTCAGGGAGCTACACCAACTCCCGGCAAACCAGATCCATCATCATACGGATATGGGCAGGATGGTCATTGAGGGCGGGAATGTAGTGATATGCCTCACCGCCGGAGGCCAGAAACAGCGCTTTGTTTTGCTCGGCGATTTCTTCCAGGGTTTCGAGGCAGTCGGCAGAAAAGGCGGGGCAGATCACATCCAGGTGCTTGATACCTTCCCCCGGCAGCGCTGCCATGGTTTCGTCGGTATAGGGCTGTAACCAGGGCTCACGGCCAAAGCGCGACTGAAAGGTGGTCCGCCACTGGTGACGCTCCAGCCTCAGCTCCGCCGCCACCAGTTCGGAAGTACGATGGCATTGCTGGCCGTAGGGATCACCTTCATCCTCGTACCGTTTAGGAATTCCGTGGTAAGACAGCAGCAGCATGTCTCCCCGGCCGTGCGCGTCCCAATGAGCCTGCACCGACTCGGCCAGGGCCTGGATATAGCTCCGGTGGTCGTGATAGTCATGAATAAAACGAAATGCCGGCACCAGGCGCTCTTTTTTCATCAGCCGGGCCCAACTGTCAAATACGGAAGCCGTGGTACTGACCGAATATTGAGGGTACAGGGGCAACAATACGACCCGGTCCACCCCGGCGGCTTTCAGTTCCTGCCAGGCGGAAGCCATGGACGGTTCACCATAGCTCATACCCAGCGCCACCGGCATATCGATACCCGCCGCTTTCAGTGCACCGCTCAACGCCGCTTGCTGGCGGCGACTCACCACCATTAACGGAGACCCCTCCGGCCACCAGACGGACTGATACAGCCTGGCGACCTTGGGCGAGCGAAACGGTAAAATAATGCCGTGCAGCAAGGGGCACCACAACGCCCTGGGCACATCAACCACCCGGCTGTCGTGCAGGAATTGACTGAGGAAGGTCTTTACCGCTTTGGCGGTGGGGGCGATGGGGGTACCCAGGTTAACCAGTAAAACGCCTGTTTTCACCTTGTTACCATATCCTGAAGAAACAGGCCGGGAGCCACGGCTCCCGGCCAGACACAATGGAATTAGGACAGAATATCGGTCAGTTCACGGCTGACTTGTTCAACCGATTGGGTCCCGTCCACTTTATGATGGCGGGTGTGACCGGCAGCAGCCTCTTGCTTGTAATAGTCGATCAGCGGCGCGGTTTGTTCGTGGTACACCGCCAGGCGCTTGCGCACCGTGCTCTCTTCGTCGTCCGCACGGATCACCAGCTCTTCGCCGCTAACGTCGTCCTTGCCTTCTACCTTGGGCGGATTGTAGACCAGGTGGTATACCCGGCCAGAGCCCGGGTGTACCCGACGGCCACTCATGCGCTTGACAATTTCCTCGTCCGGCACGGCAAACTCCAGCACATAGTCGACCGGCACGCCGGCTTCCTTCATGGCATCGGCCTGAGGTATGGTGCGCGGAAAACCATCGAGCAGGAAGCCCTTGGCACAGTCGTCTTGGCTGATGCGTTCTTTAACCAGACCGATGATGATGTCGTCGGAGACCAGTTGTCCTTGATCCATGACTTCCTTGGCTTTCAGCCCCAGCGGGGTACCGGCCTTGATAGCGGCTCGCAGCATGTCACCGGTGGAGATTTGCGGAATGCCGAACTTCTCCATGATGAATTGAGCCTGCGTTCCCTTACCCGCGCCCGGAGCACCCAGCAAAACGATGCGCATAACAGCGTCCTCTTTTTGATTAGTCATTCGTAATTTGGGGCATGATTGTGGCATGACACCGGCATGGGGACAAGGGAGAGCGAAAGGGTGTTAGACCTATTGATGATATTGGCGGCAACACTGTGCCTTCAAAGGAGGCCAAACCATGTCGGGCTCCCGCTCACGGGACGAAACAACAAAAGATACCGATACTGAAAACAGGGCATGATTTCTGCGCACTCAGCCAAGGAGCACCGTCGTGCAGCTCCAGACCTTCACCCGCAATGTCCGGGGCCGTGATTTTGCCATTGGCGATCTGCACGGTTGTCATGAACAACTCGCCTCCCGGCTGACCGAGGCAGACTTCGATACCGGGTGCGATCGTCTGTTCAGCGTCGGCGATCTGATCGACCGGGGCCCGGACTCGCTCCGGTGCCTGCAACTGGTGTTCGAACCCTGGTTTTTTGCGATACGAGGCAATCACGAACAGATGATGCTCGATGCCTTCAATCACGCCAGTCCCCACGCCCTGCCGTTATGGTATATGAACGGCGGCCGCTGGTTGCTCGAGCACGACCAGGACAAAGTGGCAGCCTGTGCCCGCGCCGCACTCATCCACATGCCCTATGCCATCGAAGTGGATGTCGCAGGCAAACGAGTGGGCCTGGTGCATGCCGAGGTGCCGGATCACGACTGGCACAGCCTGCAGCATCCCCTGTCGGAGCCACAGTTCGGCCAGCTGTTGTGGGCGCGGGAGCGCATAGCCCGCCGCGACCCAAGCGCCATCGCCCATATCGACCTGGTATTGGTCGGGCACAGTATAGTCCCCGCCATCACCCGCCTCGGCAATACCCTGTATATCGACACCGGCGCCTTCAGCTCCCGGGGCCGGCTGACCCTGCTGGAGATACAATCCTGGCTATGAACCACCATGACTGGTTCCACCAGGGTGCAGCCACTGGCTCTAACCACTCACCACCGGATCCTTTGAGATGAGCATTGCTATCAATATCAAGATATATCGTTAGCATTAAAGCCACCATCAGGTCAGGAACGCCTTGGCGTGGTGCAGGCACATATCATCCCAATGGATGTGATGAGGAAAAACAATGGACAATATAATGCGCAAGACCGTTCGGGCCTTGCTGGCCTTCGCCCCCGTGGCGATATTCAGCGCCGGTGCCAGCACTCCCGAGGGGATGGCTGACACCCTGTACCACAATGCCCGGGTGGTCACCGTGAACGATAACTTCGATATCGCCGAGGCCGTGGCCATCAAGGACGGGCGTATCATGGCGGTCGGTCGCTACGAACAGCTGCGGAAACTGGCCGATGATGACACCCGACAGATCGACCTGGAGGGCAAGCCCTTGCTGCCCGGCTTCTATGACGGTCATATTCACGTGGGTACGGGGCCCCGCCCCTTCGGCGCCACGTTCAATGTCCCCACCCCGGCCCGGTTAACAGAGATACTGTCTCAGGAGGCCGCCAAGGTGCCGGCCGGCGACTGGCTGGTCGGGCTGATGAACCGCCCCCATTGCCATATGCAGATGCCCAACCGCCGGGAACTGGACGCCATCGTGCCCGACCACCCGGTCATGCTGGCCTGTGGCGTACTCAAGCTGACCCTCAACTCCAGGGCCATCGAGCTGGCCGGTTTGAACAAGGATACACCGCAGCCCAAGGACGGGTTGATCGTACGTGACGAGCAGGGCGAACCGCAGGGCGTGCTGACCATGGGCGCGCGCCGTTACGCCACCCGGGTCATCCCCAGCCCGGCACTGAGTGACGACAGCGCCCGGGAGAACCTGCGTGCCCAGTTGGCCAGGTTTCCGCCCATGGGGGTCACCAGCGTCAATATCGCCGGCGTTCGCCCGAACGAATTACGTCTGATCCAGGATGTCTACCAGCGCTGGGGCGACGAGTTGCCCCGAGCCACCTTGCAGATTTTCCTGTTTCCCGGTTATGACGATGTCGACAACAGCCTCGCCGAACTCGAAGGCCTCGGTTTTCGTACCGGTATCGGTGATGACCGGCTAAAACTCGGTGCCATCAAGATGAGCATGGATGGTGCCATCGCCGTACCGGACTTCAGGACTCTCAAACCCTATGACGGCAAGGTGCGTTTCAAGGAACGCGGCCCCTGGGAAAACCGGGAAGGCGACTTCGACGGCGTGACGGTGATCCCCGGGGACAGCCTGTACCGGGTGGCCAGCCGAGCCCATGAGCTGGGCTGGCAGCTCGGCATTCACACCATAGGGGATGCCGCCGTGGTCGAGGCGGTCGAAGTGCTGGAGCGGGTACTGAGGGAGCAACCCCGAGAGGATCACCGTCATCACCTCCACCACCTGACCATCAGGCCGCCGGAAGAAACCCTCGCCAAAATCGCCGAGCTGGAGCTGATCGTCGACACCCAGCCCAACTACACCTATTACAATAACGCCTTTATGCTGGCCGCGGTCAGCGGTAACCGGCTTGAACGACAGAACCCGCAGCGTTCGCTGCTGGATCGTGGCATCCGCATCGCCTACGGCTCGGACGGCCTGCCGCACGGTCCCTTGCTCGGTATTTGGGCGGCGGTGAACCGCCTCGGCCATGACGGTAAGGTGTATGGTGCTGAGGAAGCGATTTCCGTGGAAGAGGCGATTCGGGCCTATACCCGGGGGCCCGCCTACCTGACCTTCGATGAACAGGAGCGCGGCAGCATCGAGGTGGGCAAGGTGGCCGATCTGGTGGTACTGGCGGAAGATCCCCTGAGCATAGATCCGCGGCGGCTGAGGGATCTGGCGGTGGAAAAAACCATTATCGCCGGCCGTGAGCTGTTCCAGGGCTCGCATATCGAGCCCTACCATCAACGGCCGCCGGCTCCCTGAAAAAGCAACGCCCTGCCAAGGCAGGGCGTTGTGGCGATAGAAGGGGAACCGCCCAGTACGCCGGGGCGGT
Source organism: Zobellella sp. DQSA1 (assembly GCF_041950555.1). GTDB lineage: Bacteria > Pseudomonadota > Gammaproteobacteria > Enterobacterales > Aeromonadaceae > Oceanimonas. The sequence continues at coordinate 2,253,329 of NZ_CP169531.1, forward strand.
TTTCCGCTCAGTCCAGCAGCAGGCGGTTGACCCGGGCCACGAAGGCGGCGGGATCTTTCAGGCCGCCCTGTTCGGCCAGTTGCGCCTGCTCCAGCAGCAACTGGGACCATTCGTTGAACTGCTCACCTGCTTCCAGGCTCTCGAGCTTTTTCACCAGCACGTGATCGGGGTTGAGCTCCAGGATGTACTTCTGCTCCGGCACCGGCTGGCCGGCGGCGCGCATCAGCTTGATCATCTGGGTGCTCATGTCGTGCTCACCGGCCACCACGCAGGACGGGGTGCTGGTCAGGCGGTGCGTCAGGCGCACTTCCTTCACCTCCTCACCCAGGGCAGATTTTACCCGCTCCAGCAGGGGCGCCAGGGCTTCCTTGGCTTCTTCCTGGGCCTTTTTGGTTTCCTCGTCGTCCAACTCGCCCAGATCCAGTTCGCCCTTGGTCACCGACACGAACTGCTTCTCTTTATAGTCGCTGAGGTGGTTCATCAGCCACTCGTCCACCCGCTCCCACATCAGCAGCACTTCGATGCCCTTCTTGCGGAAGATTTCCAGGTGCGGGCTGTGGCTGGCGGCGGCGTAACTGTCGGCGGTGATGTAGTAGATCTTGTCCTGGCCTTCCTGCATCCGCCCGAGGTAATCGTCGAGCGCCACGCTCTGGGCATCGGAGTCGTTATGGGTGCTGGCGAAGCGCAGCAGGCCGGCAATTTGCTCGCGGTTGCCGTAATCCTCGGCCGGGCCTTCCTTCAGCACGTTGCCGAATTCCTTCCAGAAGCCCTGGTATTTTTCCTGCTCGTTCTTGGCCATCTGCTCCAGCAGGGACAGTACCCGCTTGCTGCAGGCCTTGCGCAGCTGGGCCGTCACCTTGTTATCCTGCAGGATCTCGCGGGACACGTTGAGCGGCAGATCGTTGGAGTCGAGCACCCCTTTGACGAACCGCAGGTAGGTGGGCATAAACTGCTCGGCGTCATCCATGATGAACACCCGCTGCACATACAGCTTGAGACCGTGGCTCTGATCCCGGTTCCACATGTCCCAGGGCGCCTTGGCGGGCACATACAACAGGCTGGTGTATTCCTGGTTGCCTTCCACCTTGTTGTGGCTCCAGGCCAGGGCGTCCTGCCAGTCGTGGGAGATGTGCTTGTAAAACTCTTGGTATTCCTCGTCGCTCACCTCACCCTTGGCGCGGGTCCACAGGGCGGTGGCCTTGTTCACCTGCTCCCACTCGCCTTCGGTGGCGGCAATCTTTTCGCCGTCCTCTTCGCGCTCGGGCTCGCCGTCCTTCCACATCTCCACCGCGATGCTGATATGGTCGGAGTATTTGCCGATGATGCTGCGCAGGCGCCAGTCGTCGAGGAATTCCTGCTCGGCGTCGCGCAGGTGCAGGATGACGTCGGTGCCCCGGCCGGGCTTGTCGATATCGGCCACGGTGAAGGTGCCGTCACCGTCTGACTCCCAGCGCACGCCCCGGTCGGCCGTCTGTCCGGCGGCCCGGCTCAGCACGGTGACCTTGTCGGCCACGATAAAGGCGGAATAAAAACCCACGCCGAACTGGCCGATCAGCTGGGAATCCCTGGCCTGATCGCCGGACAGCTGGCTGAAAAACGCCTTGGTGCCCGACTTGGCGATGGTGCCCAGGTGCTCGATCACCTCGTCCCGGCTCATGCCGATGCCGTTGTCGGAGATGGTCAGGGTCTTGTTGTCTTTGTCCAGGATCAGGCGTACCCGCAGGTTGCCGTCATTTTCATAGAGTTCACTGTCAGACAGGGCCTTGAAGCGCAGCTTGTCGGCGGCGTCGGCGGCGTTGGACACCAGTTCGCGCAGGAATACCTCTTTGTTGGAATAGAGGCTGTGCGCCATCAGGTTGAGCAGTTGTTTGACTTCGGTTTGAAAACCATGAGTTTCGGTATGCACGGCTTCTGACATGATAAGTTCCTTGCTTGGTTTAACCTACAGCCAGAAAGATGGGGATGGCGTGCGGGATTTCAAGAGGCGACGGGAAACAAAGCTGGAAGCCTGACTCTTAGTCACAAGTTTTTGTTGACTTTAAATCAGCAAAACATCGGCCGAAGGGATCGCCTCCACCGACCGTCACATGCCATGGGCGGCATGTGCGAGCCTACATGGACGTACTAGCGGCGTGTCGGTGGAGGTAGCCCTGTTGCCGCTTCTCTGCGTCAAATCGAACTGCCGGACTCGTGACTAAAAGTCAGGCTGGAAGCCGAAAGCAGCATGCCGGAAGCTGAAAGCCGGAAGAGTGGCTCTTCCGGCTTCAAGCCTCCGTCAGTAGTAGCTCCGCCCGTCCTCGGCCAGCCGACGCAAGGCATCACAGGGGGCGAAACGTTCGCCGTACTTACGGGCATATTCCTCCATCTTGGCAACGATGGCCGCTATCCCCTGCCGGTGCATATGGTGGAAGGGGCCACCGCTGAAAGGGGGGAAACCGATGCCGAAGATGGCGCCGATGTCCCCATCCCGGGCCGAGGCCACCACGCCCTCGTCCAGGGTCATGGCCGCCTCGTTCAGCATCAGCAGTACGCAGCGCTCGGCCATGTCCCGGGCTGGCAGCCGGCCCTGGGGCTTGACTCCCAACAGCTTGTAGATGCTCTCGTCCGCCGGCTTGTCCTTCTTGTCGAACAGGTAGAAGCCGCGACCGTTCTTCTTGCCGTAGCGCTTGTCGTCCAGCAGCCGGCCGAAGGCCTCCGGCGCCTTGAAGCGACTGCCCAGCTCCCGCTCCAGGATGGGCGAAATCTTGGCGGCCACGTCGATGCCCACCTCGTCCAGCAGGGTGATGGGCCCCACCGGGAAACCGTAGTCCACCAGGGCGCGGTCGATGGCCTCGATAGGCTCTCCTTCCAGCAGCAGCCGCGCCGCTTCGTTGAGGTAGGGCGCCAGGATGCGGTTCACGTAAAAGCCGGCCTTGTCCTGCACCACTATGGGGGTCTTGCCCTGGGCCCGGGCCAGGCTGATGGCGGTGGCCACCGTCTCGGCACTGGTGCCGGCGTGGGGGATGATCTCCGCCAGCGGCATCTTCTCCACCGGGCTGAAATAGTGCAGTCCCAGCACCCGCTCCGGGCGCGCCGCCCCTTCCGCTATCCGGTGGATGGGCAGGGAGGAGGTGTTGGAAGCGAACATGGCATGGTCCGGACAATGGGCTTCCACCGCCGCCACCATCTTGCGCTTGATCTCCAGCTCCTCGAACACCGCCTCCACCACCATATCGACCCGGTCGAAACCGCTGTAGTCCAGGGTGCCGGTCATCCGCGCCAGCTGTTGCTGCATCTCGGTGGCGCGCAGTTGCTTCTTCTTGACCCTGGGCGCGAGCAGTTGGTGGGCGGTGGCCATGGCCTGGTTGATGCCGTCATGGGAAATGTCCTTGATGCGCACCGGCAGCGCCGCCCGGGTGGCGGTGACGAAGGCGATGCCGCCTCCCATCAGGCCGCCGCCCAGCACCCCGATGCGGTTGAGCGCCATGGGTTCGGCGCCCTGCCAGGTCTTTTCCTTCTTCATCTCGGTGGTGGCGAAGAACAGGTGGCGCAGAGAAGCCGACTCCGGCGTCATCACCAGCTCGCCGAAGGCGCTGGCTTCGGCGGCCAGCCCCTTGCTCATACCCCCGTCCTGCCCGATACGCACCACCTCCAGCAACTTTTCCGGTGCCGGGTAGTTGCCGCGGGTCTTGTGGCGCAGGGTGCTCAGCGCCTTGTCGAACACCAGCTTGCGGCCGAAGGGGTTGGCCTCCAGCGCCAGGGTCTTGATGTCCTGCTTGCGTTTATGCTTCGGCTTGCCCTTGCGGGCCAGGGCGATCGCCGTCTCCAACAGGATGCTCCTCGGCACCATATCGTCCACCAGCCCCGCTTTCAGCGCCTGTTTGGGCCGCAGCTGCTTGCCGGTGAGCATCATGTCGAGGGCCTTGGTCAACCCCACCAGCCCCGGCAGTCGCTGGGTGCCGCCGGAGCCGGGCAACAGGCCGAGCTGCACTTCCGGCAGCCCCAGGCGGGTGATGTCGTCGTCGCTGCACACCCGGCCATGACAGGCCAGGGCCAGCTCCAGGCCGCCCCCCAGGCAGGGGCCGTGAATGGCGGCAATCAGCGGCACCGTCAGTGCTTCCAGCTCATTGAACATCTCCTGGCCGGCCCTGGCCAGGGCGGCGGCCTCCTCGGCGGTCCGGCAGGCGGCCAGCATATGGACGTCGGCACCGGCCACGAAGGAGTCGGGCTTGCCGGAGCAGAGCACCAGGCCCTTGATGGAGCCGTCGGCCCGGATTTGCTCCAGCAGGGAACGGATCTCGGTGGCAAAGCTCGCCCGCAGGGTGTTCATGCGCTCGCCCGGTACATCCATGGTGATGATGCCGATACCCTCTTCGTTGCGCAGGCTGAAAGTCGTTTGAGTCATGGTGTCGCTCATTGTGCTGCCTCCAGTACCATGGCCGCGCCCAGGCCGCCGGCGGCGCAGGCGGTGGTCAGCGCCAGACCGCCGCCACGGCGGTTAAGCTCTCTCAGGGTTTGGGTGATCATGCGCGCGCCGGTGGCGGCGAAGGGGTGGCCATAGGCCAGGGAGCCGCCCAGCACATTGAATCTGTCCATGTCTACTTCTCCTATGGCCTGGCCGCGACCCAACTCACGCTCGGCGAAGGTCTTGCTCTCGAACATCTTGAGGTTGGCCAGGGTCTGGGCGGCGAAGGCCTCGTGCATGTCGACAAGATCCATGTCCGCCAGGGTACAGCCGGCCCGCTCCAGCGCCAGCGGGGTGGCGTAACTCGGCCCCAGCAGCATGTCCTGCCACACATCGATGGCGGCGTAGGCGTAGCTGCGCAGGTAACCCAGCGGCTTCAGCCCCAGCTCCCGGGCCCGGCTTTCGGTCATCATCAGCACGCAGGCGGCACCGTCGGTAAGCGGGGTGCTGTTGGCGGCGGTCACGGAGCCGTGGCGCTTGTCGAAGGCGGGCCTGAGTTTGGCGTAGTCGGCCAGGCTGGACTCGGTGCGGATGTTGTTGTCCTGCACGAAAGGAGACTTGAACGGCGGCACATAGGCGGCCATCACCTCGTCGGCAAGCAGCCCTTGTTGCCAGGCCCGGGTGGCCAGTTGGTGCGAGCGGTGGGCCAGCTCGTCCTGGGCCAGCCGGTCGATGCCGTGGCTCTTGGCCATCTGTTCGGCGGTCTGTCCCATGGACAAGCCGGTGGAATATTCCGCCACCGCCGGCGGCACCGGCGCCAGATCCTTAAGTTTGAGCCGGCGCAGAATACCGAGCCTGGCACTCAGGGTTTTCGCCTTGCTCAAATCAAGCAGGGCATCGGCCAGCCGGGTGGATACCCCTATCGGCAACACCGAGGAAGAGTCGGCGCCGCCGGCGATGCCCACCTGGATATGGCCGGCCATCATCGCCTCGGCGATGTTGGACACCGCCTGAAAACTGGTGGCGCAGGCCCGGGTCACGCTGTAGGCATCGGTACTGACCGGCAGTTCGGTGCCGAGCACGATTTCCCGGGCGATATTGGGGGCCTTGGGCATCTGCACCACCTGGCCGAACACCAGTTGCTGCACTTCGCTGGCGTCCATGGGGGTGCGGGCCAGCAGTTCGGCCACCACCATCTTGCCCAGATCCAGGGCGGGAATGCCGCGATAAGCGGTGGATTGGCGGGCGAAGGGGGTTCTCAGCCCGGAGACGATGGCGATGCGATCGCCGGTTCTTGTGGTTAAAGGGTTAGTCAGCGTCATGTCTGCTCCTTGTTGGCAAGAGGTCTGACCTCCACGTCATCTTAACAATGCCCCTACAAGTTTTAAACAGGTGATTGAAATTTTCTGCGCCGCAACAGGGAGTCAAACCAAACGCCTGTCGCGTGCACTGCCAAGAGTGAGTAGACTGAGAGAAGCCACCCTTACTCAACGGTGAACGATGATTTCCCTATTCAGGCGAAAGAAGACCAAGCCAGGTGCGGTCTCTAACAGCATGATGATAAAACAAAAGCGCTATGAGGCGCTGGTGTATGCCTTGCATGGCGATTTGTTTCGCTATGCCTATTGGCTATGCCATGACCGGCAAGTGGCTGAAGATTTGGTGCAGGAGACGTTTCTGCGCGCCTGGAAAGCGCTCGACAGTCTGAAAGACGAAAAAGCCGCCAAGGCCTGGCTGATTACCATACTGCGGCGGGAAAACGCCCGCCGGTTCGAACGCAAACAGTTTGATCTGGTAGATCTGGACAGCGTTCCCGTGGCCGACAAACAAAGCCTGGGACTGGAACAGGACATGGAAAACGAATGGCTGCGCCGGCACATTGCCAAGCTGGCAGTGGAATACCGGGAACCGCTGCTGCTGCAGGTGATCGGCGGTTTCAGTGGTGAAGAAATCGCCGAGATACTGGACTTGAACAAGAACACCGTAATGACCCGTCTCTTTCGCGCCCGTAACCAGCTGAAAGAGGCATTGGAGCAGGACAAGAGCACACGAGGCCACTGCAATGGATGATCTGGAATTTCGCCGCCGGGCTTATGCCGATCCCTGTGACAAGAGCCCGGAATTTGTGTCCGCTTCTACCACCAACGCCGGCAACCGGCAATTCATGGAAGAACTGAAAGAGTTCAACCGCAAGCTGGAGCGGGCACTGAACGAACCCGTGCCCCCGGCACTGCCCGACAAGCTGATGCTTTCGCACCTGCTGCGCCAGCCCGACCAAAAAGAAGGTCTGGGCTGGCGTCACCTGGCTGTGGCTGCATCCGTCGCCTTTGCCCTGGGGTTTTCCACCCGTTTTATGCAGCTGTCCGCGGAGTCCGGCAACCTGCCCCCCTCGGTGGCCAAGGTGGCGATGCATCATGTGCAGATGGAAATGCCCTTTACCCGCTATGTCGACGAAGAACTGACCCTGGCCACGGTAAACGCCAAGCTGCGCCCCTACGGCGCCAAGCTGAAGGATATCGCTGCTGTCGGCAAGATCTACTACGCCAACCACTGCATGTTTGCCGGCGGTCCGGCGGCACATCTGGTGATCCAGGGCGAGCATGAGCGCGTCCACGTCTTCCTGGTACCCATGGAGCGCACCTTGCAAATCGTCAGCGAGTTTTCCGACGCCAACCTGCACGGCGAGGTGATACCCATGACCTACAACCGCCTGGTGGTGGTCAGTGACAGACAGGAAAACGTGCACTCCATGGCCGAGAAAGTCCAGGCATCGCTGGAAAGGGCACTATAACCCGATGGGCGGCCCTGGCCGCCCTTTTGAATGGCACCCCGCCCGTGCCCTGCCGGATCCATGCCATGTCCTTGCCTGACCGCCACGGCGCTTCCAACCCGAGAAATTTAGACTCAACCGCTGGGAATTCAATGGCTTAATGGTGTAACATTCGGCCTTATCGCCCACACGGAAGCGAAAACGCTGTTCGGAACAACAGGAATGCGCCCATGACCATAGAACTCCCTATTCTGATCACCTTTGTCGGCTATCTGCTGCTGACCATGCTTATCGGCCTGGTGGCCTATAAAGCCACTCGCTCGCTGAGCGATTATATTCTCGGCGGTCGTCGCCTCGGTCCCGGTGTAGCGGCCCTGAGTGTCGGCGCTTCGGACATGAGCGGCTGGTTGCTGCTCGGCCTGCCCGGTGCGGTTTATCTGTATGGCATCAATCAGGCCTGGATCGGTATCGGTCTGGTGATCGGGGCCTGGCTCAACTGGCTGTTCGTCGCCAGGCGGCTGCGGGTCTACACCGAGCAGGCCAACGACTCCCTGACCCTGCCCGACTTCCTGGAAAATCGCCTGGCCGACCGCAGCGGCCTGATCCGGGTGATCTCGGCCCTGACCATACTGGTGTTCTTTGTCTTTTACACCGCCTCTGGCCTGGTGGGCGGTGCCATCCTGTTCGAGAAAGTCTTTGGCCTGCCCTACCTGACCGCGCTGATCATCGGCGGTGGTGTTATCGTCGCCTATACCTTTATGGGGGGGTTCCTGGCCGTGTCCTGGACGGACTTCTTCCAGGGTATACTGATGCTGCTGGCACTGATCGTACTCCCCTGGGTGGTGATGAGCGAACTGGGTGGCATGGAACAGACCTTTGCCGGTCTGGAACAGATGGACAGCAGCAAGCTCAACCTGTTCCACGATTTCTCACTGTTGAGTGGACTCAGCCTGCTGGCCTGGGGACTGGGTTACTTTGGGCAACCCCATATCCTGGCCCGCTTCATGGCCATCGACTCACCGCGTTCGGTTCCCCTTTCCCGCCGTATCGCCATGAGCTGGATGATACTGTCGCTGATCGGCGCCCTGGGGGTCGGCCTGGCCGGCACCCTCTACTTCAGCGGCGCTCCACTCGATAACCCGGAAACCGTGTTTCTGGCCCTGGCCAACGCGGTGTTCAACCCCTGGGTAGCCGGCCTGCTGATTGCCGCCATCATGTCCGCCATCATGAGCACCATCGACTCCCAGTTGCTGGTGTGCTCTTCCGCCATTACCGAAGATTTCTACAAGCGCTGGTTACGTCCTTCGGCACAGGATGCGGAACTGGTATGGGTGGGCCGCTTTGCGGTGCTGGGGGTGGCCGTGTGTGCCATGCTGATTGCCCTGGATCCGCAAACCACGGTGCTGGGCCTGGTCAGCTATGCCTGGGCCGGTTTCGGCGCCGCCTTCGGCCCCGTCATTATTCTTTCGGTGTTCTGGCCACGGCTGACCCGCAACGGCGCCCTGGCAGGCATCGTACTGGGTGCCTTGACCGTGATCGGCTGGAAACAACTGAGTGGCGGGCTGTTCGATCTCTATGAAATCGTCCCCGGTTTTCTCGTCTGTGGCCTGGCTTGTATCATCATCAGCCGGATGGACAAGGCACCGGCAAAGGCGGTAGTGCTCGGTTTCCGACGAATGGAATCTGACCTTTAATCCTTGATTACTCACACAAAAGGGCCTTTCGGCCCTTTTTTTATAAACAAGTGTTTTACTTTTTAATTACATTTTTTTATGCTCCCAACTGGTAAGAGTTCACACCTCCTGCCAGTTGCGCAAAAAGTTGTCGCGCCCGATTCACATAACAACGACAAGAGAGTCTTCTATGAGCCAAAAGACGTTGAAACTGTCCGTGCTCGCCGCTGCCATTGCTGTGGTGGCAGGGCAGGTCCATTCCGCCGCTTTCCAGTTGGCCGAGCAAAACACGACAGGTCTCGGCCGCGCCTACTCCGGCGAAGGTGCCGTTGCCGACAACGCTTCCGTGTTGGGCCGTAACCCCGCAGCCATGACCCTGTTCGATCGCCCCGCACTGTCTACCGGTGCCGTCTATATCAATCCGGAAGTAGATGTGGAAGGAAAAGGGGCTTACGCGCAAGCCGGACAAGCCAGCGGAATGCCAACTGACTCTAAAGATATCGCCGATGATGCAGTAGTGCCCTTCTTCTACTACGTGCATCCTATCAATGAGCAATGGGTGGCCGGTTTTGGCGCTTTTACCAACTATGGCCTGGCAACCAATTATCCGAATGATCACTTTGCCGGTGAAGTCGCAGGCAAAACCTCGCTCAAAACTCTCAACCTGAACCCTAATATCGCCTTCCGGGTCAATAATCGCCTTTCATTGGGAGCGGGCTTAAATGCCGTCTACGCCGATGCTGAGCTTGTCAGGCATTCGGGAGTGATTCCCGCCGGACTCGGCCCCATGGGCTCGGTCCTGTTTCCCGAGGGCGCCGGTACCGAAACCGCTCGACTGGCCGGAGATGACTGGGGTTATGGCTGGAACGCAGGATTGTTGCTGGAAGCCGATGAGCACAATCGCTGGGCACTGACCTACCGCTCCGAAATCGATCTGACGCTAAAGGGCGATTACTCCAATGGTATTTCCCCCCTTGGCGGTGGCCTGGGCGGTCAGGCCCGGGCCGGCAGCCTGGATCTTACATTACCAGCTATCGCCGAGCTGTCCGGCTACAACAGGGTCTCCAATGACTGGGCATTCCATTATGGCATCATGTGGACAGAATGGAGCAGTTTCAAGGAGCTGAAAGCCGTGGACCAACAGGGCAACCAACTGCTCCATAAGGACGAGAATTTTAAAAACAGCTGGCGGGTCAGCGCCGGTGCCACCCACTACCTGAACGAGCAGTGGACCCTTCGTGGCGGTCTTGCCTACGACAAGTCACCGGTCCCGGAAGAGTATCGCTCTATATCCATCCCGGACGTGGACCGTACCTGGTATACCCTGGGTGCTACCTATGCCTACAATCAGAATCTGAGCGTTGACGCGGCCTTCGCCTTTCTTCATGGCAAAAAAGTGGACGTGAGGGAAAAGAGCGAGCTGCTTCCCGCGCCCTATGAATTCCGCTCAGGGGGTAATGCCTACCTCTTTGGGGTACAGATGAACTACAGGTTTTAAGCCCATATCCGACAACCAGTCTGAAAGCGCCCCGGGGCGCTTTTTTATTGGCGCCTGCTTTGTCAACCCAGTGATTATCCTGTATATTCCTCAGCCTGTTTTTGACACGACGGGTCCCCATGAACTGCTTTGTAGCCAGACAAGCCATACTCGACAAACAGGGTAATCCCTTCGGATATGAGCTGTTATTCCGTCTTGGTCTCGATAATCGCTTTCCCGATATCGAAGCAGAACTGGCTACCCGCCGTTTAATGGCTGAACAGTTTTTAAGCCAGAAAATCGAAGATCTGGTCGGCGAAGCCCTGTGCTTTGTCAACTTCCCCGATGCCCTGCTGCGTGAAGGCATGGCCGATGCCTTTCATCAGCACCGGCTGGTGATTGAAATACTGGAAGACGCCACACCGGATCCAGCCTTGCTGGAATGTGTCAAACGACTGAAGACGCTGGGTCTGAAACTGGCTCTCGACGACCACTCGCCAGGCAGTGCCTGGGACGCCTTCCTGCCCTTTATGGATTTTATCAAGCTGGACTTGCGCCAGACTTCCCTGGCCGACTGCGCACGCTTTATCCAGGCATGCCGCCGCTACCCCCAACTGCGTTTTATTGCCGAAAAAGTGGAAACCCGCGAAGAATTTGCCGCCGCAGAGCTCGCGGGTTTTGAATTTTTCCAGGGCTATTACTTTCAGCAACCCCAGGTCATCCGCCGGCGTATTCTCACCACCGACGAGCTCACTGCCTTTGAGCTGCTGGCGGCGGTCAGTGACAACGATATCGACTATAACAGGCTGACCGAGCTATTCAGCCGCGATCTCTCGCTCTCCTATAACCTGCTCCGTTATGTCAATAACCTGCATATGGGATATCACCAAAATATCGAAAACCTGCGTAGTGCCATCGTTTATCTGGGTCACCAGCAGCTTAAGCGCTTTACCGCCCTGGTCATGACCGCCTATGTGAGCAAGAGCAAAAATATCGAGCTTTACCGGTTGTCCATTATCCGCGCCAAATGGTGCGAGTTGCTGGCCGAACAAGTCAGTCCCAGCCTTAAAGATGACGCCTTTATCTGTGGGCTGTTCTCGTTGCTGGATGTACTACTCGAGCGCCCCATGGCCGAAATATTACCGCACTTGTCGGTTGCGGAAAACGTGTCCCAGGCACTACTCGAAGGCAAAGGCCAACTGGGTTTTTTCATGGGGCTGGTGCATGATCATGAGCAGGCAAACTGGCCGCAGTTGCAGCAACGCCTCGCTTTTATTGGACTCAGCGAAACAGCCAGCAGCCAGAGCTACGAACAGGCGGTACAATGGAGCAACCGGCTCGGCAATCATCACCGGTTGAACTGAGTCCCCTCTTATCCCCTGGTCTTGCCCTGCATATAATGGCGGCGACACAGGGCAACATAGCGCTCATTGCCGCCAATCTCTATCTGACAGCCTTCGCGCACCACCCGGCCTCCTGCGTCCAGCCGGGCGTTCATATGCGCCTTGTTGCCACACCAGCAGATAGTCTTCAACTCTTCCAGCTTGTCGGCAAGGCAAAACAGGTAATGGGCCCCTTCGAACAATTCCCCCCGGAAGTCGGTTTTCAATCCGTAGGCCATCACCGGGATGCCCAGCTCGTCCACGATGCGAGCCAGCTGATAAACCTGGGCCCGCGTCAGGAATTGGGCTTCATCCAGGATAAAAACATCGATGGGATGCTCCCCGCAACGCTGCTTCATCAGCCGAAACAAATCGCAGTCACGGCTAAAGGTATCAACCGGCAGGCTCAGGCCTACCCGGGCCCGGATGACACCGGCGCCGGCGCGGGTATCCAGCCGGGGTGTCATGGCATAGGGGCTGAGCCCTCTTTCCAGGTAATTAAAATGTGCCTGTATCAGTTGGGTCGACTTGCCCGAATTCATGGCGGCATATTTGTAGTGCAGAGAGGCCATGGCGATTATCCCCTTTGTTTCCAGGCCCAGAACGCCAGCATCAGCAGGAAGCCTGCCGATGCCGCCGCAAAGCCCATCAGCAGGGAGGCGCTGTAGCCCAATGCCAGGTAGCCGATCACACTGACCATGGCAATGGAAAGCGCATAGGGCAGCTGAGTGATGACATGATCGATATGATGGCAGGAAGCCCCGGTGGAAGACAGAATAGTGGTGTCCGAAATGGGTGAACAATGATCCCCGAATACGGCTCCCGCCATGACCGCCGACATCCCCGGCAACAGCAGTTGCGCATCAATGGCCATGGTCATATCGGCGGCAATGGGCAGCATCACTCCGAAGGTCCCCCAACTGGTCCCGGTGGCGAAAGCCATCACCCCGGCCAACAGGAACAGGATGGCCGGCAGTACAAACAGCGGCATGCTCTGCTGCACCAGGGAGGCAAGGTACTTGCCGGTTCCCAGCTCACCGATCAGGCCGGCAATGGTCCAGGCAAACAGCAGAATATAAATCGCCGGCAACATCCCCTTAGCCCCTACTCTCAGCGCATGCCCCCATTCGGCTGACGAGGCCCTGTGTCTGAGCATGGCCAGCACGCACACCAGTACCCCGGCCACGCCGCCCAGGACCAGGGAGCGCCCGACATTGGTGTTTTCAAGGGCAGACAACACCGAAAACGCCGTGTTATTCTCGGCCAATGCCTGCGCGCCGGTCACCAGCAAAGCCGTCACCGTCACCAAGGTCAGTGCACCAATCGCACCCAACAAGTCCGCGACGCGGCCAACACTGGTGGCGGTATCGGCCACCCCCGGTGGTGTGCCTTTGGCTTTATCGAACAAGATACCGTTCAGTGCTTGCCGCTCATGATGCGCCATGGCCCCCAGATCCCATCCCCCCCGGATCACTAACAGCACCATGACCAGAGTAAAGAGCGCATAAAAGTTCATGGCCCCCATCGTCAGAAAGGCACCCAGCGCGCTCTGTCCGGTCAGGCCATAACTGGCCAGGATGCCACCGACCAGCGCTATAATATAAGCTCCCCAGGAAGAAACCGGCATCAATACACAAACCGGCGCCGCGGTTGAGTCCAGCAGATAGGCGAGTTTGGCGCGGGAAATGCGGAAGCGGTCGGTCACCGGCCGGCAAATCGTGCCCACAGAAAGGCTATGGAAATAATCGTCAATAAAGAAGATAAATACCAGCAGGCCGGTCATGACTTTAGCCTGGCGGCGCGTTTTGATACGCGCCTGTGCCCACTCGGCGAAGGCCAGAGTGGCACCGGTGCGGCTGAGCATGCTGATCATGCACCCCAGCAGCAGTAAAAACAGCAGTATATTCACATTCCATTCGTTCACGGCATTATCTGACCAAAATAACGCCATCACACTTGTACCCAAATGAGTCAGTACCGCAAAAGGATTGAACTGCTGTAATAGCAAGGCACCCAGGACAATACCAAACCCCAGGGATAACAAGACCCGTCGGGTAAAAATGGCCAATATAATCGCCAATAGCGGCGGTAGCAGGGACCAAAAGGTCTGAACAAAAGGATGTGATTCCATGACGACACCTGAATCTGAGTTGCCAACATAACCACCAGGAGCAGGAAACCGATATCAATGTCGTCCTCTCTTTCCCAGCAGTAGCGCATCATGAAACAAATTTCATGACAGTATCGGCCCTTTCGGTACCAATCCCAGCCAAGCTGTCTGATGAACAGCATGGCTTCGGCGCATCTTCCTTTCAACCAGGATAAACGGCATCACCCTGACCCGGTTTACTGATAAGACACGCACCTCTACGCAGGTAAGTTGGTGGATTTTACTGCCAAAAAGACAAAAATCAATATATTTAACCAAAATGAAAGCTCATTCTTTGAGCTATCTACTCCGCATAACATGCCTTTCACTAACGATGTGATGAAAAAATGCTGTCTGGTTCACAGCCTGTAGTGAAAGACGGAATTACCGATGGCGACAACAGCCGTCGAATAGTATTGCCGCTTGAGATAACAGGGCATTAAAAATGTTAATTAGCGACTGCTTTTGCAAAATGCAATGCTTTATCCGTCAATATACGACGGACTAATGTCTGATAAGCTATCTCCTCCTGCACTTTGTATTAATTAACTTGCTTCATTTAAAATGAAGTTGTAAATTTAATTTATTACAAAACCAATAGAACACCATAGGTGGATCCAATGACTGAATTTTTGAAAACACTGCTCAATATTCGCAGCCTGCGTGCCGCAACTCGTGAGCTGACACTGGAACAGATGGAAGAAGGACTGGCCAAATTAACTTCAGTTATTGAAGAGCAGCGCGAAAGCAAAGCTGCTGAGCGCGCTGCAGCCGAAGAGCGCGAGCGCAAACTGAAAGAATATGTAAGCATGATGGCAGCCGACGGTATCGATATCAGCGAACTCGTCGAACTGGCCGAGCCCAGCAAAAAAGCCTCTGGTCCTCGCAGCAAGCGTCCGGCCAAATATGAATACCAGGACGAAAGCGGTGAATACAAAACCTGGACCGGCCAGGGCCGTAAGCCTGCCGCGATTCAGAAAGCCTTGGACAGCGGCGAGAAAAAGCTGGAAGATTTCCTGATAAAGTAAAGTATTCACCGATAAAAACCAGGTCTGAATAGCTGTTCCGAATAGTCGATCAATCAAGCCAACGGTACCGCTAAACAGATTCTCTGCGCCAAGGATGGCGCGGTGGTTTCCCAGGGCTGGATTGCTCCAGAAACTGCGGGTTATCAGGCTCCGCGGCATGCCGGGGGTGCAGCGCCAGTTAGCTCTCGCAACGTCTCCGGCTAAAAGAGAGTTACCCCTGGTATCACAGCCCTTGTGAGCAGGGGCACCCAATGCACTGCCTCATCAACGCATCATTCCGGCGATGTCATCCTAGTGGCCGGAATATCACCCTATCGGGCGAATGCCCGCTAACCCCGCTCCAATAATGAGTAAAGTCCTTTATCCACACCGTTTAACTTAAGCTCATACACCAGGGCGAGTTCGGCACCGAGTTGGCCGGCCGGCCATGTTTTGCGTTCAAGCCAGCACAGATAGGCCATGGGTAGCCGAAGCAGCGGCAGCCCTTTATACTTTCCGAACGGCATGGGCTTGCTGATAATGCTAAGCAGCTCGGCTGCCTGAATTGCCATCGCTAAACTCCGTAAACACTGTAGGAAATCCAGAGCCGAACAACCCTGCCGGATATAACAGCCCGCCCCTTGTTGAGGGCAACGACGTTAAGACAAGGCTGCCAGACTGAGGTTTATTTGTGTCAATACGGCGGCCGGGTCGGCGGCCTGGGTAATGGGTCGCCCAATCACCAGATAATCACTGCCGGCGGTGATGGCCTGCTCCGGCGTCATGATCCGACGCTGATCCCCGGCATCGCTGCCGGACGGACGGATGCCCGGCGTTACCAGCTTGAAATCCGGCCCCAGTTCGGCTTTCAGCAAACTGGCTTCCTGCGCCGAGCAGACCACACCGTCCAGGCCGGCATCGCGGCTCAGGCGGGCCAAGGCCAGTACCTGCTCCGCGGGAGAGCGCAGTACCCCCGCCTGGTGCAATTCATCCCCGGTCATGCTGGTCAGTACCGTGACGGCAATCAACAAGGGCGCCTTGTCGCCGTAAGGCTTGAGGGCTTCCTTCGCCGCCTCCATCATACGTGGGCCGCCACTGGCATGCACATTGACCATCCACACCCCGAGTTCGGCCGCCGCCGCCACCGCCTTGGCCACGGTATTGGGAATGTCATGAAACTTCAGATCGAGGAATACATCGAATCCGGCATTCACCAATGAACGAACAAATTCCGGGCCAAACAGGGTGAACATTTCCTTGCCGACCTTCAGCCGGCAGTCGGCGGGATCCAGTTTGGCTACCAACTCACGGGCCTGTTGTTGATCGGCAAAGTCGAGTGCTATGAGGATCTTGGGGTCGTGACTATTTGAATCTTGCATGGGTTACCTTTTTTATAACTGATCATGAGGTGTGAGGTGTGAGGTTTGAGGTGTAAAGCCTGAAAGGAATGGGAGCTGGCACCTTCCCCTTCACTCCTCCCCCTTTACCTCCCCCTCACAATTCACGCTTTACCATTTATTCGCCATCGAGGCCACGCACCGGTTTTATGCTGCCCCACTGCTTGCAGGAGGGACACTGCCAGAATAGAGTATGAGAGGAAAAACCGCATTGGCTGCAGCGATGGCTGGGCTTGATTTTGATCTGCTCGGCTACCAGCGACTTGAGCATCTCCAGGCTCTCCCTCGCCCTGCCCTGCTCGGCATTGGCCGCATGGTAGGACATCAGCCGATAAAAACCCTTCATGGTCGGATGACGTTGTAATTGCGACAATACCAGCTGTTCGGCACTGAGTACTCCTTGCCGCTGGCCGACCTTGTCGGCCAGCATCAGCACCGTGCTGGCACCACTGTCTTTAGCAACCCACTGTTCCAGCAGGCGGACAAAGTCCGGCTCTTTACCCAGTTCAAGATAACAATGCTGCAGATCGTCCAGCACCTCACTGATAAAGTCCGGGTCCTGCTCGGTCACCTGCCTAAGGCAGGCGACCGCCTGGCTCCACTCGGCCTGTGACATATAGATGTCCGCCAAACGCATATTCGCCCGAACACAGCCGGGATCGGCTTTCAGCGCTTTCTTGAAATGGTGGACCGCGGCCTTGCTATCTTGCTGGCGTCGGTTTTGCTCGGCCAGCTCACAATAAAAATGCCCCACCGGCGTCATCGCTTTGCTGCCCTGCCGTTTCTTCAGACGCTCGGCAACCACAATCGCCTTTTCCCAATCGCGCAATTGCTGGTAGATTTGCATCAATTGGCCCAGCGCCTCTTCTTCATAATCCGGATCGTCTTTTAATTCTTCCAGAATATGCTCGGCCCGATCCAGCAGACCGGCCGCCAGAAAGTCCCGGGCCAGCTCCAGCATGGCCAAGTGGCGCTGTTCCAATAACAGGTTGGGACGAGCAATCAGATTCTGATGGATACGGATGGCCCGGTCGACTTCGCCCCGGGAACGGAACAGATTGCCGAGCGCCAGATGGGTTTCAATGGTTTCGCTGTCGACCTGCAGCAATTGGATAAAGAGATCGACCGCCTTGTCAGGTTCATCCGATAACAGAAAATTCAGCCCGGCAACGTATTGCCGGGAGAAATGATTAGATTGTTTCTGAACATCCTGCCGGACTCCCCTACGCCCCATATACCAGCCATAGGCAGCTGCCACCGGAAGCAGTAAAAACAGCAATTCCAGCATCGGGCTTGTCAATCCTTAAGAGGCAAGGCCCTGAGCTCTTCCAATTCCTTATGTTGACGCTCAACCTTTTTGCGCAGGCCACTGTTGTTCATTTTCAGACGTAACATGACCAGGCCGAATACCAGCCAGCCGATAACAAAGCCGGAAACAAACACCACGGCCAGCAATGTGGAAAGGCGGTAGTCACCCTGTGCCAACAGGTAATTTACATGCACCAGCTGGTCATTTTGCGAACCCAGGGTCAAACCGACCGCGAACAGAATTGCCAGGAACACCAGGCCAAAAATAATTTTCACCTTACCCTCTCAACTTCCTGATTTTGAGTGTTGGCATTATCCCGTAAAAGCACCGTCGCCGCCAGCCGGGTCATCGGGAAAAGTGATATCAGGCGACTAGTCTGCGCTCAGGCCGGGTTCACCCGTTCACGCAACTCTTTTCCTGGTTTGAAGTGCGGTACATATTTACCGGTTAATTCCACTTTCTCACCGGTTTTGGGATTGCGCCCCTGTCGCGGAGCACGATAATGCAGTGAGAAACTGCCAAAACCACGGATTTCAATACGATCTCCGGTCTGCAGGGTAGACGCCATCTGCTCGAGAATTTCCTTGATGGCGTTTTCAACGTCCTTAGCGGAAAGATGGCCATATTGTTCGGCCAGGCGCTCAATCAAATCGGATTTGGTCATGATGTGTATTCTCCTGATCACCAAACAAAAAGGGGGCGCGAAGGCCCCCTTTTGAATTCGGACAGGCTTATTCGCCTTTTGCCGCCTTGAAAGCTTCGGCCATGGCACTCAAACCAACTTCTTCTTGCTGCTGGTTCAGGTTATCCATAACGGCTTTCTCTTCAGCTTCGTCTTTCGCGCGGATAGACAGGCTGACGGTGCGGTTCTTCCGATCAACACCCATGTAACGCGCTTCGACTTCTTCACCCACGTTCAGTACGGTGGAAGCGTCTTCGATGCGGTCGCGGGAGATGTCGGCAACGCGGATGTAACCTTCCACGCCTTCTTCCAGCTCAACCACGGCACCCTTGGCGTCAACGGCGGTGATGGTACCCTTAACGATAGCACCTTTCTTGTTGTCAGACAGATACTTATTGAAAGGATCTTCGTCGATTTGCTTCACGCCCAGGCTGATACGCTCACGCTCCGGATCGACCTGCAGTACCACGGCTTCGATTTCGTCGCCTTTCTTGAACTCGCGAACGGCGTCGTCACCATTGGCATTCCAGGAAATGTCGGACAAGTGCACCAGGCCGTCGATACCGCCATCCAGGCCGATAAAGATGCCGAAGTCGGTGATGGACTTGATCTTGCCGGAAACACGGTCGCCCTTGTTGTGGGTTTCTGCAAACAGCTGCCAGGGGTTGGACTTGCACTGTTTCAGACCCAGGGAGATACGGCGACGTTCTTCGTCGATATCCAGCACCATCACGTCTACGCTGTCGCCAACAGAAACCACTTTGGACGGGTGGATGTTCTTGTTGGTCCAGTCCATTTCGGACACGTGTACCAGGCCTTCAACGCCTTCTTCGATTTCAACGAAGCAGCCGTAGTCGGTCAGGTTGGTCACGCGGCCGGACAGACGGGTGCCTTCCGGATAACGGTTGGCGATATCGACCCACGGATCTTCGCCCAGCTGCTTCAGGCCCAGAGACACACGGGTGCGCTCACGGTCGAATTTCAGCACTTTAACGTTGATTTCGTCACCCACGTTCACGATTTCGCTTGGATGCTTGACGCGCTTCCAGGCCATGTCGGTGATGTGCAGCAGGCCGTCTACGCCACCCAGGTCGACGAAGGCACCGTAGTCGGTCAGGTTCTTGACGATACCCTTGACTTCCTGGCCTTCCTGCAGGTTTTCGAGCAGTTGCTCGCGCTCAACGCTGTTCTCGGTTTCGATCACGGCACGGCGTGAAACCACCACGTTGTTGCGTTTCTGGTCCAGCTTGATGACTTTGAACTCAAGCTCTTTGCCTTCCAGATGCAGGGTGTCGCGTACCGGACGCACGTCAACCAGAGAACCGGGCAGGAAGGCACGGATGCTGTTCACTTCTACGGTGAAGCCGCCTTTGACCTTGCCGTTGATAACACCAACAACGGTTTCCTGATCTTCGTAGGCTTTTTCCAGTTGCAGCCAGGCTTCGTGACGCTTGGCTTTTTCGCGGGAAAGCAGAGTCTCACCGAAACCGTCTTCCACTGCGTCCAGCGCGACATCAACGGTATCGCCAACGCTGATTTCCAGCTCGCCCTGGGCATTTTTGAACTGCTCGGCGGGGATAGCGGATTCAGACTTCAGGCCTGCGTCAACCAGAACGATGCCGTTCTCGATGGCAACAACAGTACCTTTAACGATGGAGCCCGGGCGGGTTTCGAGTTCTTTCAGAGACTCTTCAAAGAGTTGAGCAAAAGATTCAGTCATGTTTAATGAGTACACTTTTAAAGTTGAACATCCACAGGGCAATCCGGCACCGGTGGGGTGATTATCACTGACCTGCCTCTTCCGTAAGGCGGGCATTGCCAAATCGCATCAGCGACCAAGCATAACCTTAGTATGACTCAGCACTTTGTCCAGCACCTCGGCGATGGACAAGGTCGTGGAATCAATAACAAGGGCATCATCGGCCGCTTTAAGGGGCGCCACGCTGCGATTACGATCCCGCTCGTCACGCGCCTGAATTTCGCTTAAAAGGCGGTCAAAACTAACATCAAAGCCCTTATCTTGCAACTGTTTAAGCCGCCTGAGCGCCCTTTCTTCGGCACTGGCGTCGAGGAAGATCTTGACCTGGGCGTCGGGGAATACCACGGTGCCCATGTCCCGCCCGTCGGCAATCAGCCCGGGCTTGCTCCTGAAGGCCCGCTGGCGTCGCAGCAAGGCTTCGCGCACCCGCGGGAAAGCGGCAACTTTACTGGCCACTTCTCCGACCTGCTCGGTACGAATGGAGCGGGACACGTCCTCGCCCTCCAGGATGGTTTTAATCTGTCCGTCCACCACCGGAAACTGCACATCCAAATGGGCTGCCAGCGGCATCAACCCGGCCTCATCGTCCAGCGCCACATTGTGATGCAGTGCCGCCAGGGCCAGCACGCGATAGATAGCGCCGGAGTCCAGCAAATGCCATTCCAGTTTTTCGGCCAGCAACTGACAAAGCGTTCCTTTGCCGGCTCCGCCCGGGCCATCGACGGTGATGACGGGAGCTAGTTCAGACATTGCATCCTCCAGAAAATCATGGGTCTGGGCACCTCGGGTGCCGCGCGGCCGGCATTATACCCGAGTTGGCGAACAAAGGCATAGTTTACAATTAATTAACACCCAATGACCCGATATTGCGCCTATACCTGTACGCCCATCCGCTTTACAATGGCCGCTATTTTTTGTTGCTTGATAATCGAAGAGGAACGCCATGAGCAGTGTTACCCGGATGGCAAACTCAAAACTGCCGACACCCTGGGGCACCTTTACCCTGGTCGGGTTTGAAGAAAAAGGCACGGGCAAGGATCATGCAGCCCTGGTGATGGGCCATGTCGACGATGGCCTGCCGGTACTGGGCCGCATTCATTCCGAATGCCTGACCGGCGATGCCCTGTTCAGCCTGCGCTGCGACTGTGGCTTTCAATTGCAGGCTGCCCTGGAGAAGATCGCCAAGGAAGGCCGCGGGGTACTGCTGTATGTGCGCCAGGAAGGGCGCGGCATCGGCCTGCTCAACAAGATCCACGCCTACCACCTGCAGGATCAGGGCAAGGACACGGTGGAAGCCAACGTCGAACTCGGTTTTTCCGCCGACATGCGCGACTACACTATCTGTGCCGATATGCTGCACAGCCTGGGGGTCAAACAGCTCAGGCTGATGACCAACAACCCGCGCAAGGTCAAGGCGATGGAGAATTTCGGCATCGAGGTGGTGGAGCGGGTACCGCTGCAGGAAGGTCGCAACCCCTTCAACGAGCATTATCTGGACACCAAGGCCGGCAAGCTCGGTCATATGCTGAAGGAATAAATCCCGTGAGGCGCCTACCCCCGGCTCAACCGGATCCGCACCCCAGAAGATGACAGCCCTTCCCCTCGCGCTTCACCGATAGACAAAAAACCCCGGGACCTGCCCGGGGTTTTATTATCCACGACGCGCCGTGCTTACGCCTTGGCGGCGGCCTGCTGACCAGCAGCCAGCATTTCCGCGTCGCTGCGCTTCAATACCGAGTAGAGTACGCCGGTGACGATGGAGCCGACGGCGATGGCCAGCACGTACCACAACAGTTGCTGAATGGCATTGGGGATGAACAGCACGAAGATACCGCCATGAGGCGCCAGCAACTTGGCACCGAACAGCATGGACAGCGCACCGGCCAGGGCACCGCCGATCATGCAGCTCGGGATCACCCGCAGCGGATCCCGGGCGGCGAAGGGAATGGCCCCTTCGGAGATAAAGCACAGTCCCAGCACGAAGGAGGCCTTGCCCGCTTCCTGCTCGTTGGCATTGAACTTGCGCCGGGCCAGGAAGGTGGCGATACCCATGCCGAGTGCCGGTACCATGCCCGCCGCCATGGCCGCCGCCATGGGACCATAAGTCTCGGACGCCAGCAGGCCGACCGAGAAGGCGTAGGCCGCCTTGTTCACCGGACCGCCCATGTCGAAGCACATCATGGCACCGATAATGATGCCGAGCAGCACGGCGTTGGCCGACCCCATGTTGTTGAGGAAGTCGGTCATGGTATCCATGATCGCGGCCACGGGGCCACCCACGATGTAAATCATCACCAGGCCGGTAAAGAGGCTGGCAAACAGCGGGATGATCAGGATCGGTTTGAGTGACTCCAGGCTTTTCGGCATGGGGATGTTCCGCGCCAGGTAACGCGCCGCGTAACCGGCCAGGAAGCCGCTGATGATACCGCCGATAAAGCCGGCTCCCAGGGAGCTGGCCAGCATGCCGCCGATCATGCCGGGGGCGATACCGGGGCGATCGGCGATGGAATAGGCGATATAGCCGGACAGCACCGGAATCATCAGGGCGAAGGCCGAGGCACCGCCGATTTGCATCAGGGCGGCGGCCAGGGTGCCTTCCTCTTTGAAGGCCTCGATGCCGAACACAAACGACAGCGCGATGATCAGGCCCCCTGCCACCACCATGGGCAACATAAAGGACACCCCGGTCAGCAGGTGCTGATAAGGCCCGGCCTGTTTCTTGTCGTCCTGGCCGTCCTGGGCGGCGCTGTGCTGCCCCTGATGCTGGTACATCTTGGCTTCGGCCAGGGCGGTCTCGATGGTGATTTTCGGCTTTTTCAGTGCCTGACCGGTGCTGGTGCGATAGACCCGCTTGCCGTCGAACCGGCTCAGGTTGACTTCGATGTCGGCGGCCACGATGACGCAATCGGCGGCGGCGATGTCCTCGGCGGTGAGGGCGTTCTGGGCGCCTACCGAGCCCTGGGTTTCCACCTTGATCTGGTGGCCCATGGCCTTGGCAGTCTCGTTCAAAGCCTCGGCGGACATAAAGGTATGGGCTACCCCGGTCGGGCAGGCGGTAATGGCTACCAGCCTGATGCCGGCAGCGGCGGCCGGCGCGCTACCCTGTTGCTTGACCGCCTGGCCGGCGGCCTGCTGCAGCCAGGCCTTGGGATTGTTGAGGGCCTGCTGGATATCACTCTTGTACAGCGGCTTGCCGGCAAAGCGGGACAAGTCCAGTTCGGTGCCGGCGGCCACCACCACCAGCTCGGCTTCGTCCAGTTGGGCCTGGGTAAAGGGGATCACCGGTTCGAGCTGGCTGTGGCACTCCACCGTGGCCTGCCAACCCAGTTCTTCCGCCGCCTGCCGTAGCAGGCGCGCGGCCATGTAACTACTCGCCATGCCGCTGGGGCAGGCGGTAACGATCAATGTCTTCATTTATATCTCCTTGGCCTCGACCTGAGTGATCAGGATAGCGTTTTGATAATCACTGACTTCCTTTTGATTACGAATGCCTACCCCGATCTGGGTCACCGCCATCAGCGACAGTGCCACGGCCCGGCGCAGGGTCTCTGCTTCATCCAGTCCTTCCACAAAGCCGGCGCACAGACCGGCCACCAGGCTGTCCCCTGCCCCGACGGTGCTGACCACCTTGACCTGAGGCACCTGGGCCCGCCAGTAGCCGTTGGGACTGAACCAGTGCACACCATCGGCCCCGGCCGACACCACTACATGCTCAATGCCCTGGCCCTGCAATTCGCGGGCACAGGTGGCCAGGTCCACATCATCCCGTATGGGCCGGCCGACCAGGCCGGCCAGCTCGTCGATATTGGGCTTGATCAGCGCCGGCAGGCCCCTGATGCCGGCCTTCAGCGCCTCGCCGCTGGCATCCAGCAACACCGCCTTGCCCCGCTCGCGCCACATTTCGATCATGCCTTCGAGCTGCTGGGGGTGTACCCCGGGCGGCAGGCTGCCCGCCACCACCAGGGTATCGAAGTTGTTGGCCAGGGACTCAAGCCGCGCCAGCAGCCGGTTCCAGTCCACGTCGGTCACCTTGAGGCCGGGCAGGTTGATGTCGGTCACCCGGCCGTCCCCCTCACTGACCTTGACGTTGACCCGGGTATCGCCTGCCAGGCGCACGAAGTCATCCTCGATGCCATGCTGGCTGAACAGGGCCCGGAACGAAGAGTCGTTATTCAGGCCGAGAAAACCGCAGGCTCGGGGGGTATGGCCCAGATCGGCCAGCACCCGTGCCACGTTGATGCCCTTGCCGGCGGCACCCAGGTGGCCGGACTTGGCGAGATTCACCGCGCCGGGCTTAAGGGAATCCAGGGATACCGTCAGGTCCAGGGCCGGATTCAGGGTCAGGGTCAGTATGCTCATTTGGCTTCTCCTACCAGGGCACGCACCGCATTGGCATCGGAGGCCAGCAGTGCCTGTTCGGCCAGTTGTTGACAGGCACTCAGGCTCCAGTCACGGACCTGGGCCTTGACCATAGGTACCCGCTTAAGGCTGACTGAAAGTTCGTCCACCCCCAGGCCCACCAGCAACGGCAGCGCCTTGGGATCCGAGCCCAGCTCGCCGCACACCCCGACCCACTTGCCCTTGGCATGGGCGGCGTCGACGGTCATCTTGATCAGGCGCAGCACCGCCGGGTTGAGGCCGTCGGACAGGCTGGCCAGCTCGCCGTTGCCACGGTCCACCGCCAGGGTGTACTGGGTCAGGTCGTTGGTGCCGATGCTGAAGAAATCGGCCTCTTCGGCAAACACATGGGCGTTGAGGGCGGCGGAAGGCACCTCCACCATGATGCCCACCTGTACATCGGTGGCCCGCACCTCGGCCTGGACCCTGTCGAACATGTCCTTGGCCCAGCGCCATTCGGACCAATCAGCCACCATGGGAAACATGATGCGGATGGGTTTGTCACCGGCGGCGATCAGCAGGGCTCGCAGCTGGGTTTCCAGCAGTTCGGGCTTCTGCATGCACAGGCGGATGCCACGCACCCCGAGGAAGGGGTTTTCCTCTTTCGGCACCGGCCAGTAAGGCAGCGGCTTGTCACCGCCCACGTCCAGGGTCCGGGCCACCAGGGGACGTCCGTCGAGGGCGTCGATGGCTTTCTTGTACTCGGCAATCTGGGCGTCCAGGCCGGGAGCACTGCTCTGAGCCATGAACACGAACTCGGTACGCAACAGGCCCACCCCCTCGGCGCCGGCTTCCACCGCGTCCATCGCCTTGGCGGTTTCACCCAGGTTGGCACAGATTTCCATCCGGTGCTGATCAAGGGTGGTCGCATGCTCGTTACGGCTGGCCCAGGCTTTTTCCGCCAGTTCCTTCTCTTGCTGCTGACGGGCCTTGGCCTGCTCCAGCTGCTCGGCCTCGGGAGCCACCCAGAGGGTGCCGGCCTCACCGTTCAGTATCACTTCGGTACCCTGCTTCAGGGTCATGACGGCGCCGCCCATGGCCACCAGGGCCGGGATGCCCAGCGAACGGGCCAGGATGGCGCTGTGGGAAGAGGCTCCGCCGCCGGCGGTGACCATACCCAACACCTTGGCTGGATCCATGTTGACCACGTCGGAGGGGCCGATGTCTTCCGCCACCCAGACATAGGGGGTATCCGGCTTTTGCGGCAGGCTGGTGTTGCACAGAATGGCCATCACCCGGCGACCGATGTCGCGGATGTCGGCGGCCCGCTCGGCGAGCAGGGCATCGGGGCTGGCGGCCTGCAGGGTGGCGGCGGAGTCGATTTCGCTCCACCAGCCGGCGGCGGCGGACTGCCCCTTCTGAATACGCTCGGCGGCGCCCTCCGCCAGGGAAGGATCGTCCAGCAGTTCCTGGTGCATGGCCATGATTTCCCTGGCCTGGGGCTGGGTCGCCTTGGCCACGCTGTCGGCCAGGTCGCTGTGGGCCTGCTTGATGGCGGCACTCAGCTTGCCTTGTTCGGCGGCGGCGTCGGCGGCCTTTTCCGGATACTCGAACTGGATGGGGGCTTCCACGAACACCGGACCGATGGCGGTACCCGGTGAAGCGGCCACGCCCTGTACTTCGGTGTTGGGGGCAATATCGTGCACCTGATGGATCTCGGGCTGCTCGACCTCGGCCACCGGGGCGGCGGCGAGCGGGGCGATATCCTCACCCAGTCCGCTGTTCACCGCATCGATCAGGCCGTTCAGGGCGGCCTCGGCGTCGACGCCCTCGGCCTTGAATACCAGCTGGTGCCCGGCCTTGACGCCCAGGCTGATGACCTTCATCAGGCTCTTGGCGGACACGCTGTGGCCATCGCCGTCCAGGTTACGCACCTGGATATCGGCCTCGAATTTTTTGGCGGTCTGCACCAGCATGGCGCCGGGGCGGGCATGCAGGCCGTGGGGGTTGCGCACCACCACCAGCCGCTCGTTGGCGGCCAGGGCCGGTGTCTCGATCTCGACCGGCGCCGGCACCACTTCCTCACCCAGGCCGGCACGCACCGCGTCCACCATGCCCTTGAGGGCGGCGTCGGCATCTTCGCCGTCGGCGGTAAAGGCCAGGGTATGGCCGAGTTTAACGCCCAGGGTCATGATCTTCATCAGGCTTTTGGCGGACACGGCCTTGCCGTCGCCGTTCAGGTTACGCACCTTGATATCGGCCTGGAACTGCTTGGCGGCCTGTACCAGCATGGCACCGGGGCGGGCGTGCAAGCCATGGGGGTTGCGCACTTCCACCGTCACCTCGCCGACGGCCACGGCGGCCGGCCCCTGATTCAGGGCGGCCAGCAGGGCCTCGGCGGAAGCCTGGCCGGCCAGTTCATTGCCTTTGCCGGCGGCCAGCCAGTCGGCCAGTTGGGTCAGCAGGGTCTTGTGGGCCGCGCCCTTCACCGCCAGCGCCAGCAGGGCCGAAACCGGCTGCTGCCGGTGCTCGAAGACGTCCACGGTCACCAGCGCCGCCCGTGAAGGGCCGCTGGTCGGAGTCTGGCTCAGCCACCAGCCCTGTCCCAGATGGCTGGCATCGCCCTTGATCAGGTTGGCCTGCTCGGTGGCACTGGCCTGCATCAGCACCGCGGCCTGTTCGGCCAACTGGCCCAGGGAGCTGGCCTTGGCCTTGACGGCAATACTTTCCACGCCCAGGGTCAATTCGGGCTCGCTATCGCCCTGCAATAACTGCAGAATATCCTGCGGCTCGCTGGCGGCCTTGACCCGCTCGGCCAGGTCGTCCTGGGACAAGGCCCGCGCCAGTTGCTTGAGCAGCCCCAGGTGTTCGTCGGAGCCGGCGGCGATGCCCAGCACCAGGTAGGCTTTTTCACCGTCGCCCCATTCCACGCCTGCGGGTAGATGAATGGCCTTGATACCGGTTTTTTTCACCAGATGGCGGGTATCCTGGGTACCGTGGGGAATGGCGATGCCCTGCCCCAGGTAGGTGGCGGTTTGGGCTTCGCGTGCCAGCATGCCGGCCTCGTATCCGGCGGCCACATTGCCGTCCTGCTCCAGCCACTGGGCCAGCGCATTGATCACGGAAGTCTTGTCGGCCAAGGCGGCACCGATTTTTACGTCTTGTGTAGACAGTGAAAGCATGACATCACCTGCTGATTTACAAGGATATTTACACCCTAGAACAAGATGGAAAGAACTTGGGTTATTTTGTAACTGAATTCATACTGAATCGTTTCAGCAATTCAGGCAAGCTATCTGCACCAGCAGATTGCAATGATATGATCTGGTGCACATTTTGATGGATTTAACGAACAATGAAACTTGACGAAGTCGCTCGCCTGGCCGGCGTATCGCGCACCACTGCCAGCTACGTGATTAACGGCAAGGCAGAGCAGCACCGGATAAGCCAGGCCACCCAGGATAAGGTCATGGCGGTGGTGAAGGCCCACAACTACCAGCCGGACCGCCAGGCCGCCGCCCTGCGCGGGGCCCTGTCCCATACCTTCGGCCTGATAGTGCCGGACCTGGATAACCCCAGCTACGCCCGCATGGCCAAACTGCTGGAATGGCACGCCCGCAAGGCCGGGTTCCAGTTGCTGGTAACCTGCTCCGATGACGAAGCGGACACCGAAAAGGATCTGGCCCTGATGCTGAAAGGGCGGCGGGTGGATGCCCTGATAGTGGCGTCCTGCCTGCCGCTGGATGATGAATTTTACCTGAAGATCAATCAGGAGCTGCCAGTTATCGGGGTGGACCGCTCCCTGCCTGCCCCCCTGATCTATGTGAGCAGCGAGAACAAGGCTTCTTCCTTCCGCCTGACCCAGACCCTGGCCGGTCCCGAACTGGAGCAGGCCTGGCTGATTGCCGCAGCCCCGGACCTGGGCATCAGCCTGGAGCGGGAACAGGGTTTCGTGAAGGCCCTGGAGAAAACCGGGGTCCCCTACCAGGTGCTCTATGGCGAACGGTTCGAACGCCAAACCGCGTTTCGTTTGCTGAACGAGCTGGAGCAGGTGGACTGGCAACGACCCCAGGCCATCGTCACCACCGCCTTCGTGTTGCTGGAAGGAGTGCTGGATTATTTCTACCAGCACGAAGCCCAGTTACCGCCCCACCTGCGGCTCGGTACCTTCGGCGATCACCGGCTGCTCGATTTTCTGTCGAGCCCGATCAACACCATCGCCCAGGATCACCATATCGTGACCCAGCAGGTACTGAACCTGACGCTGGACGCGGTACGGGGCAACTACCGCAGCGGTCATTACCCGGTACCGCGGATACTGCATAAGCGCTGAGCAGGAGCCGTTGCCGATAACGCACAGGGCTTCCCCTGTCGACCGCTTCGCACCGGCCTGCCTGCGCCTGAACTCGGTGCTCTCCTGTAAACGCCCGTTTAGGTGGCGCCAAAAGGCGTCAACAGGCGGGCCTAACCGGCCTCGCTGGTCCTCGGCAGCCCGCATGCCCAGCATTCCAGCGCCTCGGCATGTTCGAGGAACAAGGTCCCCTGCGCCAACGGGGCCCTGACCAGCAGCGCCTCGCCGCCATAGCCGAACTCCAGCTGCCAGGCATGCAGATAGCCCCGGTCCGCCGGGCTGCCGCCGTAGCGCTCATCACCCAGTATGGGGCTGCCCAGGCTCCTCAACGCGACCCGCAACTGGTGGGTCTTGCCGGTATGGGGCTGTAACAGGAAAGCCCGCAGTCCGTTATCGAGCAGGCCGCTGTAGAAACGGGTGACGGCCGGGTTGAGCTGAGTGCGACACAGTTTCCAGCTGCCGCCCCGAGCCTTTTCCATGTCGCCCCTGATCAGACCCTGTTTCTTGGTGGGTTTGCGATCCGAGAGGGCCAGATACAGCTTGCGGGTACTGCGCTCGGCGAACTGACGGCTGAGCTCCCGGTTGGCATCCGGATTACGGGCCAGCAGCAGGGCGCCGGTGGTCATCTTGTCGAGCCGGTGCACCGGGTAGAGCGGCTCGCCCAGCTCCTCGCTCAGTCGACGTACCAGACCTGGGCTGTCCCCTTCCTGGTGCATGCCGATACCGGCGGGCTTGTTGATCACGTAAAAATGGTCGTGGCGTAACAGTATGTCCATGGGCTGACTCCGGGCGGGACAATGCAAAAAGCCCGCTGCGGGTTACGCAGCGGGCTTTTCAGATCTGGCGGAGGAGGTGGGATTTGAACCCACGGTGGGCTATTAACCCACGCCGGTTTTCAAGACCGGTGCATTCAACCACTCTGCCACCCCTCCGACGGGCGACAATAGTACTCAGGCCCTATCCTCTTGTAAACTGATAAATACCGGCCCCGGTGCGAATGGATATTTAATGGACAAAAAGGTTCACCTTTGCGGGACAAGTCCTTGAATTCGGGCACGGAAAGCTCGACAACCGGGTCATATTATGTCCACAATGCACTTCATTATTCGGTAGTTCCATCCCTGTTTTAGACACTAAAGGAGTCTGAACAATGCGATACAACAATACCCTGTCCCGTACCCAAACGGGCGCGCTGGAGACCAACAAGGTCCTGCGTAATACCTACATGCTGCTGGGCATGACCCTGGTGGTCGCCGCCCTGTCTGCCGGAGTGAGCGCCATGCTCGCCCTGCCCCGTCCGGGTCTGATCATCACCCTGGTCGGCTTCTACGGCCTGATGTTCCTGACCGAGCGCAACAAGAACAGCAGCCTGGGATTACTGTTCATCTTCGCCTTTACCGCCTTTACCGGCTATACCATAGGCCCCATCCTCAACTACTACCTGAGCACCTCCTCCGGTACCGAGACCGTGATGCTGGCGCTGGGCGGCACCGCCCTGACCTTCCTGTCCCTGTCCGCCTATGTGCTGACCACCAAGAAGGACATGTCCTTCCTCGGCGGCATGATGATGGCCGGTTTTGTGGTGATACTGGTCGGCTTCGTGGCCAACCTGTTCCTGGCCCTGCCGGCCCTGAGCCTGGCCCTGAGTGCCCTCTTCATCCTGTTCTCGTCCGGCGCCATCCTGATGCAGACCAGCGCCATCATCCACGGCGGCGAGCAGAACTACATCTCCGCCACCGTGACCCTGTATGTGTCAATTTTCAATATCTTCCTCAGCCTGCTGCAGCTGCTGGGCCTGAGCCGGGATTAATCTCCCCCCCTCCTTTTTTCAAAAAAGCCCCGGACGGGGCTTTTTTTATTGCTCCCGACGGCTGTGCATCGGCACCGACTTGGGTATTATCGTCATCTGACCAGCCAACTGCTAACAGGGATCATGTCGCCCGGAATTATCTGGCTCAGGCGCGTCTTCACCGACAGCCATTTCTTCTTTGCCCTCAAGGTATTGCTGGCCATGTCCAGCCTGCTGCTGCCCGGCTGGTGGCTGGAACAGGTGCCCGCCGCCGTCACCCTGGCGCTGGGCGCCATGGCCGGCGCCCTGAGCGAGGTGGATCAGGGCCCAAAAGGGCGATTGCGTCACTTGCTGCTGAGCCTGCTGTGCTTCTTCTCCGCCATCACCGGCGTCAGTTGGCTTATCGACTCGCCCTGGCTGTTCGGCCCCCTGCTGGTTTTCACCACCTTTACCCTGGTGCTGCTGGGAGCCTGGGGGCCCACCGCCGGCAGCCTCGGCTTCGGTACCCTGCTGGTGTCCATCTATGCCATGCAGGGGCACGCGGACAGCCCCTATTTCTGGTACCAGCCGCTGTTGCTGACCCTGGGCGCGGCCTGGTACGGCCTGCTGTCCTGGCTGGTGCTGCTGGCCTGGCCCTACAAGCAAGTGCATGAACAACTGGCCCAGTGCTACTTCGCCCTGTCCCGCTACCTGCTGGAGAAATCGCGCTTCTTCGACAGCCCCGAGGAGCAGCACCAGCACCTGCGCCATGGACTGGCCCAGCTCAATATCCAGCTGGTGAACGCACTGGAAAGCACCAAACAGATGCTTAACCGCCGCATCCAGGGCCATGACAAACAGGACGCGGAGCTGGGCCGCCTGCTCGCACTTTATCTGTTGGTGCAGGACATGCATGAACGGGCCGCCTCCAGCCACTATTCCTACCGGCAATTGAACCAGGATCTCAACCAGGTCAATGTACTGGCCGGTTACCAGACCCTGCTGGTGGAGCTGGGCGAAGCCTGCTACCGGCTGGGCTATGCCATCCTGACCCACAATGCCTACCAGCATAGCAAACGTATCGCCTGGGAGCTGAGCGCGCTGCAGGATCAGCTCGACTACAGCCACCTCAAACGCCATTACCCGCGTTCCCTGCTGAGCCCGATGAAGTTCCTCAGCCGCAATATGGAGCACCTGCACCAGGCCCTGCTGCGGGCCCAGGACCTGACCCGGCGACAGACGCCGCCCGAGGCAAACCAGGTCGAACTGGCCCGCCCGCCCCGGCAGCCGTTCTGGCCCAAGCTCAAGGCGCTGCTGCACCCCAATTCCATCCTCTTTCGCCATGGCGTACGCCTGGGCCTGTGTTTCGCCCTCGGCTATACCCTGATAGCCAGCCTCGAACTGGAACGGGGCTACTGGATACTGCTGACCATCCTCTTCGTGTGCCAGCCCAGCTTCAGCGCCACCCGAAAACGCCTGGTGCAGCGTACCCTGGGTACCCTGGGCGGCCTGCTGGCGGGGGTTCCGTTGCTGTATCTGTTTCCTTCGGTCGGAGCCCAGATTATCGTGCTGCTGTTGTGCAACTTTGTCTTTTTCACCCAGGTGAAGATCTACTACAGCTGGGCGGTGGGTTTCGTTACCCTGTTCGTACTGCTGGCCTTCAACCTGCTGGGCAGCGGCCAGGAGCCGATATTTCTGCCGCGCCTGTTCGACACCCTGGCCGGCTGCGCCATGGCCTTCATCGCGGTATGGTTTATCTGGCCCGACTGGCAACGACGCCATCTGCCCCGGCTGATGGCCGATGCCATGGAGGCCAATGCCAATTACCTGGCGGCCATTGCCCGCCAGTTCGAACGGGGGCGAGACGACGAACTGGACTATCGGCTGCCACGCAAGCAGGCCCACCTGGCCGATAACCAACTGGCTCTGGCCTGGCAGAATATCCGGGTCGAGCCGGTGCCCAAGCACTGGCTGAACCTCTGCTTCGACATCGCCTACCGCAACCATGCCCTGTTGTCCTACCTGTCGACCCTGGGCGCACACCGCATCCATTCGGAGGTGTTGACCGACACCCCGGTGCAGCAGCTGGTGGCCAGGCTGCAAGCCTCGGCCAAGGCATTGCGCAGCGGCGAAGAGCTGCCGGCCTATTCACCCTTGACGACAACCAGCACGGACAGCGACGACGAATGGGTGATCCTGACTCACCAGCTGCTCAGCCATATCACCCTGCTGGTCAACGATCTCTACCAGTTGGCCCGAGGCTTTCAACAGCAGGCACCGGCAGAAGATGCAGCGGCCGGCTGACTTGGGTAAGATGGCGGCGCTACAGAGGAGTCACTATGTTCGAATTTGAAGGGCGGCTCATTGCAACCGACGCCCAGGGTTATCTTAAGGACCATCAGGACTGGCAGCCGGCCATGGTGGTCCTGCTGGCGGAACAGGAAGGCATCAGCCTCACCCCCGAACACTGGGAGGTGATCCGGTTTGTCCGGGCATTTTATCTCAAATACAATACCTCCCCCGCGATCCGTGCCCTGGTGAAAGCCATGGCCAAGGAGCTGGGCGAAGAAAAAGGCAACAGCCGTTACCTGTACCGGTTGTTCCCCAAGGGGCCGGCCAAGCAGGCCACCAAGCTGGCCGGGCTGCCCAAGCCCGTGAAATGCATCTGAATCCCTCGGCTCTTCCGGCGGCCGGAGGGGCCGCCGGGACGGTTATTGCTACCAAGGACAGGACGCCATGTCATCGATCCCCTTCTCTCGTTCCTTATTGACCCGCATCACCCTGCTGATGCTGACCCTGGTGCTGCTGGCCCTGATCAGCCTGGCGGCCTCGGCCTGGCTGTCCGACAAGAGCGAGGGGCGAGCCTATGTGATCAACAAGGCCGGCTCATTGCGGATGCAAAGTTACCGGCTGCTCAGCCGGGTTCCCTTGCAGGACGACGGTGACCTGCAGATGCTGGAGCGGGATCTGCGGGATCCGGTGCTGGTGCGGGTGCTGGATAGCGACGGCCTCAGCCAGGAACACCGACAGCTGCAGCAGCAATGGCAGCAGCTCAAGACCAGCCTGCTGCAAACCCCGGAGCGCGAGCCGGTGAGTTCCCAGGTGGCCGCCTTCGTCGATGCCATCGATACCCTGGTGGTCCAGGTCGAGCAGAATACCGAGGCCAGTCTGCAGCGCCAGAGCTGGCTGCAGTTCATGGTGATGCTGGCCATGTTGCTGATTCTGGTGGCGGCAGTGGTCTACCTGCAGCAACGACTGCTTACCCCGCTGCGCCGGCTGCTGCTGGTGGCACGGGCCGTCGGCCAGGGCGATTTCGCCTGCCGCAGTGGTATTGCCGGCGACGATGAAATGGCGGTGCTGGCCGCCACCGTGGACACCATGAACCAGCAGCTGTCCGAGCTCTACGGCCAATTGGAAGAGAAGGTGGAGCAGCAAACCCGGGCCCTGGTACGCTCCAACCAGACCCTGACCACCCTCTACGATACCCAGCGGGAGCTGCAGGGCGTGGAACCCCTGTATCAGCGCCTGCCCGGGCTGTTGAACCGGCTGGAGCAACTCACCCCCCTGCGCCAGATCTGCATTCATCTGTATGAAGGTGACGACGACAGCGCCTTCGACGAAGTCACCACCAGCTCGGACGGTGCAGAGCCCCGTGCCGTCCCCAACTACCGTTGGCCCCTGCAGGACAGCAGCGGCCATTACGGCCAGGTGCTCGCCTGCTGTCCACCAGGGCAAGAGCTGGCGGAGGAACAGCAACAGCTGCTGGCCAGTATTTTCGACCAGATCACCACCGCCCTGGCCCTGGACCGCCGCCAGCACCAGCACCAGCAGCTGCAACTGATGGAAGAACGGGCGACCATCGCCCGCGAGCTGCACGATTCCCTGGCCCAGGCCCTTACCTACCTCAAGCTACAGGTCAGCTATGTGCAACTGCAGCTGCCCAATCCCAGTCCCGAAGTGGCTTCGGGGCTGGACGAGATGCGCGAGGGGCTGAACAACGCCTACCGTCAGTTGCGGGAGCTGCTCACCACCTTCCGCCTCAAACTGGACAAACCCGGGCTCTACGCCGCCCTGAGCGATACCCTGGCCGAGTTCAGCCGCCGCATGGGCTTTGCCATCGATTTCGAATATCGGCTGTCACCCCACCGGCTGAGCCCCAACCAGACCATCCATCTGGTACAGATCACCCGCGAGGCCCTGCACAACGTGTTCAAGCACGCCCACGCCAGCCAGGTGGCGGTCCGGGTCTGGCAGCAGGACGAGGCGATTCACCTGTCGGTGGCGGACAACGGCACCGGCATCGACGCCGGCATGGAGCAGGGACAGCACTACGGGCTCAAGATCATGCAGGACAGGACCGCCAGCCTGGGCGGCACCCTGCGCATCGGTTCCGGTGAAGGGGGCGGTACCCGGCTGGAGGTGTGTTTCAGGCCCTGAGGTGTGAGGCTACCCAGCCGATAAAGCAAGTGCCGGCTGGATATTCCAGCCGGCACTCAGCATATCTTACCTTTACCCCTCACGCCTCTACCTGGCGTCAGGCGGGTTTACGCCTGCTCGGGCTTGGGATGCTTGGCGGCGGTGTCCTTGATCAGAGTCTGCAGTTCGCCCTGCTGGAACATCTCGATGATAATGTCGCAACCACCGATCAGTTCCCCTTCCACCCACAACTGGGGAAAGGTCGGCCAATTGGCGTACTTGGGCAGCTCGGCGCGGATGTCGGGATTTTGCAGTATGTCCACATAGGCGAACGGCTCGCCGCAATTCATCAGCGCCTGGGACGCCTGGGCGGAAAAGCCGCAGCTGGGAAACTTGGGTGAACCCTTCATGTACAACAGGATCGGGTTTTCGCTGATCTGGGTTTTGATTTTTTCAATGGTGTCCATGACCACCTCGGACGCATGTTGTTAAAAAAGTCTATTCTACTTTATCCCTCCGCGGTCACAAGAGCGGGGGCACATAAATAGGTATCGGCAAGGCAATAAGCGTCCATCGCACACGCAGGGCCATTATCCCCTTACAAAAGCTGTTGTTGTTTCGCCATCCGGCAAACTGTTACAATCCTTTCAGCAATTTAGCGGTTTGCGGCTATGCTCTGTCATGGGCCGCTCCCGCCATGGAAAGAAAGCAAGCAGCAATGTCTCGGCCAGCTCCGGCTGGCACAATCAAAATGGAGAAAATAACAATGGCATTTGAACTTCCTGCACTGCCTTACGCCAAGAATGCTCTGGAACCCCATATCTCCCAGGAAACCCTGGAATATCACTACGGCAAGCACCACAACACCTACGTGGTCAACCTGAACAACCTGGTTCCCGGTACCGAGTTCGAAGGCAAATCCCTGGAAGACATCATCAAAACCTCTTCCGGCGGTATCTTCAACAATGCAGCCCAGGTGTGGAACCACACCTTCTACTGGCACTGTCTGGCTCCCAACGGCGGTGGCGAACCGACCGGCGCCCTGGCCGACGCCATCAAGGCCGCCTTCGGCTCCTTCGACGCCTTTAAAGAAGAGTTCACCAAATCCTGTGTGACCAACTTCGGCTCCGGCTGGACCTGGCTGGTGAAGAAGGCCGACGGCTC
The DNA here is from genome assembly GCF_041950555.1 of Zobellella sp. DQSA1. Classification (GTDB taxonomy): domain Bacteria; phylum Pseudomonadota; class Gammaproteobacteria; order Enterobacterales; family Aeromonadaceae; genus Oceanimonas. The sequence continues at coordinate 2,289,355 of NZ_CP169531.1, forward strand.
CGTGGGCATTGCCAACACCTCCAATGCCGGCTGCCCGCTGACCGACGGCGTGACCCCGCTGCTGACCTGTGATGTGTGGGAACACGCCTACTACATCGACTATCGCAACGTGCGTCCCGACTATGTGAAAGCCTTCTGGGCCCTGGTCAACTGGGACTTCGTGGCAGAAAACTTCGCCAAATAAGTTTTCGTCAGTTGAAAACACCCCGGCCTTCCGGGGTGTTTTTGTTGTTGCCTCTTTTTTAGTCAGCCAACTTGGGTGTAAAATGCGCCCTCTTTCGTTTCTACCCTCTTTAAAGTGAGTTAAGCCAAGTGAGTATGTCTGTTCCCCGTATCGGCTTCGTGTCTCTCGGTTGTCCGAAAAACCTGGTCGACTCCGAGCGTATCCTGACCCAGTTGCGTATCGAAGGTTACGATGTGGTGCCTTCCTACGATGATGCCGATCTGGTGATCGTCAATACTTGCGGCTTTATCGACAGCGCCGTACAGGAATCCCTGGAAGCAGTAGGCGAAGCCCTGAACGAGAATGGCAAGGTCATCGTCACCGGCTGCCTGGGCGCCAAGGAAGATCAAATTCGTGAAGTGCACCCCAAGGTGCTGGAGATCACCGGCCCCCACTCCTACGAGCAGGTATTGAATCATGTTCATCAATATGTGCCGCGTCCGGAATACAACCCCTTTGTCAACCTGGTGCCCGAACAGGGCGTCAAGCTCACCCCCAAGCATTTCGCCTACCTGAAAATCTCCGAAGGCTGCAACCACAAATGCACCTTCTGTATCATCCCCTCCATGCGCGGCGATCTGGACAGCCGTCCTATCGGCGAGGTGCTGAGTGAAGCCCGTCGCCTGGTGGCTGCCGGGGTGAAGGAGCTGCTGGTGATCTCTCAGGATACTTCCGCCTACGGGGTGGACGTCAGGCACAAGACCGGCTTCGCCGACGGTGCGCCGGTGAAGACCCATATCCAGGCCTTGTGCGAGGAGCTCGGCAAGATGGGGGTCTGGGTACGGTTGCACTATGTCTACCCCTACCCCCACGTGGACGATCTGATCCCCCTGATGCGCGACGGCAAGATACTGCCCTACCTGGATATTCCGCTACAGCACGCCAGCCCCCGCATCCTCAAGCTGATGAAGCGCCCGGGTGCGGTGGAGCGCACCCTGGAGCGGATCCGCAGCTGGCGCGAGATTTGCCCCGAGATCACCATCCGCTCCACCTTTATTGTCGGCTTCCCCGGCGAAACCGAGGAAGACTTCCAGATGCTGCTCGACTTTATCGAGCAGGCCGAGCTGGATCGGGTCGGCTGCTTCACCTACAGCCCGGTGGAGGGCGCCCGGGCCAACGAGCTGGCGGATCCGGTGCCGGAAGAAGTCAAGCAGGAGCGCTTCGAACGCTTTATGGCGCTGCAGCAGGCGATCTCCACCCGCAAGCTGGCACAGAAGGTGGGCAAGGTCATCGAAGTGCTGATCGACGAGGTGGACGAGGAAGGGGCCATCGGCCGTTCCAGTGCCGACGCCCCGGAGATCGATGGCCTGGTGTACCTCAACGGTGAAACCGGCCTCAAGCCCGGCGATCTGGTGCAGGTGACCGTCACCCATTCCGACGAATACGACCTTTGGGGCGAGCTGGTTTAAGTACCGGCTGCTCCCGGCAAAAAGCCCCGCCCGCGGGGCTTTTTTACATCTCTAACCCGATCCAGGTCATGTCATTTGTTATTAAGCAACACCATTATTGGCTTTTTTTTCTTCTTTCGAGTAATTTTTTTAGAGTTCAGTCATACTTTGGTATGGGGATACTCTTAACGCAATCGATTGTCCTGTATAGTGTATCCACTTTTGTTACGCCGCCCAGGGTTGTTCCTGGCCCGTCCCATCGAGCCCGGTTGTTCAGATGAATACATTAGAAAAAATTACAAAAAATATAGATAGTTTCAGCAAGTCTGAAAGGAAAGTGGCGGAAGTGATCCTGGCTTCGCCGCAGACCGCCATCCATTCCAGCATCGCCGCCCTGGCCAAGCTGGCGGATGTGAGCGAGCCGACCGTCAACCGTTTCTGTCGCCGCCTCGACACCAAAGGCTTTCCGGACTTCAAACTGCACCTGGCCCAGAGCCTGGCCAACGGCACCCCCTATGTAAACCGCCATGTGGAAGAAGACGACGGTCCCGAGTCCTATACCGCCAAGATTTTCGAATCCAGCATGGCTTGCCTGGACTCGGCCCGGCACAGTCTGGATCCCCAGGCGGTCAACCGCTGCGTCGACATCCTCACCCAGGCCAAGAAACTGTCGTTTTTCGGCCTCGGCGCCTCTTCCGCCGTGGCCCACGACGCCATGAACAAATTTTTCCGCTTCAACGTGCCGGTGCTGTGTTTCGACGACGTGGTGATGATGCGCATGAGCTGCATCGCCAGCTCCGAGGGCGACGTAGTGGTGCTGATTTCCCACACCGGCCGCACCAAGGCGCTGGTGGAAATCGCCCAGCTCGCCCGCCAGAACGACGCCATCGTCATCGGCCTCACCGCCAAGGACTCGCCCCTGGCCCGGGAGTGCACCATGGTGTTGTCGATGGACGTGCCGGAAGACACCGATGTCTACCTGCCGATGGCCTCCCGCCTGGCCCAGATGGTACTGATCGATGTGCTCGCCACCGGTTTTATCCTGCGCCGCGGTGGCAAGTTTAGGGAAAACCTGAAGAAGGTTAAGGAAGGGATAAAAAATTCACGTTTTGATAACCCCCACCTTTGATTTTGATCAAATGGCCGGCAAATACCGGCCATTTTTGTGACCGCGTCTACACTTTGACCCGGGCTTCGGTTATTATCGGTAACAATTTACAAAACCAAGGATGCAGCATCAGACCGTGAGCCAGCCATTCATCACCTACCGAGAGCCCATTGCGGCTCGATTGGCAACCCCAAGACTCCCGTCTGCAGACATCCGTCGTTCGTCCCCTATTCGCAGCCTGCCAGGCTTAAAAAGCAACTTGAACATCCCCTCTTTTTTTCATCTACATCTCAATTGGAGTCTCTTATGTTAAGACGTACCAAGATTGTCACCACCCTGGGTCCGGCTACCGATCGCGACAATAACCTGGAAGGTATTATCGCCGCCGGCGCCAATGTGGTGCGCATGAACTTCTCTCACGGTACTCCCGAAGATCATATGACCCGCGCCAACCAGGTAAGGGACATCGCCAAAAAACTGGGCAAGCACGTGGCCATCCTGGGTGACCTGCAGGGCCCCAAGATCCGCGTATCCACCTTCAAGGATGGTAAGATCCACCTCAATATCGGCGACAAGTTCGTGCTGGATGCGGATCTGCCGAAAGGCGCCGGTGACCAGCAGCAAGTTGGTATCGACTATAAAGAGCTGCCGCGCGACGTCAAGAATGGCGACATCTTGCTGCTCGACGACGGTCGGGTTCAGTTGCGGGTCGAGGGCGTGGAAGGCAACAAGGTGCTGACCGAAGTCACCGTGGCCGGCCCTCTGTCCAACAACAAGGGCATCAACAAGAAAGGCGGTGGTCTGTCTGCCCCGGCGCTGACCGAGAAAGACAAGGAAGACATCAAGACCGCCGCCAAAATCGGCGTCGACTACCTGGCCGTGTCTTTCCCCCGCACCGGCGAAGACATGCGCATCGCCCGTGAACTGGCCCGTGCCGCCGGCAGTAACGCCAAGCTGGTGGCCAAGGTTGAACGTGCCGAAGCGGTGGCCACCGACGCCGCCATGGAAGACGTGATCCTGGCTTCCGACGTGGTCATGGTCGCCCGGGGCGACCTGGGCGTGGAGATCGGCGACCCCGAGCTGGTGGGCGTACAGAAGAAACTGATCCGCACCTCCCGCCGCCTGAATCGGGTGGTGATCACCGCCACCCAGATGATGGAATCGATGATCACCGCCCCCCTGCCCACCCGGGCCGAGGTGATGGACGTGGCCAACGCCGTGCTGGACGGCACCGATGCGGTCATGCTGTCTGCCGAAACCGCCGCGGGCCAGTTCCCGATCGAAACGGTGAAGGCGATGGCGGAAGTCTGCCTGGGCGCAGAGAAGCATCCCAGCGTCAATGTGTCCAACCACCGCATGAACTTTACCTTCACCTCGGTAGAAGAAACCGTGGCCATGTCCACCATGTACGCGGCCAACCACCTGCAGGGTGTAAAGGCGATCGTGGCCCTGACCCAGTCCGGTACCACCCCGCTGTTGATGTCCCGCATCAGCTCCGGCTTGCCGATCTTCTCCCTGTCCCGTGAAGCCAAGACCCTGGCCTGGACCAACCTGTATCGTGGCGTGACCCCGGTCTACTTCAAGCCCGACGACAGCATGAGCCATGCCGAGATTTGTCGTGAAGCCCTGAGTACCCTGAAACAGGCCGGTTACGTCAACTCCGGTGATCTGGTCCTGCTCACCCACGGCGACATGATGGAAGTGGTCGGCAGCACCAATACCTGCAAGATCCTGACCGTGGAATAAGCGGCGAAAACCGTAAGCGTTAAGTGGTAAGAAACCCCGGTGCCGGAAACGGCACCGGGGTTTTGTCATTGGGTAAGGTTGAATTTATTCGACCGGGCTGGAACACGGTGCTGAGGATTGGTCGATTGAAATCAGCCCTACCCGATAGGCCGGGCATTTGCCCGGCCTCTGCTGTGACTGGCGGCCGGCGACTCAGGCCGCGTCAGACTTTTTTGGCATTTCTCGACTCAGAACCCCGGGGGCGAAGCTGTCCACGGCAATGGCGCGACGACGCAGCTCTTCCGCCTTGACCAGACGCTGGACTTCGGTATCGCTGATAATATCCTGCGCCCTCGCCTGCTCCAGCATCTGCTCGAAGGGCAGTTTGCGCGGCAGCCTGCCGGCCTTCTGCGCCTCCAGCAGCTTCTTCTCGATGCCCTGTATCGATACCATGGCCAGGAAGGCGGCCTCCACTTCACCCAGGCCCGGCTCGTTTTCCTTCGGTACATAGCACAACTGGGTCAGGCGGTCGCGTACCCCACCAGGGGTCATCAGCAGCTTGCAGATAGCCTGGGCGTGCTTGTCCAAGGGCTTTCTGTAGCGGTTGCCCAGCGGGAAAATCAGCACCTTCAGAGCCACCGCCACGGGCCGGTTGGGGAAGTTCTGGAAGAAACCATCCAGGGCCTCGCCAATCAGATGCAGGTTGCGGCTGAGTGCGTAGTGCACGAAGGGCAGTTCATCGGCACAGCGGCCGTTGTCCTCATAAAACTTCAGGGTGGCACTGGCCAGATAAAGGTGGCTCAGCACATCTCCCAGGCGGGCGGAGATCATTTCCTTGCGTTTGAGATCCCCCCCCATGATCAGCATCGACATGTCGGCGCACAGGGCCAGCGCCTTGCTCATACGGGCCAGTTGCTTGTAGTAGCGGCCGGTCTCTCCGGATACCGGGGCACCGTTGAAGCGCCCACCGGTCAGTCCCTGCCAGAAAGCACCGAACACGTTGCCGGCGGCGAAACCGATGTGCTGGAACAACAGTTGGTCGAACTGGTCCAGGCCGGCTTTCTCGTCCGGATTGGCCGCCGCTTCCAGTTCCTTCAGCACGAAGGGATGGCAGCGGGTGGCGCCCTGGCCGAAAATCATCAGGTTACGGGTGAGAATATTGGCCCCTTCCACGGTGATGGCCACCGGAATGCCCATGTAGTTGTGGGCCAGGTAGTTTTTGGGTCCCATCTGGATGGCCTTGCCCGCGTGCACATCCATGGCGTCGTCCATGGCGGTACGCGCCATTTCGGTCATGTGGTACTTGGAGATAGCGGTGACAATCGCCGGGCTTTCGTTTAGATCCAGCGCTCGGGTGGTCAGGCGGCGCGTCGCCTCCAGTTGGTAGGTCATGCCGCCAATACGGGCCAGGGCTTCCTGCACGCCCTCAAACTTGCCGATGGACAGGCCGAACTGCTTGCGCACATAGGAATAGGCACTGGTGGTACGGACCGCCAGGTGGCCGCTGGCAGTGCCCAGGGCCGGTAACGAAATCCCCCGCCCGGCGGACAGGCATTCCACCAGCATGCGCCAGCCGCGACCGGCATAATCGGGCCCGCCGATGATCCAGTCGAGGGGAATGAACACATCCTTGCCTCGGGTGGTGCCATTGAGGAACGCCAGCCCCATGGGGAAGTGACGATCGCCAATTTCCACCCCTTTGTGGCTGGTAGGGATCAGGGCACAGGTAATGCCGATGTCCTTGTTATCGCCCATCAGGCCGTCGGGATCATAAAGTTTGAACGCCAGACCCAGCACGGTAGCGCGCGGCGCCAGGGTGATGTAGCGCTTGTCCCAGTTGAGGCGGATGCCCAGCATTTCTTCGCCATTGTACTCGCCCTTGCACACCACGCCGCTGTCGGGAATGGCGCCGGCATCGGAGCCGGCTTCTGGCCCGGTCAGGGCAAAGCAGGGTACCTCGGTTCCCCTGGCCAGCCCCGGCAGCCACCGGTCCTTCTGCTCCTGGGTGCCATAGTGCATGAGCAGCTCACCGGGCCCCAGGGAGTTCGGTACCATGACCGTCACGGCGGCGCTGATACTGCGACTGGCGATCTTGGCCACGATGGTGGAGTTGGCATAGGCAGAAAAATCCCGGCCACCATAGGATTTGGGAATGATCAGCGAGAAGAAGCCTTCCCGCTTGATATAGTCCCACACCGGCTCGGGCAGTTCGCGTTCATCGTTGACGATATGATGATCGTCCAGCATGGCGAGCAGAGTTTCCACCTGGTTATCGAGGAACTGCTGCTCTTCCTCGGTCAGGCGGGAAGGACCATAAGCCGCCAGCTTGGACCAGTCCGGCTTGCCGCGGAACAGCTCGCCGTCCCACCAGACCGAGCCGGCCTCCATCGCTTCGCGCTCGGTGGCCGACAACGGCGGCAGTATTTTCTTGAAGGTGGCGAAAGCCGGCCCACTGATCCATTTCTTGCGTAAACTCATGATCCCTCTCCTTAGTAACCGGGATGGTAAATCAACAGGGCTTGGCGCCGACGCCACTGGCCAGGTAAGGAATCACCTTACGGACCAGCCCTTCCACATCTATTTCTTCGTTGAAATCGGTACGGGCAATGTCACGCAACGCCTCGCTGGAGGCCATGGTGAACACCACGGTACCCAGGGTGAAGTGCAACCGCCAGAACACGTCGGCGGAGGACAGCTCGGGCGCGGCCTTGTGGATGGCCTGGGTAAAATGCTCCAGCACCTCGCCATAGTGGTTGACGATAAACCAGCGCAGGAAGCCCTGGTTATCGATATAGCCCCGCCCCAACAACTGCAGGAAGATTTCGGGCCCTCGGCGCTTGATTTTGGTCAGCGCCATCAGCGGTGCCACAAAACAGTCGAACACCTGGTGCAGGGTGATCGCGGGCTCCGCCAGCAGGTGGGTCAAGGCAGCATCGGTACTGGGCATAAAGATGGCCAGGTAACGGTCCATCACCGCCTTGATCAGATCCTTCTTGGAGCCGAAGTGGTAATTGACCGAAGCCAGGTTGACATCGGCCGCGCTGGTGATCAGCCGCAGCGAGGTTTCACTGAATCCCTGCTCGGCAAACAACACCTCGGCGGCATCGAGGATCTTCTGCTTGGTATCTTTTCTGCTCACTGGCCACCTCAAAATAAAACAACTGTTTAAAATTTACGTTTCACTACCGGTTACTGTCAAGTTAAAAACGCATCGAAAAAATTTTACGTTATCCGGCATATTTTACGGGAACCTTCTGCTTTATCCCCGCTCCAATGTAATGCCACTGCAATTAAGCACTAAGTCTTTGCCCAGCCCTGCTGGGCATTTTTTTGGGTAAAATCCGGTGATGAGTCCGGTATTGTCAGACGAGGAGCCTATCATGACCCTGGCCGAAGCCCCGGCAGAAGTTCAACTGGCGGTGGATTTGATTGCATTGCTGGAAGTGAATGGGGTAAGTCCCGAGTTGGCGCTGGCCGCCCTGGCCATCGTTACCCGGGATTTCGAATGCAAACGGGAGCGGGAAGACGGGAGCCTGAAGCCAGGCGCTTAGTCACCAGCTTTTGGTAAGACGTAAAGTATCGGCCCAAAGGGCACTGCTCCTGCGGCACGTCGTGGGAGCTGATACTCGCCGTGTCGGCGGAGGTGGCTCCTGTTGCCTCTTTTCTACAGTTTCAGCAAACAACCCGACTTGTGACTAAAAGTCAGGCTGGAAGCCTTGCGCTTCCAGCCTCCGGCGTCAAACCGATTACGTCAGAGTTCTTCTTCGAGGTAGGCGTAGCCTTCCAGGCCGGCGGAAAGCTCCTTCAGCAGCATGGCTCGGGTTTCCTCGTCCAGATCCGGGTGGCTGGCCTGCAGCTCGTATTGGGCGTTGATCACGCTGGGATCGATGTCCACATAGCGCAACAGCTCGGCCACGTTGCTACCGGCCTTGATGTTGTTGATCTGCACCTTGCCCTGTTCATCCAGCACCACCTCGGCGCTGTGGGTATCGCCAAACAGGTTGTGCATGTCGCCCAGGATCTCCTGATAGGCCCCCACCAGGAAGAAGCCCAGGTACTGGGGCTGGCCGGGCACGAACTCCGGCATCGGCAATGTGGTTTCCACCCCCTGGCCGTCCACATACTGATCGATGGCACCGTCGGAATCGCAGGTGATGTCCAGGATCACCGCCCGCCGGGTCGGCGGACGATCCAGTCCGTCCAGCGGCAGTACCGGGAAGATCTGATCGATGCCCCAGGCATCGGGCAAGGACTGGAACAAAGAGAAGTTGACGAAGCACTTGTCCGCCAGCTTCTCGTTCAACTCGTCCATGATCGGCCGGTGCGCCCGGTTGACCGAGTCCAGCCTGGCCTTGATACCGAGGCAGATATTGAGGTGTACTTCTTCGGCCCAGGCCCGGTCCTGCAGGCTCATCAGCCCCATGTTGTACTGCTCGTGCACGTCGGCCAGCTCGGCCACGGTATCGTGGTAAATTTCGAGCAGAGGCGGATCTTCCCGGCACAGATCTTCCCAGGTTTCCCACATGTTCTGCAGCAGGAAGGGCGCATCGTCCGCCGGCGTTGCCGGCTGGGTCGGGGTAGCCGACTCGATGCTGATCACATTGGCCACCAGCAGGGCATGGTGGGCGGTAATGGCCCGGCCCGACTCGCTGATGATGCGAGGGTACGGCAGCTCGAACTCGCGACAGACGTTGCCGATGCCCCACACCACGTTGTTGGCGTATTCGCGCAGATTATAATTGGCGGAGCAGTAGCTCTGGGAACGGGTCCCTTCGTAGTCCACGCCCAGGCCGCCGCCCACGTCCACGATGTCCACCGGCACATCCAGCCGACGCAGCTCCGCGTAAAAGCGGCCACACTCGCGGATCCCCTTCTGAATATCGCGGATATTGGCAATCTGCGAACCCAGGTGGAAGTGCAGCAACTGCAGCCAGTCGATACAGCCGGCGGCCTTCAACTGGTTGACCAGGGCCAGCACCTGGGAGGCACTCAGGCCAAACTTGGACTTCTCGCCACCGCTGGACTGCCACTTGCCGGCGCCCTGAGACGCCAGCCGGGCGCGCACGCCCAGGCGCGGCGTCACATTGATACGCCTGGCTTCTTCCATCACCAGGGTCAGCTCAGACAGCTTCTCGATCACGATATAGACCTGGTGGCCCATCTTGGTACCGAGCAGCGCCAGGCGCACATATTCCTTGTCCTTGTAGCCGTTGCACACGATCACCGACTCGGTTTCATGGGTATGGGCCAGCACCGCCAGCAGCTCGGGCTTGGAACCGGCTTCCAGCCCCAGCCGGGGCTTGTCCTTGTAGGCCTTGGTGACCGCGTCCAGTACCCCCCGTTGCTGGTTGACTTTGATCGGGTAGACGGTCAGGTAGTCCCCTTCATAGCCATAATCTTCAATGGCGCCGTTGAAGGCGTTGAACAGGGCATCGATCCGGCTCTTGATAATATCGGGAAAGCGCAGCAACACCGGGGCAGCATAGCCCTCGGCCTTGAGCTGCTCGACCACCTCGGACAACACCACTTTTGCGTCGGGACGAGTCTTGTCGGGAGTAACGACGACCCGTCCCTGGTCGTCCAGATGAAAGAAACCAGCGCCCCAGTAAGGCAGGTTATAAACCTTGAGCGCATCGTTTGCGGACCATTCTGCCATGTTCTTTGTCCCCATCTATCGGTGTAAGGGCCATAGAAGATCCGGGCCTCGGCAGGCCCGGTGCGATAATTGTTTGACGCCTCGATGGTATCGAGAACCCGCTGCCCGGGGCAAAAATACTCAAAACAGCTCTGTTTTATAGTAACGGGTCTTACTGCCACTTACCCCGAAAGGTGCCATAAAAATCGGGGCAGGCGAGTGTACACAGAGACTTTAACCATGACCAGAGCATGACGATGGCAGAAGACAATTTTATTGCGCGGCCGGTACTGAACCGCCACCCCCGGCGCCTGCAGAAAATATTGGCCGCCACGACGACCCCGCTCCAGTTGCTCCCCGTTCGCGCCCAGGTTCCGGCTTTGCGAGGGCCGATGAGGGAAAATTTCGATGTTACGGGCATCCGCCGGCGGCTGACTGATGAAACCGCGGGCGTCGTTAAAGCCGCGCTCATGGGCTTCCACCATCTGCAACAGCTCGCCCCCTGTCATTGAATGATCATGGCGGCGCAATACCACCGTCACGGGGGTTTCCTAGTTTGAGAACCACTGCAAGGGAGGAATCCGTTATGTTATCCGTCGACACCCTGGCCGCCGAGTACCTGCCCAGATGGCAGCATGTCCCCGGCTGCAAAGCGCTGTTACGTTACCTGCTGCATGAGCAGGCGTTCATCGAGTTCGCCGAACAGTATCCTCACCTGCGCGGCCTCGACTTCGTCGAGCAGGTACTCGACTATTTCCGCTTTCAGGTAACCCTGCGCGAGCAGGAGCTGGAGCATATTCCGGCTTCCGGCCCGGTGGTGATCATCGCCAACCACCCCATCGGCTCCCTCGACGGTCTGGCCCTGCTCAAGCTGGTGTCCCGGGTCCGGCCCGACACCAGGGTCATCGCCAATCAGATGCTGGCCCGGTTGACTCCCTTGTCTTCGCTGCTGCTGCCGGTGGACAACATGACCGGCAAAACCGCCCGCACCCAGCTCGGTGCCGTTACCCACCACCTTGCTCAGGGCGGCGTGGTCATCGTTTTCCCCGCCGGCGAAGTCTCGCGCCTGGGTGCCAAGGGTATTCGCGACGGCCGCTGGCATTCCGGATTCATCCGCCTGGCCACCAAGGCCCGGGCGGCCATAGTGCCCGTCCATATCCGCGGACGCAATTCCGCCTTCTTCTATCTCAGCTCACTGACCTACCGTCCGCTGGGCGGCTTACTGCTGGTACGGGAAATGTTCCGCCAGCAGGACAAAGCGATCTCCCTGCGCATCGGCCAGCCGATTGGCTGGGAATGCTGTCGGCAGAGTAGCCTCACCGACAAGGCCCTCTGCCTGCTGTTTCGCCGCCACCTGTACCGGCTGGGCAAGGGCAAATCCGGCCTGTTCGCCACCCAGGTGGCGATAGCACCTCCCGAGCCGCGCCAGCAGCTGAAAAAAGCGGTGGAGCAATGTGAGTTGCTCGGCCAGACCCAGGACGGCAAGGCCATTTATCTGACCCGGGCCAGCCGGGCCGGCCATTGCGTGATATTGAGAGAAATAGGGCGACTGCGGGAACTGTCGTTTCGTGCCGTGGGGGAAGGCACCGGTAAACGGCGGGATCTGGACCCTTATGACGATGATTATTACCAACTGCTGTTGTGGGATCCGCAAGAGCTGGAAGTGATTGGCGCCTATCGCTTTATCCCCACTGCCGAACAACTCGCCCGAAAAGGCCTGAGCGGCCTCTACAGCCACCATCTGTTCGATTACGGCGAGGAGATGGAACCCTTCCTGGCCCGGGGCCTGGAGCTTGGCCGCAGTTTTATCCAGCCCGCCTACTGGGGCCGGCGCAGCCTGGATTACCTCTGGTTCGGCATCGGCGCCTTCCTCGCCCGCCATCCGCACTACCGCTACCTGTTCGGCCCGGTCTCGCTGAGCGCCGCCTTGCCGGTGGCCGCACGGGATCTGCTGGTGGCCTTCTACCGCCTGTACTTCCCGGCCACCGCCGCCCTGGCCCGTTCCCGTCGCCCTCTGCCGCCGACAGCACCCGCCCTGCGCGAGACCTTCGGCGGCAGGGATTACCAGCAGGATCTGACCCTGCTCAAACAGTTGCTGGACAATCTCGGGGCCGCCATTCCCACCCTGTACAAACAATATTCGGAGCTGTGCGAGCCGGGCGGCGTCCAGTTTATCGACTTCGGCACCGATCCGGATTTTGCCGACTGTGTCGATGGCCTGGTCATGGTAGACTTGCACCGGCTCAAAGCCAGCCGCTACCAGCGCTATATCGCGCCCCATCTGCCGGCGGACAAGACAGATACGGAAAAGTCAACGGTCGCTGTGGCCTAGGCTGCGCTCCGGGGCGATGTTATCCCGCAGCCGCTGCTTGATGTCCTTGGCCTCGGGAAAGCCGTTATCGACCACCCGGCACCAGATCAGCACGCCGTCCACATAAATCTGAAACTGGCCCTTGTCCCCCGGGATCAGGGCCACCTCCCCCACGTCGTCGGCAAAGGTCGACAATATCTCTTGGGCCAGCCAGGCCGACCGCAGCAGCCAGCGACACAGGGTGCAATAGCGGATCTCCACTCTGGGTTTCATGCTTTATCCTCCCAAAAGACGCAGCATGACCCAAGCCGCCGCCGGGGTAAAGAGCGAACGCGCGCCCTCGGACGCTTTCCATGCCCGTCAGTACAGGGACACCGTGGGCCATACCAGCCAGAGGCCGACGGCGCCGGCCAGCACCGCCGAGGCCAAGGCTCCCAGGGCCGCGGGCCAGGCTCCTCGGCCGCGCAGCCCCTGATCCACCAGCGGCGGCACCAGCGCCAGCGCCACCACCCACCAGTCCATGGGAATAAACTGCCAGCACAGGGCGAGCCAGAGCATATAGCCGGCGGTCATGTCCCTGTCGGACACCCCCCTGGTCAGCCCGGCCAGCCACAGGAAGCCAGCCAGCACCGCCAAGGCACCGCCAACCTGGGCCAGCAGCACGCTGCCACCGATGGCCACCACCAGACTGAACATGGCCGCCCCGGCCACGAAGCCGATTCCTAGCCCGGGACACGGGCGCCATTCCCGCCAGCCCTGCCACAACAAAAATGCCAGCAGGCCGATAATGGCCTCGGGATAGCGGGGCAGCAGGGCCCACAAGGCCAGCAGGAAAACACCGCCGGTCAGGATAAAACCCAGCCACCGCCCCGGTCCGGCCGGCACCAGCCTCGCCAGCGCCACCGCCCAGAACACGAAGGGGAACCAGTGAATGCCCCGGCTCGGCCAGAAGTACCAGCTCGATGCCCAGCCCAGGGTCACCCAGGTCGCTACCCCTGCAGCCCACCAGAATACAGACGGGCGCCACCAACCGATGGCGCCCGCGATCATGGCCGGCAGCAGGGTTTGAATCAGCAGATCCAAGCCCATGACACACCTCTCGAATTATTGACGAATGCCTTCGATAAACAGCTTGATGACCACCTCGTCACCCACGCCGGGCAGACCGTAGCTCATACCGAAGTCGCTGCGCTTGATCTGGGCCTCGGCGTTGAAGCCATTGCGATACCCGCCCCAGGGATCCGCGCCTTCCCCGATAAAACGCACATCGAAGGCCACCGGTTTGGTTACCCCGTGTACGGTGAGGTTGCCGGCCAGGGTGCCGCCGTCCTTGTCACCTTCATAACCGGTGCTTTCAAAGCTCAGGGTGGGATACTGGCGTACGTCGAAGAAATCGGGGCTGCGCAGGTGCTTGTCCCGGTCTTCATGGTTGGTGTCGATACTCTCGGCCTGAATGGTGAGACGAGCCCTGGCCGCGGTGGGGTTGTCACCGTCGAAATGATAGTCGCCCTCGAACTCGTTAAAACGGCCCACCAGGGTGCTGACTTCAAGGTGGCCCACCTCGAACACAACAGAGGTATGGGCGGGATCCACCTGGTAGTCGGCAGCCAGGGCGGGGCCTGCCAGCAGCAGGGAAGAGAACAACAGGGTAGCGGTGGTTTTCATAACGATCTCCGTCATTATTTATATGCTGCGTATCATTCGCAGATTTCTGTTCGCTGTTGATAGTAGAGTGAGTTGCAAATGAGAACAATCTCGCCTGAAATAAAACATTATCTACTAATAGTAAATAATACTATGCTTGAGTCAGCGTCTGCATCGAGCCGGTGACCGACACGAAGCACAGGCCCAACTCGGCACTATGGCGGTCAGGTGCCAGTGAAAGCATAGTTCGAAGAGAAAGGCAGGCAGAGAGAAGAGGCTAAAAAATACCGGCGCTTACGCGCCGGCTCGGGACCAGCTCGGCAGAACAAATTCAGGTCCCTAAAGGGCAATGCTCATGCAAGCACCCAGGGACGGCCGGATTCCAGCCTAATAAAACCCGTACCGCATCGCCGCTTGCATCAGCCCGGTCACTCTATAGGTTGCACATGTATGAATGAAATGAATTATTAACATTTTCACATGGTAAATTTAAATATTACTACTGATGCGGTCTCTGCCAGGGTAGCAACCACGGATCAACGGTGATGCGTCGCTTCAAGCAACGCCATGCATGCTGAAAACAGGAAAAAATCCTGCACACCGGTGGCAACGGCCAGTCACCGCGTCCAGAGCAGGCAACAGAGGAGATCGTGATGGACCAGCTTTCCGCTATCCGGGTGTTTTGCAAGGTGGTCGAGCTGCAAAGCTTTACCAAGGCCGCTCAGCAACTGGAGTTGTCGGTAGCCATGGTATCCAAGCAGGTCAGTTTGCTGGAGCAGCATCTCAACGCCCGGCTGCTGATGCGCACCACCCGCCGGGTCAGCGTCACCGAAGCCGGGCATCTTTATTACGAGCGTTGCCACGCCATCCTGGCGGAGCTGGAACAGGCCAATGCCCTGATATCGGCACACAGCCACCAGCCCAGCGGTCGCATCCGCATCTCGGTGCCCATGGATTTCGGCAACCTCAAGGTGGCGCCACTGCTGGCGGAATTCAATCGACGCTATCCCGATATACAACTCGATCTGGAATACAGCGATCGGCTGGTAGCCCTGGTGGAGGAAAACTTCGATCTGGCGCTGCGCATCGGTACCCTGGCCGACTCCTCGTTGATCGCCCGGCCACTGGCACAGGTGTCGCTGCTCACCTGTGCCGCCCCCGACTACCTGGCCCGACACGGTACCCCCACTCACCCGGAGCAGCTCAATGAGCATAACTGCCTGCTCTATACTCTGAGCGAACCCCAATGGCTATACCGTCACCATGACCGCCATTATCACATCAGGCCCAAGGGAATCATGCGGGCCAACACCGGACGCGCCCTGGCGCTGGCTGCCAGCCAGGGTATGGGGATCATCATGCAGCCCCTTTTTATCGTGGAGGATTATCTGGCCAGGGGGGAATTGCAGCCCGTGCTGGAGGACTTTCAGTTGCCGGTGCTCACCCTGAACCTGGTGTACCCGCACCGGCACTTTCTGCCCAGCCGGGTCAAATGCTTCGTGGACTATATGGAAGACTGTTTCAAGCACTAGCGGCACCATCGCCGCTAGTGTTCAATTCAGCGCACCACGCCGCTCAGAAACTCCTGGCGGGTATCGGGCCGGCTCTTGAAGATGCCGCCCAGGGAGGTGGTGGTGG
The DNA here is from genome assembly GCF_041950555.1 of Zobellella sp. DQSA1. Lineage (GTDB taxonomy): Bacteria > Pseudomonadota > Gammaproteobacteria > Enterobacterales > Aeromonadaceae > Oceanimonas. Next base: position 2,305,027 of record NZ_CP169531.1, read on the forward strand.
TGGTGCTGGTGGCATCCATCACCCCGCGCGCCTTGACGCAGTAATGGGTGGCGGTGATGCTGACCGCCACGTCCTCGGACTCCAGTAGCGTCTGCAGCGCCACCAGCACCTGCTGGTTCAGTCGCTCCTGCACCTGGGGCCGGCGGGCGAAAAACTGCACTATACGGTTGATTTTGGACAGACCGATCACCTTGCCGCGGGGAATGTAGGCCACGGTGGCGGAGCCATCGATGGTCACGAAGTGATGTTCACAGGTGCTGGTCAGGGTGATGTCCCGAACCTGCACCATTTCATCTACTTTCATCTTGTTGTCGATCAAGGTAATTTTCGGGAAATGAGCATAATCTAGCCCGGAAAAAATCTCCCGGACATACATTTTGGCAATTCGCGCCGGGGTTTCGGCCAGGCTGTCGTCAGTCAGGTCAAGCCCCAGCACATCCATCATTTCGGTCATCAGCCCGGTGATGCGGGCTTGTTTTTCGTCCAGGGTCAGGTTGTTAGCCCGCATAGGGGTTTCCAGCCCCCGGGCCTCCAGGGCGGAACGAACCCGGATAGCGGCATCACTCAAAGCGGTCATGGCAGTCTCCGTTGGAGAGTTGAAAAATGAAAAACTGCAGGAATGGTAGTCCATTTGGCGGCCGCTGTGAATGGCGTATTCGCATCGCGGAATGCCCAAGAAATATGATAAAAGATGTCTTAATCTGAAATGATAACCCCGAGCCTTCTACAATCAGGTGATCCACATGGCCATTCACGACTGCTGCAGCCAACCTGGACTGCGTCCCTTTATCGATGCCAAGACCGATATGCTGAACCGCTTGGAAGCGACCCGCAGCACCGAGCTCATTCCCGTCGAACAGGCCCTCAACTGCATCCTGGCCGACCCCATCAGCTCCCCCATCGATGTGCCATCCTTCGCCAATTCGGCGATGGACGGCTATGCCCTGCGCGCCGAAGACATAACGGAAGGCGTGGGCCTGCAACTGATTGGCACCAGCCTGGCCGGCCATCCGTTCAGCGGCCGGCTCGGCCCCGGCGAATGCATACGTATCATGACCGGTGCTGCCCTGCCACTCGGCGCCGACAGCGTGGTGATGCAGGAGAACTGCCGCTCCGAGCACAACGTGGTCTACCCTGCCGGGCCGGTAAATACCGGGCAGCATGTCCGCTTCCCCGCAGAGGATCTGGCCCAGGGCGAGACGGTGTTCGAGGCCGGCACCCGCGTCAATGCCCGGGTACTGTCGGTGCTGGCCTCTCTGGGGCTGGAACAGCTATGCGTGTTCCGCCCGTTGACCGTGGCCCTGCTGTCCACCGGCGACGAGTTGAAAAACCCGGGCGAGCTGCTCGCTCCCGGCGACATCTATGACTCCAACCGTATCGGCGTGCGCGCCATGCTGGAGCGACTGGGCATCAGGGTCATCGATTACGGCATTATCGCCGACGATCCCCAACTTATCCGCCAGACATTCCTGAACGCCGCAACCGAGGCGGACGCGCTGATCACCTCCGGCGGGGTCTCGGTGGGCGATGCGGACTATACCAGGCAGGTACTGGAAGAAGTGGGCCGGATCGGCTTCTGGAAGCTGGCCATCAAGCCGGGCAAGCCCTTCGCCTTCGGCCACATAGACGACTGCGCCTTCTTCGGTCTGCCCGGCAACCCGGTGTCCGCCGCCGTCACCTTCCACCTGCTGGTGCGCCCCGCCCTCGCCCGCCTGGCCGGCGAAGCCCTCAAGCCCACCCCGCTGCTGCAGGCCCGCGCCCTGATGCCGTTCAGGAAAAGCCCCGGCCGCATGGACTTCCAGCGCGGCATCGTCAGCACCCAGCCGGACGGCAGCCTGGGGGTGGTGCCCGCCGGCTCCCAGAGTTCGGCGGTGTACAGCGCCATGGCCGAGGCCAACTGCCTGCTGCACCTGGAACAGGACAGAGGCAACGTGGCCGAGGGGGACACCGTCGCCCTGGAGCTGATCGACGGACTGTACTGGTGATGAAGGAGCTCAGTGACCAGGAGTGGCTGCGCTATAACCGCCAGATAGTGCTGCGCCAGTTCGATATCGAGGGTCAGGAAGCCCTGAAGAATGCCGCCGTGCTGGTGATCGGCGCCGGCGGCCTGGGCTGCGCCGCCGCCCAGTACCTGGCGGTGGCCGGTGTCGGCCGGCTCACCCTGGTGGATCACGATCGGGTGGAATTGTCCAACCTGCAGCGCCAGGTGCTGCACCAGGACGCGGATCTGGGCCGGCTCAAGGTGGACTCGGCCGCCGACAGCCTGCGCGCCGCCAATCCCTGGCTGGAGGTGGTCACCCATGGGGTCCGGGCCGACGAGGCCCTCTTGCGTAGCCTGCTGCCACAGCATCAGCTGGTGCTGGACGGCACCGACAACCTGGACAGCCGCCAGTTGGTCAACCGCCTCTGCTGCGAGGCCGGGGTGCCCCTGGTGTCGGCGGCGGTGATCCGCATGGAGGGCCAGCTGTCGGTGTTCACCTACGGCGAGGACGAGCCCTGCTACGCCTGTCTGTCCCGGCTGATGGGCGGCGGCGTGCTGAGCTGCGTGGAGGCCGGGGTACTGGCCCCCATGGTGGGAGTGATGGGCGCCTTGCAGGCGCTGGAAGCGGTCAAGCTGCTGGCCGGCATGGGCCGCTCGCCGCGCGGCAAGCTGCTGCTGGTGGACGGCATGACCCTCGGCACCCGGGAGCTGACCCTGCCCAAGGCACCGGACTGCCCGGTATGCTCCCGCCCCAAGGACGGTGGCACGCCGTCCTAGGACTATCGTAGGGCCCATTTCAATGGGCCGCATTCCGCTCGACTGAAGTCGACCCAACCATAGGCTGGCCGCCGGCTAAACCCCCCGCTCGTTGTTCCAGATCAGCACATGCAGTTGCGGCAGCACCCGGGCCCGGTACCAGCGATCGCCGGTGACCCTGTCCACCAGCCAGCGCAGCCGGGCATTGAGTTCCTGGGTATCGGTTTCCCGCTCCGGCTGCTCCGGGGTGGCCGGCGCCGGGTTGCAGGGCTGGAGGTAAAGCGGTAACTGTGGGTAGTCGTCCGCCAGGGCCCGCGCCCAGCGGTAATCCGCCTCGTCGGCAATCACCAGCTTGAGGCTGATTTGGGCATCGCCCCCAGCGGCGAGGCAGGCCTCGAACCGCTCCCGGTTGAACGCCATGCCCGAGGACGGCGGCTTGGGGCTCAGGGTCAGGTGATCGAGCATCCCGAACCAGGCCTGTGCCTTGCTGCCCTGGGTCTCCATGGCAAAGGTGTATCCCTGCCCGTGGCCCAACGCCAGCAGTTCATCGAGCGGCTGCAGCGCCGGGTTGCCGCCGGAGAGTGTCACCAGCAGCGGCCGGCCGCCACTCAGCCGGTTCACCTCGGCCAGTATGGCCCCCGCGCCCATCGGCTTCCAATCGGCCTTGAAGCGCGGCTCCACCGCATAGAGGGTGTCGCACCAGCTGCAACGAAAGTCGCAGCCACCGGTGCGCACAAACACGGTCGGCACGCCGACAAGCGCCCCTTCGCCCTGGATGGTGGGGCCAAAGATTTCACTGATGGCGATGCTCATGGCCGGTACTCGGCCCAGGTCTTGGGTGTCTCCGACACCGCCACCGCACTCACCTCGGGCCAGCGGGCATGGGCCCAGTCGAACAGGTACCTGGCCAGCCGCTCGGCGGTGGTGCACTCGTCGCCCAGCACCTCGTTCAGGTGGCGATGATCCAGCTCGTGGTCGATAAAGCGTTTGAAGTCCGCCAGTTCCAGGTAGTCGCGCACAAAGCCGTACTGGTCGAGCTGCTCGCTTTTCAGCTCGATCACCACCACGTAGTTGTGGCCGTGCAACCGGGAACAAGGATGGTGATCCGGCATCTGCTTCAGTTGGTGGGAAGCGGAAAAATGAAACTCTTTCTTTATGGTGTACATGCTTTCACCCTCGCCACCGCTTCCCGCCAGTACTGCTCGTCCCGGTAGGGCGTGGGATCGGCCACCCCGGCCAGGGCCATGGCCTCGATGCGCTCCACACAGGTGCCACAGCGGCCGCAATGGATGTCGCCGCCTTCATAGCAGGACCAGGTATCGGCCACCGGCACGGCGAAACGCGCCGCGTCCCGGGCGATTTCGGTCTTGTCGGTGTTGACATAGGGAGCCAGCAACGCCACCTCGGCCACCCCCTCCAGGGCGCGCGCCTGCATCTCGCCGAACAGGCGGATAAAGTCGGGCCGGCAGTCGGGATAGATGAAGTGATCGCCGCCGTGCACCGCCAGGGCCACGGTGTCGAGGCCGCGGGCGGCGGCCACGCCGAAGGCGATGGTGAGCATGATGGCATTGCGGTTGGGCACCACCGTCACCTTCATGTTCTCTTCGCTGTAGTGGCCGTGGGGCACTTTGATGTCATCGGTCAGCGCCGAGCCGGACAGCTGGCGACCGATATGACCGATGTCCATCACCAGGTGGGGCACCGCGAGCCGCTCGGCACAGTGGCGGGCGGCGTCGATTTCTTTCTTGTGGCGCTGGCCGTAGTCGAAGGTCAGCAATGCGCCGAGGGACTGCTCCGCCGCCAGCCGGTGGGCCAGGGTCACGGAGTCGAATCCACCGGAGCAGATCAGTAACGCTTTCATATTGTGTCCTTGTTTTGTCCGGGTAGGCTGCGACCGGGAATAAAAAGCGGAGCCATTTTAGCGGCCCGATCCTGCTTGTCCACCGTTATCTGACCGAATGGAACTCACCTGGCTCTGGCCGACGGAAAGATTCCCGGTATTGGCCGGGGGCAACGCCCCCCCGGCGCAAAACGGGAAAATCCGACCCGCCTCGTTTCAAGGCACAAATCCTTACTTGGCTACCATTCCCAATGCCGCCAGGACCATCATGACTGCCGCTCCTTTAAACAGTACATGCTGCGCACGAGGACTTGCCAACCAGTGGCGTATTTTCAGGGCACCGAGAATAAATACAGCCCCGACAATCAACAGCACAAAAATGGTCAATGGCACCAGCATCAAGCCCCAGGTTTGCAGCGAGATAGTGTCCAAGGCAATGACCAGCGGCAGCAATGCCAGATAGAAGGCGATTGTTTTTGGATTGCCGAGGGTAATCGTCAAACCCGAAAACCATGCGGACACCAGCTCGCGCTTACTGATTTTCTGTTCTATAAACAAGGTCTGTGGTTCATGGCGCCAAAACTGCCACGCCAACCAACACAGGTAAAGCGCTGAACACCAGCGAACCAATAAAAACCATTCACTGTGGCTGTGGGCGACTACCGCCAAGCCAAATACCGCGAACGACAAGTAGATTAAATCCCCCAAAATCAAACCGGCAAGCATCGTGAATGCAGTTAATGCCCCACCGCTCACACTACGGGCGACCAAGGCCGTCATTCCCGGACCAGGAATAGCGGCGGCCAATCCTAGCGCAATGATATACGCCAGGACCTGAGTCGGATCCAACATAAACTCCCCTTCCATCATAAAATTAATAAAAATCAGGTGACAACATTGTTATCTTGCTGGAAATACTTTTAATGACTTACCTAAATAACCGTTCCATCGGTATGTTTTTAAAATCAAAAAACACAAGAAAATGGATAGCCGTTATCCCTTTCGGTATAAAACCCGTTTTCAACTCCAACATTTACGTACAAAATTATGCATGATAAAACCGAAAAAAAATGACCTTTTTATCATTGATCTTTCATGAGCAGAGGGTAATATTTTTCATAATCAAGCAAATAATAGAAAAATTATGACCAAAACACCTTTAAACCTGACAGATATCAAGATTCTTACCGCACTGCAGAAAGACGCTCGCATAACGAATCAGACACTGGCAGAGCAGTTGGGCATGTCTGCTTCTCCTTGCTGGCGCAAGGTCCGCAAGCTGGAAGAGGATGAAGTGATCCAGGGTTACCGGGCGGTACTGGACAGACGTAAAATCGGCTTGGGAGTGATGGTCTTCGTCCGTGTCAGCATCGACAGTCACAGCGAAGCCGAAGCTCGCAAATTTGAACAGGAAGTGATGGAGCTGGAAGATGTTGTGGCATGCTATAGCATCGGTGGCGATGCCGACTTTCTGTTACAGGTGGTCTCCCACGACCTGGATTCGTATGCCGAATTTTCCATGTCGGTCATCCGTCGCCTACCCGGTATCAAAGAAATGCAAAGTATGTTTGTCCTGAAAGAAATCAAACCCTTTGTCGCCTTCCCGATAAAAAAGCCGGAGCAGGATTAGTACCGACACCAAATCCAGCGACTGTCACAGCCGCAAAAACAAAGGGCGCCTCAGCGCCCTTTTATAGGATAACCGGCTTACTTCTCGCCGAAGTGCTCGGCCAGGTACAGCCAGGTGTCGATCACGGTGTCCGGGTTGAGGGACACCGAGTCGATACCCTGTTCCACCAGCCAGGCGGCAAAATCGGCGTGATCCGAAGGCCCCTGGCCGCAGATGCCCACATACTTGCCGGCCTTGCGCGCCGCCTGTATGGCCATGGACAGCAGCGCCTTCACCGCCTCATCCCGCTCGTCGAAGGAGCCGGCTACCAGGCCCGAGTCCCGATCCAGGCCCAGGGTAAGCTGGGTCATGTCGTTGGAGCCGATGGAGAAGCCGTCGAAATAGGCCAGGAACTTGTCCGCCAACAGGGCGTTGGAGGGCAGTTCGCACATCATGATCACCTTGAGCCCGGCTTCGCCACGTTTGAGGCCGTTCTCGGCCAGGATGTCGATGACCGAGGCCGCTTCGGACAGGGTGCGCACGAAGGGGATCATGATTTCGACGTTGGTCAGGCCCATGTCGTTGCGCACCCGTTTCACCGCCTCGCACTCCATGGCAAAACAGGCCCGGAAATCCTCGGAGACGTAGCGGGAAGCACCACGGAAGCCGAGCATGGGGTTTTCCTCGTCCGGCTCGTAGGCGTCCCCGCCCATCAGGTTGGCGTACTCGTTGGACTTGAAGTCGGACAGCCGCACTATGACCCGCTCGGGCCAGAACGCACAGGCCAGGGTCGAGATACCTTCGGCCAGCTTGGCCACAAAGAACTCGCGCGGACTGTCGTAGCCGGCGATCATCTCGTCGATCTTGAGCTTGAGTTCGGGGCTCTGCTGGTCGTATTCCAGCAGCGCCTTGGGGTGCACTCCTATCATGCGGTTGATGATGAACTCGAGCCGCGCCAGGCCCACCCCGGCGTTGGGCAACTGGGCGAAGTCGAAGGCCCGGTCCGGGTTGCCCACGTTCATCATCACCTTCACCGGCGACAGCGGCATGGCGCCCACCTCGGAGGTGGCCACCTTGAATTCGAGCTTGCCGTCGTAGATAAAGCCGGTGTCGCCCTCGGCGCAGGAAACCGTCACTTCCTGGCCGTCCCGGATGCGGCTGGTGGCGTCGCCACAGCCCACCACGGCGGGAATGCCCAGCTCACGGGCGATGATGGCGGCGTGACAGGTACGGCCGCCCCGGTTAGTGACGATGGCGGCGGCCCGCTTCATGATCGGCTCCCAGTCCGGATCGGTCATGTCGGTCACCAGCACGTCGCCGGCCTTGATCTGATCCATCTGTTCGATACTGTCGATGACCTTGGCCACGCCGGCGCCGATCTTGTGGCCGATGGCGCGGCCCTCGGCCACCACCTGGCCTGTTTCATTCAGGGCGAAGCGCTCCAGCACATTGGCATCCTGGCGGCTGCGCACGGTTTCCGGCCGGGCCTGTACGATATACAGCTTGCCGTCGACCCCGTCCTTGGCCCACTCGATGTCCATGGGGCGATCATAGTGTTTTTCGATGATCAAGGCCTGCTTGGCCAGTTCCATCACTTCCTCGCTGGTCAGCGAGAACTGGCGACGCTCTTCCTTGCTGGTCTCCTTGATCTCCACCTGCTTGCCGTGCTCCTGACCGGCGGCGTAGATCATCTTCTGCAGCTTGGACCCCAGGGTCTTGCGCACCACCGCCGGGCGGCCGGCCTTGAGGGTAGGCTTGTGCACATAGAACTCGTCCGGGTTGACCGCCCCCTGCACCACCATCTCGCCCAGGCCCCAGGCGGAAGTGACGAACACCACCTGATCGAAACCGGACTCGGTGTCCAGGGTAAACATCACGCCGGAGGCGGCGATGTCGGAGCGTACCATACGCTGGATGCCGGCGGACAGGGCCACGCCACGGTGGTCATAGCCCTGGTGCACCCGGTAGGAAATGGCCCTGTCGTTGAACAGGGAGGCGAACACATGCTTGATGGCCACCATCACCGCATCCAGGCCGCGCACATTGAGGAAGGTTTCCTGCTGGCCGGCAAAAGAGGCGTCGGGCATGTCTTCGGCGGTGGCGGAGGAACGCACCGCGAAGGAGGCTTCATCTCCGGCCTGGCCGGCCAGTTCGGCGTAGGCGCCGGCGATGGCGCTTTCCAGCGCCGGCTGGAAAGGCGTGTCGATCACCCACTGGCGGATGGTGCGGCCGGCTTCACCCAGGGCCGCGATATTGTCCACATCCAGCCGGTCGAGCAGCTCGTGGATCCTGGCGTTCAGCCCGCTCTGCTCCAGAAATTCGTTAAAGGCGAAGGCGGTGGTGGCAAAACCGCCGGGCACCGAAACACCGGCACCGGCCAGTTGGCTGATCATCTCGCCCAGGGAGGCATTCTTGCCGCCAACTCGCTCCACATCGTGCATACCGAGTTGTTCGTACCAAATCACGTAATCCTGCACAGCCACGTCTCCAAAAAAGTTGTGTTCTCGGGGTTTCCGTATCTCACCGCATGTCACAGTGGTTCGTGTGCGTCGTTCCGGCCCTTTATTATTTGATTGCGACAGTGGGCCTGCACACGTAATGATTCTACAATGGCGCCAAAAAGCAGGTAAACGTTTTACCTGGGACAAATGTTAAAAGTGAGATCTGGAGGCCCTGTGCACACTGTTTTTTATGTTTCCGATGGGACGGCGATCACAGCCGAGGTGTTCGGCCATGCGGTGCTGAGCCAGTTTCCCCTGCCCTTTGAACAATTTACCATCCCCTTTGTAGAAGACGCAGACAAAGCGAGGCTGGTGCAGGCCAGGATCAACGAAAGCTACCACCAGAGCGGCAAGCAACCGCTGGTATTCCATACCATCGTGGATGACGAGCTGCGTCGCATCATCACCGACAGCGATGCCATGTGCTACGACTTTCTCAATACCTTCGTGGCCCCCATCGAGCAGCAACTGGGGGTCAAGGCCGAGCCGCGCACCCATCGCACCCACGGCATGGAAAACAAGCAGCATTACGATGCCCGTATCGATGCGGTGAACTATGCGCTCGATAACGACGACGGGGTCAATACCAAGGAGTATGACGAGGCGGATATCATACTGGTAGGCGTGTCCCGCTGCGGCAAGACCCCCACCAGCCTGTACCTGGCGCTGCAGTTTGGCATCCGGGTGGCCAACTACCCCTTTATCGATCAGGACATGAGCCGGCTGAACCTGCCGCCTGCGCTCAAGGCCAACCGCCACAAGCTGTTCGGGCTGACCATAGACATCAACCGGCTGCAGGAAATTCGCCAGCGCCGCCGCGCCGACAGCCGCTATGCCGCCATCGACCAGTGCCGCTACGAACTCTCGCAGGTGGAGAAACTGTTCCGCATGGAGGCCATTCCCTTTATCGACACCACCTACCACTCGGTGGAGGAGATCTCGGTCAAGATCCTGGAGCGCACCGGTATCCGCCGCCGCATCTACTGATTGCACACAACCTTAACTGTAGACATTGCGATATATAACACATCATTGGACACAAAAAAGAACAAAACATTGATTTACCGTTTACAAAAATGTATACATTAGCCCCAGTGTTTAACCAACCTGTTGAACCTAACAATCATAACGAACATGGACGTCTGGTCGTTGCCTGTGAACAGGTTGTGTCTTCTTCCCCGTCGGCACAACCCGTCACCTGCAAGCCGGCTCGTTCTACAGGGCAACCGGCGACGTGATGTCGGCACCGGTGGTTGCAGCCTTGCTCTCGCGGCAACTCGAATAACAAGGCGTGAGAAGGAAGCTGAAACTCACTTGAGCAACACTCAGGGACTTATCGCAATGAAACACAGTCAAAGCAAGTCAGTATTCGATTACTACGGCAAGCCTTCGTTCGGCAAGGCACTGCCGCTCTCCTTCCAGCATATCCTGGCGATGATCATGGGGGCCGTGACCCCGCCCCTTATCGTGGCCGGCGTAGCCGGGGCCAGCACCCATGAAACCATGGTGCTGGTGCAGATAGCCCTGCTGTTCTCGGGCATTTCCACCCTGCTGCAGCTTTATCCTATCGGCCGACTGGGTGCCGGCGTGCCCACCATCTTCGGGGTCGGCTTCGCCTATGTGCCCAGCCTGATTGCTATCGGTAGTGTGTACGGCATTCCCGGCATCATGGGGGCGCAAATTGCCGGTGGTATCGCCATGATAGTGGTGGGCATCTTTATCAGGCAGATCCGCCACCTGTTCCCGCCGGTGGTGGCCGGCACCGTGGTGCTGGTGATCGGCCTCTCCCTCTACGACATCGCCATCAAGTACATGGCCGGCAGCGGCAATACCGCCGCCGAAGGCTTCGGCGGCGGCCAGAACTGGCTGGTGGGCCTGACCACCCTGGCCGTGGTGCTGTGCTGCTCCCAGTTTGCCAAGGGCTACCTGCGCCTGGCCGCCATCATCGTCGGCATCCTGGTGGGCTATGTGATGGCCTTCTTCTTCGGCATGGTGGATTTCGGCCGACTGCATGATGCCCCCTGGATCATGATACCCACCCCCTTCGCATTGGGGATCGAGTTCCACGCTTCCGCCGTGATCTCCATGGTGGTGATCTGTATCGTCAACTCGGTACAAACCATCGGTGACTTGTCCGCAACCGCCGTCGGTGGCATGAACCGGGAACTGAAAGACAAGGAACTGTCCGGCGGCCTGCTCGGCAACGGCGTCTGCACCCTGGTGGGCTCCTTCTTCGGCAGCCTGCCCACCGCCTCCTTCAGCCAGAACGTGGGCATAGTGGCGATGACCAAGGTCATCAGCCGCTATGTGCTGGGCATCGCCGCCGCTTTCCTGGTACTGGCCGGTTTGCTGCCCAAGTTTGGTGCCGCCATGACCACCATTCCCTATCCGGTGCTGGGTGGCGCCACCATCATCGTGTTCGGCATGATCACCATGACCGGTATCCAACTGCTGGTGAAGGATGAACTGTCTTCCCGCAATATCACCATAGTGGCGCTGTCGGTGGCCCTGGCCATGGGCATCAATACCGTGCCCGAAGCCATCGCCCAGTTGCCGGACACCGCCCGCATGCTGGTAGGCTCCCCGGTGATCGTGGCCGCCACCGTCGCCTTTACCCTGAACATGCTGCTACCGAAGAAATCGCTGCAGGACGAAGCCCGTGAGCGCGAGCAGATAGAGAAAGAGATGAATGGCGACGACACGCCCGCCGCCTCTTATCAAAACAAGCAGATGAAGGTGGAAGCCGGCAACTGAAAGGGTCAGCCCCGGGGCAAGGGTTTTCCCCCTGAATAACAAGAAGCCGGTCAGTGGAGGGGGGTAAAACGAGTTTTACCCCCCTCCACACCGACAAGCACAATGCCCCTATGACTGCTTGCTCCAGCAGAACCGGTAGCCGGTAAATCGCGACATGAATAAAACTGCCGATGATGGCGCCAACCAGGCGAGCGGGAAATTCGTGGAAAAGCCGCCTGCTGGTTCAAACTTCCTCCTTGTCATACGTTCATTTGAGCCGTCCTTCGAGCTGCCAGACGATCTCCCCCTGGGCATTTTGCCGTCCCAATGCGGAGAGAAAAGGTGCCAGCGTCGCGGAAAAGCGCTCCCCGGCGAAAAATTGCCCCTCGATACGGTAACCGCCGTTTGCATCGACTCTTCCCCGGCCTGTCAGCCGCAGTTGTGCCGCATTGTGCTGTAACGCCAGCGCCAGGCCACGCTGTTCGCAATGGAAGGATAACCTCGGCGTCGCCAACGGCACCTCTCCCAGCGGCGTGTTCAGTTTGCCGTGATGCCAGTTGATGGTCCCACCACCAAGGCTGATGCAACCGTTACGGTCAATCGCGCCTTCGGCCAGATCCAGTTGCACCTGTCCCTGCGCGTCCATCAGCGGATAAGACGAGGAGAATTGCTGCCAAACATAGCCGGCGGGTGCCGATAATCGCCACTGGCGTAAATGCCATTCCCGCCATCCGCATACACTCCCCTGCCCCCGGATACCGAACGGATCGTTAAATTCCACCCTGAACGCGGGGCAAAATGCAGAAAAAGTCGGTTGCCAGCGTATTTCGGCCACCGCCAGGTTCCGCCAGCCCAGTCGGTGCAAGCTGCCCCGCCACAGGGATCCGGAAAAATGCTCAACCTGCAAAGAGGCCGGCAAGACGTAACGCAGCAATTGTGCCGGCGCATGTACCACCAGTAAGAGCAGATACGCCAGCAGCAGCCCGGCCGACACCTTCACTTTAGTGCTCATCGTTACGTTCCAGTATCAGTTGGTTGACCCTGACCCGGCCACCCGCATCCGGCTGACGGGTCACGCCCAGCGTCACCACCCTGGCACCGCTTTGCCGTTCAACCCGCTCAATCCAAAGCATCAGCCGGTTAAAATCAAGGGGCTCCAGGACCACCAACAGGCGATCTCCCTGTGGTTGCAGGCGGATCACCTTTACGCCCAGTTCGGCGGCGCCTTGCGTTGCCGCCGCCGTCGGGCTGAGTGTCCCCGGCCGGTCGGCCCGCCCTTGCGCATGGCGTAGCTGCGGGGCCTGTTCGAGCATCCACTCCACCGTGCCCTGTTCCCGCGCAATGGCGCGTTGCCACCGTTCTCGTTGTTGTTGCAGCGGTTGCCACAGCAGGGCATAACACAGCCAGGCCAGCAGCATTCCTCCGCCCGTGGCCAGCAACAGGCGCTCCCGCATGCTCATCAGGCCCCAGCGTTCCATCAGGCGTTTCATGGCTTCACCTCCAGGACAAGCTGGCTTTCAACCCGCCCGCCGCCCTGTTTCATTTCCCCGGGCCGCAGGCGGTAGTGTTGCTCCGCCAGGTGCTGAAACGCTTCCAGTTCCTGGTAGGCATTGGCTTGCAGCTCAAGCCGGATCTCCGCACGGGCGGCGTCATACGCCAATGCGTGTAGCGTCACCGCGCTGTTTTGGGCGAATAACGACTGTAACCGGCGTATCTGTATGCCCAGGCCTGGCGTTTGCGCCCAGGTTTCCAGTTGCCGCAAACGTTGCTGCATCTGGGCGCGCGGGTTAACGACATGCGTTTCCTGCGGCAGCAATTGCCGATACACCCGTACCGTCTCTTGCCGCCAGTGCTCGGCCTGTTGCCACAACCGGTAATGGGCCAGCCCCGCCTCTCCCGTCAGCAACAGCAGGTAGGCCGACAGGGCAAAGATTACCGCTTTCCACGGACGTAACGGTTGCCGCCGGACCTTCCCCTGGGCGAATTCCCCCTGCCGCAGATCCTTGCCACGCTCAAGGGGTTGTGTCGCCGCCAGTTGCAGCAGGGCTTGTTCCGGCAACGCATGCCATTCACCGGCTAGGGTTTCGCCGGCCGGTGGCGTGGAATAGCTGTGGATCACCACAGGCTCCGGCCAGGCGGACAGCAACTCCGGCAGCCAGCAGGACTCGACGGCCATCCCCGCATCATGCTCCCGGCGAAACAACCACTGGTCATCCAGCCTGACGGCACTCCAGCCCGCCGCCGCCGGAGGCAACATCAGGGCATCGGGCAGCAGGGTATCCATCCGCAAGCCAAGCTGTTCGCAACAGGCAAGCCAGCGCCGCATATGGCTTTTGTCCACCACCGCCACATGACAGTGCTCCCGGTTCTGCATCAGCACCGCAAAATGCAGCCGCTCGATATCCGTCGCCACCTGCTCTTCCAGCATAAAGGGCACCACCTGCCGCACTCGCCGGCGGGCCCGGGGCGGCAACAGGACCCGATGGAATACGCATTCGCTCGCGGGGATCAGCACCCTCGTCGGCAGCCGGACGCTCAAGGCCGCCAGTGCGGGATCGGACACCCCCGGTTGCAGGCTGCCTTGTGCGACAATGTCGCCGTTTTCCGTGCCATGCAGCCACAGCACCGGTTGACAGTCATCGGCCGGCAGCCGGACAACCAGTTGCTCTCCGCTCGGTTTACTGCTCATCAGGGTTCCACCTTCATGCTCAATCCATCATGGCGTTGTAAGACGTTAATGCGACTCCCCTCCCGCTGCAGCAGGCTGTGCCGGTGATAGTCACCGTCTGCCAGCCGCACGCTGATGCGGGCGAAAAAGAACTGGCTGTTCACCGTCAGCACCTGTTTGGCCGCCTCGCTGTTCAACTCCGGCAACGCCCCCTGCGCCAAGAGGGCCGGTACGCTGCTCCAGCCCTCCCGCGGCCGCTCGTCAAGCAATTGCGCCGCCGCTGTCCGACTCACCTCATTCAGGAACAACGCGGACAGCAGCGCGGCCTGGGAAAGTTGCAGGGTATTGATGTTGATCAGCAGCGCCTGCTGCGGCAAAACGCAGACATAAGGCAGCAGGCGCCGGTAGAGGGCGGTATCGATGCCCAGCACCATGCGCAGCTCGCTGACATCAACCAACGCCCGGTTAGCGGGAAGATAGGGCGGGTTCAGCGAGGCGTAGGCCTCGTCTTCAGCGCCCTTCTCCCGCGGGGCGCCATCGTTGTCGACCCAGTCGCGCAGGGCGTCGGTAACGGACCCCGCACGCTCGGCCTCCACCCCCAGTTGCAGCAACAAATGGTGGAACACCTGCGCCGGGTAGGCGGCTTCCACCGCCTCGCCCTGGTCGACATAGCTGACCACCTGGTTGATGGCGTTGAGGTTGAAGCAAGCCTGGGCATCGGTTATTTGTCCGCCGATTTCGCCGCCCTCCACGGGAAACTGCCGGCCCTCCTGCGCCCAGAGCTGGGCCAGGTGTGTGCTGTTTGGTGAATCGCGACCGTCCGACAGCAACATCTGGCCGGCCATCGCCTCCGCCGCCAGGGCATACCATTTTGCCTGCTGCCGGGCCAGGTGGCCGGCGGTACTCAGATAGGCCCGACCGCTACGTTCGGTGAGATTGATAGCCAGCATCGTCATCAGCGCCACAATCAGCAGCACCACCAGTAACGCCACCCCGCGTTGCCGCCCCTTCACTGCGCCGCTCCCGGGGTGAGCAGGAACAGCCGGGACACTTCCCCAAGATCGGGCAGTTCAAGCGTCACCTCAACCGCCCGCGGCAGTTGCGAGGCGTGGTCCCATCGGTCATGCCAGCCGCCCCGGGAGAAAAAACGCAACCGGAAGGCCGTGACGTCCTGCAGCACCGGGGTTATTCGTGGCTCTTCCCCCACCACCGGATCCACATGACGGTAGCTCAGGCGCTCCAGCCGGTGGTGACGCAGGCGATAAGCCACGCTTTGCAGTTCCGAACGGTGAAGCAGCCCCAGCGGATTGTGCCAACCGCTACGGGTAAAGGACGCGGCCCAGTCTTCGCTTTGCAACTGATAACGCGCCGCATGCAGCATCCGCCCGTTGCCCCGGCCGAGACGCGGGATCATCTGGGAAATATCCGTCTCCAACTGGCTGAAGGCTCCATGCAGCTCCATCAGCCGTTGCGCCTTGCGCTGGGATACTTCATCGCTGCGCACCATCCCCTGCAGTACCTGAAAGGCGCCGGCACTCAGTGCCGCAAAGATCGCCAGCGCCAGCAACACTTCGATCAGGGTAAAACCGCGCTGGCGCATCAGGGCCGCACCACATAGCTGCGCAGCGTTATCAGCGGTGCGGGATCGTTTTCCTGGCGGCGAACCTCGACATCCAGGGCACGCAACCGGCTATCCATGGTGTCCACGCCCTGCCAGCGCACCGACCAGGTGCGCCCGGCAAACTGCACTTCTTTACCGGTCCAGTGCTTTTCCGGCCACCATTGTTCCAGATGCAATTGCGCCTGCTGGTTGTCCGCCAGCCAGTTGGCCAGCATTTTTTCCTCCATGTGCCCCAGGGCGCCGGCCTGCTGGGCCGTGGTCTGCAGCAGCGTCAGGCCCACCAGCGCAAACACCATCAACGCGACCATCACCTCCAGCAAGGTCATCCCGTTGTGACGTGTCATCACAGTGCTCCGGCGTCTTGCGAGCTGGTTATCTGGCCGTTACCGTCAACCTGCAACCAGGCGGGAGTCACGGCATTCTGTACGTGAAAGTGCAGCCGGAAGGTGGTGATTTCACCGCCGGGCAACAGCAGAATATCGGGGTCGGGCGCAGTGCCGGCATTCGATGGCCAGGTTTTCTGATCCTCACGCAGCAATTCGAGCCGTACTTCCTGCCCTTCCGGGATACCCAGATGCGCCCGCCCCGGCCGCCACTCTTGCCACAGGTAGCCTTGCCAACGATCACTGGCCGGCAACACCGCCGCGCCGCCTTGCGGCTGTTGGCGCAAAACCCGAAAGCGCCAGCCTTCCGGCCGGACCAGGATCCCCAATACCAGCCCGTGCTGCCGGCTTTCCTCCATGGCAAATGCCAATTGCGCCTGAAAACGCGCCAGTTGCCGGTGCGCCTGGGCCTGTGGTTCGGTGGGAAATGACATCATCACCAGGCTCGCCGCACTGCCGATCAGCAGCAGTACCAGCATCATTTCCAACAGCGTGAAACCGCCCTGGCGCACTATTGATTACCGATGGTCCAGTTGCCGATATCGTCTTCGGTATCCGGCATGCCGTCCGGCCCATAGGAAAAGATATCCACGGTTCCATGCAGGCCGGGGCTGAGCAGTTGGTAGTCACCGCCCCAGGGATCCTGCGGCAAACGGCGGATATAGCCATCCGCTGCATAATTGCGGGGTTCCGGCTGGACCACGGGCTTCCTGACCAGCGCCTGCAACCCTTGCTCGGTGGTGGGATAGCGGCTGTTATCCAGCCGGTACATGTCCAGTGCGCTTTCCAACGCCACGATATCGCTGACGACTTTCTGATAATCGGCCCTGTCCTTGTTGCCCATTAAATTGGGCACCACCAGGCTGGCCAGGATGCCCAGGATCACGATCACCACCATGATTTCCAGCAGGGTAAAGCCCCGTTGACGCTGTTTCATCGTTTTCTCCATTATTAACAAATAGATATAACCAAACCGGTAGTTACATGCTGATCAGGTTATTCAGCTGCAAAATCGGCTGCAGGATCGCCAGCACGATAAACAGCACCACCCCGGCCAGGCTGACCACCAGCAGCGGCTCGAATATCCCCAGCGCCAGTTGCATCTGCACGGTGAATTCCCGATCCTGGTTATCCGCGGCACGCACCAGCATGCTGTCCAGCTCGCCGCTGTTTTCACCGCTGGCGATCATGTGTCGCATCATCGGCGGAAACAGCCCCGTCTGCTCCAGCGCCCGGTGCAGGCTGACCCCTTCGCGCACCGACTCCGCCGCCTTTTTCAACTGCTGCCGCGCAAAATCATTGCCCAGTACGTCGCTGCTGATCTGCATCGCCTGCAGCAAAGGCACGGCGCTGGCGTTGAGAATGCTCAGGGTTCTGGCATAACGGGCGGTGTTCAGGCCGCGGACAACGCGACCAACCACCGGCAGCCACAGCAAGCGGCGGTGGAAAGCGATACGCCAGACCTCCCGGTGCAGCAACCGGCGTACACACACGACTCCCACCAGGGCCGCCAGCAACAGCCAGGGCCCATAAGTACTCACCCCCTCGCTGAGCGCCATCAGGATGCGGGTGGAAAGCGGCAGCGCCTGCTGCATATGGACAAACTGCTCCACCACCTTGGGCACCACCGCAGACAGCAAAACCGCCACCACCCCAACCGCCACCAGCGTCAGGACACAGGGATAGATCATCGCCTGCGTCACCCTGTTGTGTATTTGCTGGCGTTGTTCGATGTAATCCGCCAGGCGGCCGAGAACGCCGTCAAGATGCCCGGAGGCTTCCCCCGCCGCGACCATGGCACAGTAAAGCCGTTCAAAACTGGCGGGATAACACCCCATCGCCTCCGCCAGTGAATGCCCTTCCAGCACCTTGGCGCGGATAGACGCCAGCAGGGCCCGCAGGTGCGCTTTTTCACTTTGCCTGGCCACCGCGTCCAGTGCCTCTTCCAGTGGCAGCGCGGCGGCGACCAGGGTAGCGAGCTGGCGGGTCAGCAAGGCCAGATCCGCCATGGCGATCCGGCGCTGGAACAGGGGCTGCCGTCCACTGCGCGGTTGCCGTTGCGCGGCGCCCTCATCGAGCCGGAGCGGGACCAGCCCCTGCTCGCGCAGCAACTGGCGCGCGTGGCGGGCCGAATCCGCCTCCTGCATGCCTTTGCGCTTCTTGCCGTGCTCATCCAGCGCCTGATAGTGGAACAGCGCCATCTTATTCCTCGTCCCGGGACAGGTTTTCAGCCACGCGCACCACCTCCTGCCAGCTGGTCACGCCCGCCAGCACCTTTTCCAGGCCGTCCTGGCGCAGGCTGACATGGTCGTCCGCCAGTTGCCGCGCAATGGCCAGCTCGCCTTCGCCATTGTGGAGAGCCGTTCGCACCCGGTCATCGATCAGCAGCAATTCATTGATCGCGGTACGGCCGCGATAGCCGGTAAAACTGCAGTGGGGGCAGCCCTCGGCGCGCCACAGCATGGTGCCCGTGGCGATGCCCATTTGCTGCGCCTGCCGGGCATCCACCGGGTATGGCTGGCGGCACTCCGGGCACAATACGCGAACCAGGCGCTGCGCCAGCACCCCCAGCAGCGAGGTGGAAAGCAGGAAGGGTTCGATACCCATGTCCTGCAGGCGCGACAAGGCCCCCAGTGCGCTGTTGGTGTGCAGGGTGGAAAGTACCAGATGGCCGGTGAGTGAAGCCTGTACCGCGATTTGCGCGGTTTCGGCATCACGGATTTCGCCCACCAGCACCACATCGGGATCCTGGCGCAAAATGGCCCTCAGGCCGCGGGCAAAGGTCATGTCGACCTTGGTGTTCACCTGGGTTTGCCCGATGCCGTCCAGTTCGTATTCAATGGGATCTTCCACCGTCATGATGTTGCGTTCGCTCGCATTGAGCCGGCGCAAGGCGGCGTACAGGGTGGTGCTTTTTCCCGAGCCGGTGGGCCCGGTTACCAGAATGATGCCGTGCGGACGCCGGATCAGGCTGTCGATCCGCTGCCGATGGCGTTCCGACAGCCCCAGCGCGGCCAGGTCCAGCTGAACGCTGTTTTTATCCAGCAAGCGCAGCACCACCCGTTCGCCATACCGGGAAGGCAGCGTGGATACCCGCACGTCCACCGCCCTGCCGCCGATGCGCAGCGCCATGCGACCGTCCTGGGGAATGCGTTTTTCGGCGATGTCGAGACGCGCCATCACCTTGATGCGCGACACCAGCAATGCCGCCAGCTTGCGCTGGGGCCGCAATATTTCCCGCAGCACGCCGTCGGTCCGGAACCGGATCTGCAAATGGCGTTCATAGGTCTCGATGTGAATATCGGAGGCCTTCTCTTTTATCGCCTCCGTCAGCATGGCGTTGATCAGGCGAATGATCGGTGCATCATCGTCGGTATCCAGCAGATCGTCGCTGTCCGGCAACTCCTCGGCCAGGGCATAAAAGTCCAGCTCGTTACCGATGTCTTCCATCATCCGCCGCGCCTCTTCCGAGTCACGCTGGTAGCCGAGCACCAACTGTTTTTCAAACTCTTCCTCGCTGAGCCGGGTGATGGCCAGCGGGCCTCCGGCCACGCGCCGCGCCTCCAGCAGCGCCGCGGCACCGAGCGGCTCTACATACAGCAGGCGGCAGCCGCCGGCACCCTGCAACAGCAAGATCTGCTGGGCGCGGGCGTAGGCAAACGACAGCAGCGGGCGCCATTCCACCAGGGCACCGACGGCCGCGTTCACCGTCCCTCCTGCGTATGGAAGGCCGCGATCGCCGCACTGACCTGGCGGAAGGTATGCTCATTGCCTTGGTTGGGTAGTTTCAGCACTTCGTTGGTGAGCGTGGTGTCGTCGCTGTTGTCGCCGCGCCGGCTCTGCTCCTGTTCGAAGGTGCGGTATTTTTCGACCGAGGCGCCACGAAAATCATCGCGCTCACGAATGATGGTGGGCCGGATAAACAGCATCAGGTTGCGCTTGGACACCTGCTTGCTGGAAGAGCGGAACAGGGAGCCCAGCAAGGGCACATCGCCGAGCAGGGGCACCTTGCTGGCACTCTCGGTCACGCTTTTATCCAGTAGCCCGCCAACCACGACCGTCTCGCCACTGTTGACCAGCACCGCGTTGTTCACCGTGCGGGTATTGAAGGTGGCGCCCAGCTCGGCACTGCGGCTCGAGGCACCGTCCGCCAGGCTGGATACCTCTTGCTCAATGTCCAGCAACACGGAATCCCCTTCGTTGATCTGCGGCTTCACCTTCAGCTTGATCCCCACGGTTTTACGCTCGACGGTGTTGAAAATATTGTCGCCGGAGGTGGTCTGCGAGCCGGACAGCACCGGGACCTCCTGGCCGACATTGAAACTTGCTTCCTTGTTGTCGAGCGTCACTATGCTCGGGGTGGCGAGAATATCGTTCTGGCTGTTGCTCGACAGCGCCGTCAGCAGCATTCCCCAGTTCCCCTGAAAGAAACCGGCGGCGATGCCGTTGAAACCGCCCAGGAGCGTGCTGTCGACGGTACCGTCTTCCCGGAACTGCTTGACCCCGGCAATGGCGGTGGTGAACGGCAGGCCGGTATTGGTGAACTGGGTACCTCCGGCGTGTTTATTCACCCATTGAATGCCCAGGTTCAGGCCGTCGGCATCCTGTACTTCCGCGATAATCGCCTCCACCAGCACCTGTGCCCGGCGAATGTCCAGTTGAGCTATCACCTGCTCCAGATCCCGCAGCACATCGGGCGCCGCCGTCAGGATCAGCGAGTTGGTCTGATCATGGGCCCTGATGGTAATGTCCTTGCGCCGCGAGAGCGCGGGCTGGCCCGGCGGTGTCTGTTCGCCCTGGATGCTGTCGCCGATCCCGGTCAGTACCTCGACCAGATCGCTGGCCTTGGCATATTGCAGATAGATCACCTTGGTGCTGCCCTGCGCCGCCTGTTCACGATCCAGTTGCTTGATTATCGCGATAACCCGCTGCCGCGAATTGGGTTCACCGCTGACCAGCACCGAGTTGGTGCGTTCATCCGCCACCAGGCTGGCGGTCATCTGGGTGGGCAGCGCGGTTTTCCCGTCCTCCCTGGTCAACTCCGTCACCAGTTTCACCACCTCCGCCGCCGAGGCATAGGCCAGCGGAATCGTCACCACCTGGCGATCGCCTACCTTGTCTACCTGATCGACGATCGCCATCAGGCGCTTTACCACCGCCGCCCGGCCGGTCATCAGCAGGACATTGGACGACTCATAATGCGTGACACTGCCGGCGCCGGCGTTGTCGTTGAGCTGGCGCAGCAGCGGCGCCAGATCGCGGGCCGCGACGTTGTGCACCGGCACCACCCGCGTCACCACTTCGTCCCCCACACCGGGGGCCGCCGCGCTGGCCACCGGGCCCGCCGCCGTTTTCGCGTCCTGCGAGCGCACCACCTTCAGTAGGCCGTTGTCCATGTCCACCACCGCAAAGCCGTAGACATCCAGCACGCTGAGAAAGAACTGGTAGTACTGTGCTCCATCCATGGTGTCGTAACTGCGCACCGTAATGGCGCCGCGCACGGCGGGATCGATGATCACCGTTTTATTCAGGTTCTTGCTGACGGTATTAATAAACTCTTGAATGTCCGTGCCCTGGAAGTTGGCGGAGAACTCGGCGCTCCAGCCCGGCACCGCGCCGTACAGACAAACCGCCAACAGCCATGCCGCACCGCGCTTCGTGAGGGTTCCGTTAAACAACTTAGTCATCTCCAAGAGAGAAATAGATATCATGCAGCTGGCCTTCACGTTCAACGGTCAGGTTGACGGCATCGAGTTCCGGCAACTGCTTTAAAGCACGCTGTGCCTGTTGCCCGTCCCGTAGATCCAGGCCATTGAAAGACACGGCCAGATCGTTCGGCCGTAATCCGGCGCGCTGGAACAGCGCTCCCTGTTTTCCCGGGTTCAGGCGATAACCAACCAGCCTGTCCTCCTCCATCACCGGCGCTATGTTCAGATAACCGAGAATGGTTTGCGGCTGTTTCTTTACCTGCTTCAGCAGGTCTTCTTTCAACCGGGCCAGCGGCTGCTCCGGGTCTGACTGGGCCGACGGTTTATCTGCGCCACGCGGAGCCGCAACCGGAGCCGTTTTTACCCTGTCGCTGAACAGCGGCAGCGTTTCATACTTTCCCTGATAAGAGATAACCACGCGATCGGCAAAAATCGCCGAAATGCTGGCATTGTGGCCAGGGAGGGTGTCGCCGACGCCCAGGCTGTATTGCCGGTTGCCTTGCGCGACGATGGCGATGGAAAGGGCAGCGACTGGGCTGGCAACAATGCCGGTAACGTGAAAATTCAATAAAGACACTGGCGCATCATGCAACTGTTCCGCGGCGGATGAAGCCGCCGAGGGCGGCGTGTCCGCTGCGGTGCCGAACAGGGTCAGCAGAGAAGAGAGCGCACCATGCTCCCCGGCGTTGTTTTCTTTCTCTGCAATTGCGGATACGGAATAATGATACGTCTCCGCCGGCAACCAGATTCGCCAGGTAAGCTGCGCCAACTGATTGCAGATAAGCAAAAGTAATACAATCAACAAACTGCCGGGTGACAATATAATCCGAACAGCATCCCGATTGGTGAATATCATTGACGAGAACCGCATGTTGGGAACCACATAATTATATTATTACCACTCGCATTTCTACACCCTGATATGACACTCCAGCATCCCAAACACTATGCAATATATTTCACCGACAACACACCCCTTAACAATGCCCAACTTTGGATATGTGACATTATTCATATTTATTTTTTACTTTCACACAACTACACCCCATTAACATTCAATCTAACCCGTATCTACGCCCGAGAGATCATCCTTAAAATAATTGTATCTACTCCCTGTTATGATAATAGCCCACCCCCATACAGGAGGATGCCTGACCTACAAAGAAAAGAAATATTAACACCCGGACCCATCCACATCCGGTTCTGATAAAAATCATTTTACTATCTATTTAAACTCCAACCCTTTGACATGGATTTAGTTATGAAGAACAGTACCTGTTCCATTCTGTTCGCCAGTTCGCTGGCGCTGCTCGGTGGCTGTGACGGTTCAAACCCACCGCCATCAACCTCCCCTCTCCCCACACCGGACGCTACCAGTCAGGGGCCTGTCGCCCGATTACCTGCATTGGCACTCCCCGGTGAGGCAATGGTGGCGGGAGACAACCAGGCCGTGATCCACCTGGTGGACGTCGCCCTCGCCGGCGATGCCGGCGCGGATCACGGCACCAAGAACCTGTTCCTGTGGAACAATGAACATTGCGATGCGCTCGATAATCCTTCGGGCGACTGGAATGACACCAGCGTCACCCCGACCGGCAGCGATGAGTACGGGCCCTACTGGGTCGTGTCGCTGGCAAAAACCACCGGCTGCATCAATTTCATTCTGCGCGACGGTACCGACAAGCTGATTGATACCGACATGCGGTTGTCGTTTGCCGATTTTCCCAATCGCACCGTTTCCGTTATCGCCGGCAACAGCACGCTCTATGCCAGCCGAGCCGACATTTTCCGCGCGGCCTTCGGCGTTGCCCAGGCCCAGGCCCACTGGGTGGACCAGAACACCCTGTTATGGCCCGAAGGCGCAGACAAGCCCATAGTGCGGTTGTATTACAGCCACAGCGGCAATATCGGCGCGGACGGTGAGGGGAAGTTCACCGACGCCTACCTGCCGCTCACCCCGGGCAGCATCAGTCAGGAAACCGCCGCCCGCTTTCCGCACCTGGCCAACTATGCGGCCTTTACACTGCCGGATGGCGCCGATGTGGATGAGCTGCTGAGCGGCGAAACGGTGGCCCTCGCGACCGATGAAGACGGTATCCTGCTCTCCGCCACCCTGGTGCAGACGGCGGGCGTGCTGGACGACCGCTTCGCCGACGAGGCGGAAAAACTGAGCTACGGGGCGCAGGTGAGCGGCTCCGGCGTGGACTTCCGTCTGTGGGCACCGACCGCCCAGCAGGTTGAACTGGTGCTGTACAACGCCGACAAGCAGGTGACCGCCAGCAAGCCGATGACCCGTGATGCACAGTCCGGCGCCTGGCACTACCAGGGAGGCCGCGAGCTTGACGGCGCCTTCTATCGCTATGCGCTGAACGTCTATCACCCGATGTCTCGCCAGGTCGAGCAGTATGAAGTGACGGATCCCTACTCCTACAGCCTGTCGACCAATTCGGAATACAGCCAGGTGGTCGATTTGAACGACAGCCGGCTGAAGCCGGAAGGCTGGGACAGCCTGGAGGCTCCGCAGCCACAGGGCACCAAGGCGGACATCGCCCGCATGACCATCTACGAAGCCCATATCCGTGATCTGTCGGCCTGGGATGACAGCGTGTCGGAGCCCCTGCGGGGTAAATACCTGGCTCTGACCGAGTCCGACAGCAACATGGTCCGGCACCTGAAGGCGCTCGGCGAGTCGGGCGTGACCCACCTCGAACTGCTGCCGATCTTCGATTTGGCCACGGTGAACGAATTTGCCGACAGGGTGGCGGATCTGCACCATCCGGTCAGCCGCCTGTGCGAGGTCAACGGCGCGGTCGCCCACAGCGAGTTCGCCGGTTATTGCGACAGCGCGATGACTATCGGCGAGCTGCTGGAGGAGCTCAAGCGTGACGACAGCTCGGACAACCCGCAGGTGCAGGCGTTCAACCACCTGGTGGCGCAAACCGACTCCTACAACTGGGGGTATGATCCCTTCCACTACACGGTGCCGGAAGGCTCCTATGCGACCGATGCCGAGGGCAGCCAGCGCATCAAGGAGTTCCGGACCATGGTGCAGAGCATCAAGCAGGATCTGGGGATGAACGTCATCATGGATGTGGTGTACAACCACACCAATGCCGCCGGCCCGAGCGACCGCACTTCCGTACTGGATAAAATCGTGCCCTGGTATTATCAGCGGCTGAACGAGCAGACCGGCAGTGTCGAAACCGCCACCTGCTGTTCTGACAGCACCCCCGAACACCGCATGTTCGCCAAGATGATAGAAGACTCCCTGCTGGTCTGGAGCCGGGACTACAAGATCGACGTTTTCCGCTTCGATCTGATGGGCTACCACCCGAAAGCGCAGATACTGGCGGCCTACGAAAAAGTGAAAGCCGTCGATCCCAACGCCTACTTCTTCGGTGAAGGCTGGAACTCGGGCCAGGAGGACCGTTTCGACATCGCCTCCCAGATCACCCTGAAGGGCACCGGTATCGGAACTTTCTCCGATCGCCTGCGCGATGCGGTCCGTGGCGGCGGCCCCTTCGACTCCGGCGAATCCCTGCGCTACAACCAGGGGCTCGGCAACGGCGCCGGTGTGCTGGCCAACGAAACCAGCACCCAGGATGACGACATGGTGCGCCACCTGGCCGATCTCACCCGTCTCGGCATGGCCGGCAACCTGGCCGACTATGTGATGATCGACAAGGACGGCGCGGTGAAAAAAGGCAGCGAGATAGACTACAACTGCGCCATCGCCGGCTATGCCGCCGATCCGTCCGAGGTAATCAACTACGTTTCCAAGCACGACAACCAGACGCTGTGGGACATGATAGCCTACAAGGCCGCGCGCGAGGCGTCTCTCGACGACCGGGTACGGATGCAGGCGGTCTCCCTGGCGACCACACTGCTGGGCCAGGGCCTGGCATTCGATCAGCAAGGCTCCGAACTGCTGCGCTCGAAGTCCTTTACCCGCGATTCCTACGACTCCGGCGACTGGTTCAACCGCATGGATTACGGCTACCAGGACAACAACGCCAATGTCGGCATGCCGAACATCGGCGACGACGGTGCCAACTACGCGGTGATCGACAGTGTGAAAGACGCCGTCCCCGCTCCGGGCCCAGCGGAGATCAGCCGCATGCTGGGCTTTTATCACGAGCTGCTCCGGCTGCGCCACTCCTCGCCACTGCTGACGCTCGGCAGCGGCAGAGAAGTGATGCAGCGCGTCGACTTCCGCAACACCGGCGTCGACCAGCAACTGGGTCTGCTTGTTATGACCATCGATGACGGCATCCACGGCGGCGACGAGCTCGACCCGCAGGCGGATGCCCTGGTGGTGGTGATCAATGCCGCACCAGAGGCGCGCCGCATCGACGACTTTGCCGGTCAGTCTCTGCAACTGAGCGCCATTCAACAGGCGCTGGGCGATGGCTCACTGGCCGCCGGCATCGACATTGCCACTGATGGCAGCGTAACGGTACCGGCCTGGTCGGTGGCGTTGTTGGTAAAAGCGCAAGATGCCGCGCAAGGCGAGGGCTTGCCGGTCAGCAGTAAATAATGCAGGGCGGGCGTACTGGCGCCCAGTCGACAAGCCATTGATGATCAGGGGGCGACGCTATTCGCCCCCTCCTTTTTGGAGCCAACCCGATAATGGCTCAGGTTCCGCTCTTGCCGTGCAATGCGGCGATAAAGGGCGCCAGTTGCTCGTTGAAGGTCCCGCACTTTACCTGTTCCGGCGTACTGTCTTCCGTCAGGCGCTGATAGAGGTTCTCACTCCGTGCCGCCAGGCCACCGTAAGCCAGGGTATCCCAACCCCGTTGCCGGGCCAGGCGGTGCGCTACCTGGTTCACTGCCTCTTCACCGGGCAGGTCGCTGCGATGACAGTGGTCTTTCAGATATTTGGTACCGGCGATAACAGAGGCGAGCTGCTCGAGCTGCTCGTGCGCCGGTGCCGGCGCATCCTGCCATCCGCCGTACTGTTGCTGACAGCCCGCCAGCCCCAGTAGGGCAACGGTAAATGCCAGATATTTGCATCCTGGAAGGCGCATCATTTGATTCTGCTCCGGTTCATTTCATCAGGGGAAGGTCTTGAGGGAAAGGGTCGGTAAGCTGCACGGCCCCCGGAACAGCCGGGCCGAAGGAGGCCGTGCAGTTATCCACCTTACTGCTGGGTCACAGTAATGTCTTTGGTATCGCTGTTGAAACGGACCAGGTAGGTGGCATGGTCGCCCACCTGATAGTCCGCTGCCGGATAAGACTCGGTCCAGCTGCCATCATCCACCTTGAACCTGGCGGGCGATTCCTCGCCGTTAAAGGAAACGGTGGTGGTGTACAGGCCACTCTGGGCATCATAATCCAGCTCGGTCAGCCCCCATCCGTTGGCGGTGCCGCGCAGGTACCAGGTTTCATCTCCACCAGACTCGGGCTCGCCCTTGCAGTCGGCGAGCGCCGTCCATGCCCCATTCTGATGGCACAACCCGGGGCTGGTTGCGGTCAGATCCGCACTCTGGTTGCTGCCCTGATCGCTGAAGATGACATTGAGCGACGACAGCGCCACGCCAAAGTCATGGCAGTAGACGTCGCCGTCCTGGTTCATCGCCTGTCCGGGCCAGGTGGCGTTAGCTACCGGCGCTGCGGCCTCGACATCCCAGAAGTGGACATAGGGATTGGCGAAGTTGGCGGCATTGTCATAGCACACCTGGGTATGGTCGCCAGGCGGCGGGGTCACCACGTCCCCGACCTTGGCGCCGATATGGATCGCCGCGGCCTGATGGGATGGCACGGTAAAGTGTGCGTTACCCGAGCCGTCCACGAGAACGGTCGGGCCGTCGCAGGTGCCACTTGCTTCATCGAAGTTGCCGGCGATGATGTCGCAGTATTCGCCTCCCGGCATGCCGGTGGCGAAGCCCTGGTTTATCCCTTTGTTGTCGTCCCGGTTGATGACCACAAAACCCAGGCCGCCACGACCAAAGGCGATCTGGTTGTAACCGTCATCCCACCAGTCGGTCACCCGCCATTCGGCCGCGGTATGGTTGCGGAACGCCACCATGTTGGCGATCCCGCGCCAGCGGTGCTCGCAAACCCAGTCGCCACCGTCAAAGCCGCAGGCGTTGCCGGAATGGACCCCGGTCGCCGGAGGGGCATCATCAAAGTGATTGAAGAAATAGCCGGACATGACCTTCGGATAGCCGTAAGGGTAGGCGAAGGTAAACACATTACCCAGGAAGTAGAGATCGCCGAAGTCCTGGAAGCTGAGCACCTGGTTCGGGTTGTGGCGCTCTTCATCATGGTTGTTGGCAAAGGTGACCGCCTTATCGCTCGACAACCAGCCGTTCCAGGAGCCGATGCCCTGCAGATCCTTGATGCCGCCATGCTTGAACCTGGGCCCCAGGGTGCGGGCAAAGTTGAATTCGGTCACGTCGCCGATATAGGTATATTCACTCGTCTCGACCGGCTCGTTCGCCGCGCCGATGACTTCCTGGAAGATATACGGATTGCCGTTCAGCTTGCCGATAATGGCGGCGACGTCTTCATGGGGCATATGCTTGGCCGCATCGATACGGAAGCCGGCAACCCCCATGCTGATCGCATCGTTCATGTAGTCGGCGATTTTATTCCGAACATATTCAGAACTGGTTTTTAAATCATTAAGCCCTACTAAATCACAGTTTTGCACGGACCAGCGATTCGAGTAATCAATGTCGTCGGTACAGTTATTGAAGTCATTGGGCCCATAAGGTACTTCGGGGAAATCACGGTCCCAGGCTGCCATATGGTTAATCACCGCATCCACATAAATATCGACGCCGGCCGCCTTGCAGCGCTGGACCATGTCGGCAAACTGTGCCCGGTTGCCGCTGCGGCTTTCGAAGGCATAACTGACTGGCTGGTAGCGCGACCACCAGGCAGGATTATCGATGGTTTTATTGGGCGGTGAAACCTGTACGGCGGCAAAACCCTTGGGGCCAAGAAACTCTTCACATTCCTGGGCAATATCCTGCCAGCTCCACTCAAACAAATGAACAAACGCTGTCCTTGGTACCTCAGCCGCGACACTGGGCGCCGCGCCAACCATACTGCCGAACAGAACCAGTCCGGCAGATAAGCCTTTATTTACTTTCATATCATTCCCTTAATTTTGAAATATAAACAAACTACGGTTATCGAATGTACAACTGTTAAAAACCCTCCCTGGTTAATGGCCAAATAAAAAAGCGGTAATTGCCATCACTCTCACAGTCGAATATCGGGCGATATTCGGCCTTGCAAGAATCGATACAATTACCGCTGTATCAATATAAATAACTGTTCCGAATCGTAGATCACAACTGGCAGCGATTGGGTTCAGCTAAGTAAGCAGACCCTCCGCGCCAGGGGGAGCGGCGGAGCCCTCTACCCCTTCACACCACCGGCGGTGAGGCCGCCCACCAGCCAGCGCTGGGCCAGCAGAAACATCGCCGTGATGGGAATGGCAGACAGCACGGCGGCGGCGGCGAAGTCACCCCACAGATAGTTCTGGGGATAGAGGTACTGCTGCATGCCCACCGCCAGGGTGTAGTTCTCTACGTTGCGCAGCAGCAGCGAAGCCACCGGCACTTCGGTGATGGCGGCGATAAAGGAAAGGATGAACACCACCGCCAGAATGGGCACCGACAGCGGCAGCAGCACCAGCCGGAACGCCTGCCAGGGCGTGGCGCCGTCCAGGGCCGCCGCTTCCTCCAGGGAGCGGTCTATGGTCTCGAAATAGCCCTTGATGGTCCACACGTGCAGGGCAATGCCGCCCAGGTAGGCGAAGATCACCCCGCCGTGGGTATTGAGCCCCAGGAAGGGGATATAGACACCGATACGGTCGAACAGGGCATAGAGGGCCACCAGCGACAGTACCGCCGGAAACATCTGGAAGATCAGCATGGCCTTGAGCAGGCTTTCCTTGCCGCGAAACCGCAGCCGGGCAAAGGCGTAGGCGCAGGTGGTGGACAGGGCCACGATGCCGAGCGCGGTGATAACGGCGATCTTCACCGAGTTCCACAGCCACAGCAGCACCGGAAAGGGCGGCTGCGTCAGGCTGCCGTCCGGGTTGCTGACGGCGATGCCGAGCGCCAGCTTCCAGTGTTCCAGCGAAGGGTTGCTGGGAATAAGCTCGCCGGTGGCGTAGTTGCCGCTACGAAAGGAAATGGCCACCACCACCAGCAACGGAAACATGATGAGGGCGCAAAAGGCGATAAGCCCCGCGTGGGCGGCCCATACCCGGTAACGCATCGATTTTGGTCTTACCATAGCCATGGTATTGCTCCTTGGGTTATTTCTCGCTTAGTTCCAGTTTGCTGGCCTTGATATTGAGCACGGCCAGGGCGCCCACCAGCAGGAAGATCAGGGTGGCGATGGCGGCGGCCAGGCCGAAGTCCTGGGTACCCGAGCCCTCGAAGGCGATGCGGTAGGTGTAGCTCACCAGCAGGTCGGTATAGCCGGCGGGGGTGGTGGTGCCTATCATGTCCGGACGGCCGTTGGTCAACAGCTGGATCAGGACGAAGTTGTTGAAGTTGAAGGCGAAGCTGGCAATCAACAGGGGCGTGAGCGGCCTCAGCAACAGCGGCAGGGTAATGCGCAGGAAGTTGTCCAGCGGGCCGGCGCCGTCCATGGCCGAGGCTTCGTACAAATCCTCGGGAATGGCCTTCAGCAGCCCCATGCACAGTATCATCATGTAGGGATAGCCCAGCCAGGTATTGACGATGACCAGCATGCTCCTGGCCAGCAGGGGATCGGTGAACCAGTTGGGACTGAGGCCGAACAGGCCCGAAAGCAGCATGTTGATCTCGCCGAAACTCTGGTTGAACAGGCCCTTGAAGATCAGGATGGAAATAAAGGCCGGTACCGCATAGGGCAGGATCAGCAGCAACCGGTAGGTGCCCTTGCCCCGGAGCGGTTCCCATTGCACCAGGCAGGCCAGCACCATGCCCACCGCCAGGGTCAAGAGCACGGTGAGCCCGGAGAACAGCACCGTCCAGATGAAGATGGAGATAAAGGGCCCCTGGATGCCTTTGTCCTGGATCACCCGCAGGAAGTTATCCCAGCCGATCACCACGGTAAAGCCGGGGCTGACCGGCTCGCCCACAAAGTTGCCCCCATCGTCGATGGGCTGGTAAAAACCGGTGTCGAAGTTGGGCGCCAGCCGCTCTCCGCTGCGCTGGTTGAGCAGCACCAGATCGTCTTGCGGCACATACACGGGTTCGCTCGCGGCAAAGCGGCGCAGCGAGCTCATGGTGAGCAGTTCACCGTCGGGCAGGGCCACCGCCAGCGCGGCCAGCGCGGCCCGGTTCTGGGTGATCACCCGCAGGGGGGCCACCTCGCCGGCCGGCGCCTCGCGGGCCGGGCTCGCGCTCAGTGGCGCCGTCGGCGGTGTCGCCAGGGTGAAGGCGTCGCTCAGGTAGGCATCACCACTATCGTCGTCACTCAGCCACAGGCGCCACCGATCCCCGTCCTCCTGGTGGAGGACGAAGCCCATATCCCTGCCGCTCTGAAAGCGTTGCTGTTGCAGCACCTGCTGTACCCGCTCCAGGGTAAGCTGGTTCTTGCCGCTGTAATTGGTAAAGGCGATGCCGATGGTGCACAGCAGCGGAAACAGCACGAACAGGCCCATGCCCGCCAGCCCCGGGTAGATATAGCGCCAGGAATAGCTGCGCCGGTTGGCGAAGATATAAAGGCCGCTGCCCACCAGCACCAGGGTCAGCATGGCGAAGAGGGTCTCCCCCTGGGCGTACATCAGTATCACCAGCCAGGCGTTAACAAGGCCGATGCCCCCGATGCACAGCCACTTCAGCCAAGCGGACAACGGCGGCCACGCCGGGGATTTAAGGGGAAGGGTGGTCGTTTCTGATAACTGCATGATGCTGCTCTGTTGATATGCTTGGGCGGCGTGCCCGTTCAATTCAAAATATGCACTTGTCGGGGCCGCCGTTCCTGGATGCCCGCCTTCGCGGGAATGACGCACGTTGTCGGCGCTTGCCCCCGAGTGCCGGATCTTCCTTACTTGGTGATCCGGGCGGCGGCGTCGTCGAGCGCGGCCTTCACCTGCTGGCGGCCATTGATGGCGTTCAGGATGGCGCTGCGTTCGGCATACCAGAAGCCGGCCATTTCCGGGATGTTCGGCATGATTTCACCGTTCATGGCGTTCTCCATGGTGGCGCTGATCCGTGGATCGCTGGACAGCTTCTTCTGGTAGGAGCGCAGGGCCACGGCACCCAGCGGCTTGTCGCTGTTGACCTTGTCCAGTCCCTCGTCGGTCAGCAGGAAGTTTTCCAGGAACTCCACCGCCAGCTCCTTGTTGGGGCTGGCCGCGTTGATGCCGGCGCTGAGAATACCGGTAAAGGGCTTGGAGGGGTTGCCGTTGAGGGTGGGCAGGGTGGTCACCCCGTAGTTGATACCGGCCTTGTCGATATTGCCCCAGGCCCAGGGACCATTGATGGTCATGGCGGTTTCGCCCTTGTTGAAGGCCGCCTCGGCGATGGAATAGTCGACATCGGCGGAGATATGCTTGTTGTTGACCAGATCCACCAATGTTTGCAGGCCGCGCCGGGCGCCTTCGTTGTTCACGCCCACGTCTTTGGGATCGTAGCGCTCGCCGTTGAAACGGAAGGCGTAACCCCCGTCGGCGGCGAGCATCGGCCAGGTGAAGTAGGGCTCCTGCAGGTTCCACATGATGGCCGACTTGCCCTGGGCACGAAGTTGGGTATCCAGCTCCGGGACTTCCTCCCAGCTGGCGGGGGGCTCGGGCAGCAGATCCTTGTTGTAGATGAGCGACAGGGCCTCCACCGCCACCGGGTAGCCGATATATTTGCCGTCGAACTTCACCGCGTCCCAGGTAAAGTCGTGCAGCTTGTTGCGAAGCTCCTGGCTGGGGTTGATCTCGGCCAGCAGGCCGGACTGGGCGTAGCCACCGAAGCGGTCGTGGGCCCAGAAGATAATGTCGGGGCCGTCACCGGAGGCGGCGACTTTCGGATACTGCTCTTCCAACTGGGCCGGATGCTCCACCCGCACTGGCACCCCGGTTTCCTGCTCGAACCACTGCCCCACCTCGGCCAGGCCGTTGTAGCCTTTGTCGCCGTTAATCCAGATCAGCAACCGCCCTTCTTCGATGGCGGCGAGGGCAGAGGATGACATCATCAGACCGGTCAAAACACCGAGGGCGACCTTACCCATTGCTTTTTCCATAGTTCATATCCTTATCCGTGAGGGGGTAAAAGCGAAAACCGCCGCGCCGGGCATGACGGATTCCGGTTATCCGCATCTTCCGCCGCCCGGACGGCCCCGGCATCCTCCTCCCCACTACGCCCCCCGGTCGCCAAACGTGAGCGAAGTCACAGACCCGCCGGTTATGTGATCCGACGCACATCGGAAACATCCGTTATCGTTAACCGGCTCACAAAAACAGCGCCAAAAAAACACTTGCCGCCCCACCCAGCCCGTCCCCCTCCCCCCAAGCGCCATTTCTCCTCCTCCCCCCTCCTCCCCCGCTAAAATTTGCCCGGACGGAGGATTTCACCCCCTTTGCCTGCGGGCATGATGAGCCCAATGACAATAACCCCGTGAGCCAAGTCCGAATGACATTCGATGCCCGATCTTCCAGTCTGCCCCGTAACGCGACCCTGTATCGCGTGGACAGCGCCCACTTCTTCGACGGTGACGGCGACGGTCGGGGCGATCTGGCCGGGGTGTTGCAACAACTGGATTATTTTACCCGACTGGGGGTGGATGGGTTGGTACTGACCCGGCATGACCGGCGTGGTCTTGCGGAGGGATATTGGCAGGCGTTCGCGGATCAGCTGCAACAGGCGGGATTATCACTCTGGCTGGAAGAGAACCGGCACTACCGCTCCTGGCCACAAGGGCAGATCCTGCCCCTGTGCACCCTGGTCGATCACGGTCCCGTCGGGCTGACTCACTGGCTGGAAAAACGGGCGCAGGGCGGAGCGGTGATCTGGGCCACCGGCGGCCAGGATCTGGCCCGGGTGGTCAGCCGCTGCGGCGGTGGCGATCTCAAGGTCGCCCTGCCCTACCTGGCGCTGCTGGCCTGCCTGCCCGGCCCCGTCAGCCTGTGGCAGGGAGAAGAGCTGGGCCTGCCCCACGCCGCCGAACTGGCGGATACCAGGGGCAACCGCAGCCCCCTGCCCTGGGTCGAGTATCCTGAGCAACCGTCCCATCCCATGCAGCGGCGGGTCGCCGCCGAACACAGGGCCATGGCCGTCAGCCGCCAGGAGCAGGAGTCCGAGTCCCCCCTCAACCAATGCCGCCGGCTGCTGCAATGGCGCCGCCGGCAGCCGCTGGTGGCCGATGGCCGGATCGGCGCGACCGGCCTGCACGACGGCCTGCTGTGGGTACGGCTGGAGGGAGAACAGCCGCCGCAGACCGTCGTGCTCAACCTGCTGCCCTATCGCCAGCGCCATCATCTGCCCCCGCTGCCGGACGGCTGGCAAACGGAGCTGACTCTCGGCCAGGCCACGCTGAGCGATGACCATCAATTGAGCCTTGGCGGCTTCGCCGCCGCCATCGTCACGCCCAAGGAACAGGAGTAATTCATGGCCAATGTCACCCTGCACAAGGTGTGCAAATCATATGGAGACGTCCATATCTCCAGGGATATCAACCTGGAGATCCACGATGGCGAGTTCGTGGTGTTCGTAGGCCCGTCCGGTTGCGGCAAGTCCACCCTGCTGCGCATGATCGCCGGGCTGGAAGATATCACCTCGGGGGAACTGCAGATCGGTGAAACCCGCATGAACGAGGTGCAGCCCTCGGAGCGGGGCGTGGGCATGGTATTCCAGTCCTACGCCCTCTACCCGCACCTGTCGGTGGCCGACAACATGTCGTTCGGACTCAAGCTGGCCGGTACGCCCAAGGCAGAAATCCGGCAACGGGTCAACCACGCTGCCGAGATCCTGCAACTGGCCCACCTGCTGGAGCGCCGCCCCAAGGAACTGTCCGGCGGCCAGCGCCAGCGGGTGGCCATCGGCCGCACCCTGGTGGCGGAACCCCGGGTGTTCCTGCTCGACGAGCCGCTGTCCAACCTGGACGCCGGCCTGCGGGTGCAGATGCGCATTGAAATCGCCCGCCTGCACAAGCGGCTCAAGAGCACCATGATCTACGTCACCCACGATCAGGTAGAAGCCATGACCCTGGCCGACAAGATAGTGGTGCTGGACGCAGGCCGGGTGGCCCAGGTGGGCAGGCCGCTCGAACTCTACCACTACCCCGCCAACCGCTTCGTCGCCGGCTTTATCGGCTCGCCCAAGATGAACTTCCTGCCGGTGAAGGTGACCGCCGCCGAGGCCGGGCGAGTGGAGATAAGTACCAACGACACCCGCTTCTGGATCCCGGTGGACGGTCGCGCCGTGCAGGAGGGCGCCAATATGTCGCTCGGCATCCGTCCCGAACACCTGCTGCCCGCCGAACAGGCATCGGTCCGCCTTAGCGGCGAAGTACAGGTGGTGGAGCAACTGGGCAACGAAACCCAGATGCACGTCCGCATCCCCGCCCTCAAATGCAACCTGATTTACCGGCACAACGACGTGCAACTGGTGGAGGAAGGTCAATTGCTGGAGATAGGCATTGCGCCCGAGCGCTGCCACCTGTTCCACGAAGACGGCCGGGCCTGCCGCCGGCTGCACCCCGAGCCCGGCGTCTGACCGGGCACCGATACAACCGACCTTTTTAATCAAGCAAGGCCGACCAGGGAATGGTCCCTGCACCAGGCCAACAAGGAGAACTCAAATGAACAAATGGCGTTTACTTCCCACTGCCTCCGCCGTGGCGGCGGCAGTCATGGCCACCCAGGCCATGGCGGTGGATTTTAGTGGCTATGCCCGTTCCGGTATCGGCTGGACCAGCGGCGGCGGTGATCAAGAGTGCTTCGCCGCCACCGGTGCCGCTGCCAAGTACCGCCTCGGCAACGAGTGCGAAACCTACGCCGAACTGAAGCTGGGCAAGGAATTGTGGGCCGAGGGTGGCAAGAGCTTCTACTTCGACACCAACCTGGCCTACGCCATTTCTCAGCAGAACGACTGGGAACAGGTCGAGCCTGCCTTCCGAGAGGTCAACGTCCAGGCCCGCAACGTCTTCGACGCCCTGCCGGGCGCCACCCTGTGGGCGGGCAAGCGCTTCTATCAGCGTCATGACGTGCACATGCTCGATTTCTACTACTGGGATATCTCCGGCCCCGGCGCCGGCCTGGAAAACGTCGACCTCGGCTTCGGCAAGCTGTCGCTGGCGGTCACCCGCAACACCGAGGAAGGCGGCGCCGCCGGCTTCGGGAGCGATGACAATGCCTACAACAACGTCTTCGATATCCGCCTGGCCGGCCTGCAGACCAACCAAGACGGCAACCTGGAACTGGGCCTGGGCTACGGTCGCGCCGGCACCAAACACGATGCCTCTCTGCATCCGGACGCCACCAAGGACGGCTACATGCTTACCGCCCAGCACACCCAGGGCAACTTCTTCGGCGGCTTCAACAAGTTCGTGGCGCAATACGCCACCGATTCCATGACCTCCTGGAATTCAGGCCACTCACAAGGTGCCAGCACCAGCAACCACGGCAACATGCTACGCCTGATCAACCACGGTGTGGTACAGCCCGCCAGCGACTGGGAGCTGATGTACGTGGCCCTGTACCAGGATATCGATCTGGACAACAACAACGGCAGCACTTGGTACTCGGCGGGCGTGCGCCCCATGTACAAGTGGAGCAACACCATGAGCACCCTGCTCGAACTGGGCTATGACAACGTCAAGGACCAGGCCAGCGGCAAGCGCAACGATCAGATGAAATACACCCTGGCCCAGCAGTGGCAGGCCGGCGACAGCATCTGGGCCCGCCCGGCCATCCGCCTGTTCGCCACCTACGCCGACTGGAACGACAAGTGGGGGGACCGCGCCGGCACCCCGGAGGCGAACGACGGCGAAGTGACCTTCGGCGTGCAGATGGAAGCCTGGTGGTAATGGCCCGGGCCGGCCTCGGGGCCGGCCTGTTCGGCGATTGGCCGGGTTTTATTCCGCTTTGCCGTAGCGGGAAATTCCTGCCCCTGTTACTCCGTCGTCACTCCCGCGAAGGCGGGAGTCCATGAAGGCAGGCACTGGATGCCCGCCTTCGCGGGCATGACCACAGCACAAAGGAGCACCTTTATGAACAAGACCCTGACGGCACTGTGCCTGTTCGGCACCATGCTGGCCGTCCAGCCCCCGGCAACGGCCGACGGACGCCAGGAAGTGCCTGCCATCGGCCAGCAGCAGCTTGCCGCCCTGCAATGGCAGCCACTGAACCCACCGGTCACCGAAACCCTCGTGCTCGATGACGCCGGCCCCCGGCTCGACACCGGACTGGGCGAAGGGCCGGTCGCGGCCTTCACCCTGCCCGCCGACCGGGGCACCCTGGAGCTCACCCTGCACAGCCTGGTGAACGAGCACAATCAGGTCTTCGCCCCCAATGTGCTGGTGCTGGATGAACAGCTGCGGCCCGCCGCCTTCTATCCCGCCGACGCCTTTCCCTTCGCCTCCGGCCGGCTGCTGCTGGACAACCGGCTGGCAGGCAGCATCAGGTTGACGCCCATGCCGGGGCAACAACGGATCCATATACTGGTGTTCACCCGGAGCGAAGACCTGGCCCGCCATACCATGATGCCCCACCCGGCCAAGGTGCATGCCCAGGCCATCGGCAACCAGCCGCCGGCCATCCCGGATGTGCGGGTGTCCCATCAGCCCCAGGGCAAGCTGCAACTGAAGGTGGCGGCCGAGCAGAAGCAGGGTGCCGTGGTCATAGGTCCGCAGCCGCTGGCGGCAACAGCAGCCAGTCCGGCCGCAGCACCCCAGCCCGAAACCGAGGCCTACTTTACCCAGGCCATCCGCGCCGCCGCCGGCCAGGGGGAAATCGACAAGGCCCTGCGCCTGATGGAAGAAGCCGAGCGGCTGGGCGTCAATTCCGCCCGCCGCACCTTTGTGGAGGCGGTTAAATAGCCTCCCAGCCCACTGAGTTCCTTGTGCTTGGGTGTGCACTGCACACCCTTTTTTCACCCATCCCGGCACCATCACCCGTCCCCGAGCACAAAAACTGTGATCGGACACGGTTAAATGAGGCCTGCGGTTGTGCTCAATACCGCCCCGGGTAGGATATGGGTAAGATATTCCGACCGAGCGACAGGGGAAACGAAAACCTCGCCATGCTGATCCCGTCCAAACTGAACCGGCCGTCACGGCTGCATCACACCCTGCTACGCCCGCGGCTGCTGACCCTGCTGAGCCAGGCCGAGCATTATCCGCTGATCCTGCTGCATTGCCCGGCCGGCTACGGCAAAACCACCCTGGCGGCCCAGTGGACCGACGACCACGAGCACCTGGGCTGGTATTCCCTGGACGAAAGCGACAACGATCCCCAGCGCTTCGGCCACTACCTGATCGCCGCCCTGGCCCGGGCCACCGGTCAGGCCTGCCCCAAGACCCTGGCCATGGCGGAGAAGCGCCAGTTCAGCAAGCTCAACACCCTGTTCGGGCAGTTGTTCGAAGAGCTGGCCGGCTGGCACACCCCCACCCTGCTGGTGCTGGACGACTATCACCTGATCCGGGAGGAGCTGATCCACGACGGATTGCGCTTTTTTCTGCGCCATATGCCCGAGTCCTTCAGCCTGCTGGTGGTCTCCCGCACCCAGCCGCCGCTCGGCATCGCCAATCTGCGGGTACGGGGCCAGCTGTTCGAAATAGACAGCAGGCAGTTAGCCTTCAACCACCAGGAAACCGGCCAGTTCTTCCGGCAGCGGCTGGCCACCCCCCTGGCCGAAGCCGATTCGGCCCGGTTGTGCGACGATGTCGAAGGCTGGCCTACCGCCCTGCAACTGATCGCCCTCTCTTCCAGCCAGGGCCATCTCAAGCCCCAGCAGTCGGCCCAGCGCCTGGCCGGGCTTAACCAGGCGCATCTGCGGGATTACCTGGAGGAAGAAGTGCTGGACAGGGTGGATCCGGCCACCCGCGATTTCCTGCTGCGCTGCTCGATGCTGCGCTCGCTCAACGCCGCCCTGGCCAACCGGCTGACGGGGCGGGAAGACGGCCAACTGCTGCTGGAGAATCTGGAACGCCAGGGCCTCTTCACCCAGCGGCTGGATGCGGAAGGGGTCTGGTTTCGTTTTCACCCCTTGTTCACCCAGTTTCTGTCCCACCAGCGGGAGCGGGAGCAGCCGGGCCAGGGCCTGCAACTGCACGGCCTGGCGGCCCGCGCCTGGCTGGAGCAGGCGTTTCCGGTGGAGGCGCTCTACCATTGCCTGGCCGCCAATGATCCCGCCCTCTTGCAACAGCTGCTGCTGGAGCACGGCTGGCCGCTGTTCCACAGCGGTGAACTGCAGCTGCTGGAGCACAGCCTCGACCAGTTGCCCGAAAGCCGGCTGCTGCTTTCCTCCAGTCTGGTGCTGCTGCGCGCCTGGCTGGCCCAGAGCCAGCATCGCTATCCCGAGGTGGAACTGCAGCTCGGCCGCGCCGAACAGGCGATGGCGGCCGAAGGGCTGATCCTGGCGCCCGGGGACAGGGCCGAATTCCAGGCACTGCGCGCCCAGGTAGCCATCAACGCCGGCCAGCCCCACCAGGCCCTGGCCCTGGCGGAAGAAGCCCTCGCCCAGTTGCCGGCCGATCGCAGCCACAGCCGGGTGGTGGCCACCACCGTCACCGGCGAGGTCTATCACTGCCTGGGACAGCTGACCCGGGCCCTGCCGGTCATGCAGCAATGCGAGGCCATGGCCCGCCGCTACGGCATCTACCACCAGGCCCTGTGGGCCATGCTGCAACAGAGCGAGATACTACTGGCCCAGGGCTACCTGCAGGCCGCCTTCGAAATACAGGACAGGGCCTTCGAACTGGTGCAGGAGCAGCACCTGGGCCAGGTGCCGCTGCATGAGTTTCTGTTGTATCTGCGCTCCCGGGTGCTGTGGAGCTGGCATCGCCTGGACGAGTCCGAAAGCGCCGCCCGCCGGGGGCTGGAAGTGCTGGAGGATCTCTCTCCCCAGCAGCAGCTCAAATGCAGGACCATGCTGGTGAAGATTTCCCTGGTGCGCGGCGACGTGGACAATGCCCGGGTACACCTCCAGCACTGTGAACAACTGCTGCGGGGGGGACATTTCCACATGGACTGGGTGGCCAGCGTGGATCAGACCCGGCTGCTGCTGTGGCAACTGGTGGGCGACGAGGCCGCCACCCGCCATTGGCTGGCCGAGGCCCAGGCCCCGGAAGGCGACACCAACCACTTCCAGCAAGCCCAGTGGCGCAACCTGGCCCGGGCCCATATGCTGGCCGGCAATCCCGACGCCGCTCTGGAATTGCTGCAACAGCGCAACGACACCGCCCGCCGGCTACAGTTGGTGAGCGATCTCAACCGCAACCTTATCCTGCAGGCCCACCTGCACCTGCGCCGGCACGAAACCGATGAAGCGCGCCAGTGCCTGCTGGAAGCCCTGACCCTGGCCAACCGCACCGGTTTCATCAGCCACTTTATCCTGGAGGGGGAAGCGCTGGGCCAGTTGCTGCGCCAACTGGCCGCCCAGGCCGCGCTGGACGACATGACCCGGCACCGGGCCCAACGGCTGCTGAAGGAGCTGAGCCAGCACCAGCACCGGCACCGGTCTGCCCACTTCGACGAGGCCTTCGTGGAAAAACTGCTGACCCACCCCCAGGTGCCCGAACTGGTGCGCACCAGCCCGCTGACCCAGCGGGAATGGCAGGTGCTGGGACTTATCTACGCCGGTTACAACAACGAACAGATCGCCGCCGAGCTGGACGTGGCCGCCACCACCATCAAGACCCATATCCGCAACCTCTACCAGAAGCTCGGCATCAACCACCGCCAGGAGGCGATAGCCCAGGCCAAGAGCCTGCTGGAACTGATGGGATACTGAGCACCGGGCCGTTGTCAGCCGTCTGAAGCCGATCAGCGACCGACTGTCTCTTTATCCGAGGAGACCGGAGCACCGGTCTGCGTTTTTCTTACTTCAGCTTCCACAGGGTCATTTCCGCCAGGCTATGCTGGAACTTGCGACGGGTTTCACGGATCACGAAGGGAATGTCTTCCTGGCCCACCAGCTCGAAACGCCCGCCCAGTAACGCCTTAAGACCGTCCAGGGTGGTGAAGTTCTCGCCGTTGACCTTGATGCCCCCCAGCCACTTGGCCTTGGGGGTGTAGTCCTCCAGCCAGGTGTAAGGCGAGGTCAGCACCAGGCAGCCACCGGGGTTGAGCCGCTCGTGCACCTGGCCGAGGAACAGGCTGGGATCGTAGAGCCGGTCAATCAGGTTGCCGCAGAAGATCAGATCGTAGCCGCCGAAACGGGCTTTCAGGTTGCAGGCATCGCCCTGCACGAACTCCACCTTGTGGGCCACCTCGGCGTAGCCCAGGGCGTGCAGGCTGGTCTCTTTAAATTCCACCAGTTCGCCCTCGGTGGGAATGGCGAAGCGGGTCTGGCCGCTTTCCTTCAACTGGAAGCCGTGCTGGATAAAGCGGGCGGAAAAGTCGATGCCATCCACCGCCCCGAAGTGCAGCGCCAGCTCGAAGCTGGCCCGGCCCACCGAGCAGCCCAGATCCAGCGCCCTGCCCTTGTTGAGCCCGGGCAGACGCGCCAGCAGGGTGCGCACACAGGCCACCGGGTAGTTGGCCACGCCGAAATATTCGGATCCGTAGTGGAACTCCAGGTACTGGGTCACCAAATCGTCGGTTTCATAGCTATTCACGGGTTCCACGGGCACCTCTGCATGGTCTGATTCAATGTAACGGAAGCCTGCATGCTGGAAAAAATGCCGGCGAAAGGCATAGCGGGAATAACGGGTGGCCTCGTTGCCGGTCGAAATCCAGGAGCCGCCCTTGATCAGGTTGTGGCGGTTATCGAAGGTGGGGGTGGAAAAGTCGTCGTAGAGCGGATGCACCTCGAAGCCGGGAAAGCCGTCGATGGGGGTTTCGGTCCACTGCCAGACGTTGCCGACAAGATCGTGGATGCCGTCCACCTCGAAACGGTCCACCGGGCAGGACGAGGCATAATGCTCCAGGTTGATGTTGCCCGGTGCCCGCGCCCAGTCCGGCTGATCCTGACTCAGCCGGCTGCGCAACAGGGTCCACTCGGCCTCGGTAGGCAGCCGCACATGGGTGCCGGTTTGGGCCGCCTTCCAGTTGCAGAAAGCCTTGGCCTCCAGGTAGTTGGCCTCCACCGGCCAGTTCAGCGGCAGCGGCACCTCCTGCAACAGGTTGCGCTGGTAATATTCGCCGTTACGTTTGGTCCAGAAGCGGGGCATGGCGGCCCGGCTGAAGGCCAGCCAACGCTGCCCTTCCTCGGTCCAGAACTCGGGACTCCGGTAACCGCCGGCCTGCACGAATTGCAGGTATTCACCGTTGGACACCAGGTACCTGGCCACCCGGAACGGCTGTACCGCCACCGTCTTGTGGCCGTATTCGTTGTCCCAACCGTAGGTAGCGGCGGTGGCGGGCTTGCCCAGGGTGAGGGTGTCGCCGGCCACCGGCAGCAGGCCGTTTTCCGGCGCCGGGCCCGATTCGGGGCAGACCGAAGACCAGATCGGGTGGGGGCGCAGGCAATCCAGCGGCAGCATGCGCATGATCACCGAGGAAGTTTCCAGGTGGATACGCTCGTGCTCTATGCCCATCAGCACTATCCAGGCCGGGGAGTCGGGGGTGATCGGCAGGCCGAGCGGCATCTCGCCGATCACCGCATCCATCCGCTCCCGCACCCGCCGGCGATAGGCACGGGTGTCCGCCACCGAGGGCCAGTCGTAGTTTGCCTCGTTCAGATCGTCCCAGGACATCTCGTCCACGCCGATGGCGAACATCGACTCCAGCCTCTCGTCCAGCCGCCGGTCCAGGTACTTGCCCAGCACCAGCTTGTTGATAAAGAACACCGCCGTGTGGCCGAAATAGAAGATAAGCGGATGGCGCAGCGGCTCGGGCCGCAGGTAATAGGCTTCGTCGCCGGCGATGCAGTCGAACAGGGACTCGTAAAGGTTGAAGGTCTGGTGAAAGTAGGCCCGGATTTCTTCCCGTTTGTGCTCTACCGAGTCCCCGGTGAGCAAGAGGGTTCTGGTGACTACCTCTGCAAGTTGTTCCATGGAAAGCTTCCTGACTGCTTGTTTTTGCTTTAAGTTACCCCGTTGCCCGGACAATGAGAAGCAAAACCCCGACTGCCTGTCTCATTCCTCCCATTGGGTGAGGGGTGCCATGGGAGCTCCGTTGGGCTTGGCCGGCCCGCCACCGGACACCGGTGGCTGAACCCAGAAGCGAAGGCTGTGCGCCGCCACCAGGTGAGATCCGCCTTCGTCCGACAGCTCGATATCCGGCCTGG
The DNA here is from genome assembly GCF_041950555.1 of Zobellella sp. DQSA1. Lineage (GTDB taxonomy): Bacteria > Pseudomonadota > Gammaproteobacteria > Enterobacterales > Aeromonadaceae > Oceanimonas. Next base: position 2,348,162 of record NZ_CP169531.1, read on the forward strand.
CACTGTCCAGTGCCAGACGCCAGGGGGTACGACCGGGCAGGCGATGATACTCGGCCCGGTCACCGCGATTGAGTTGCCACAGCACCGAGCCCAGGCTGGGTTCGGAAATCAGCAGTTGCAGGCTGCGCAGCCCCGGCTCTCGCCGCTCCACTTCTTCCATTGCTTCACCGTCTGGACGCAGCCAGTGCATATCCGGATAGGAGGTCTGGGGAGAAGCATAACTCATGCGTTGCTGCAGCGGGATGATCCACTGCCGGCGCAAGGCGGCCAGCCGGGAGATGAAGGCGCGCTGCCGCCCCTTGGGATCCGCCCTCCAGTCGAGCCAGCCGACGACATTATCCTGATCGTAGGCATTGTCATTGCCGTGCTGGCTGTGCGAGGCCAGATCCGCCCCCAGCAGATGCGGCACACCAAACGACAGCAGCAGGCAGGCCAGCAGGTTGCGCTGCCGCCGGAGAGGATCGACATCGTCCCTGTCGGCCCGGACCTGTTCTTCCTGTCCACCGGGGCCCTCCCCACCCCGGCCTCGCCCATCATAACCAACCAGATCCACCAGGGTGAGACCGTCATGGCTGCAGATGTAGTTCACGGGCAGGTGTGCCGGCCAGCGTTGCTCGCTGAACCGATCGCGCGACCCCGTCAGACAGCTGGCAAGCTCCGCCGGCGCGGTGTCATCCCCGCGCCAAAAGCCGACTATGCCGTCGCGGAAACGGTCGTTGCACTCGGCGAATTCGTCGGGAAACCGGCCCCGTTGGCGACCATGGGGCCCCCTGTCCCAGGGCTCGGCGATCAGCTTGCAACGCTGCAGTACCGGATCCTGCGCCAGCGCACAGAAAAAGGGAGAGGATTCATTGAAGTGCTTCCCTTCCCGTCCCAGATTGGTGGCCTGCCCAACGCGAAAGCCGTCAACCCGATACTCCTCCACCCAGAACCGCAGGCAGTCCATCACCTGACGCAGGGCGGCGGGGTGGCGCAGATCCACGGTATTGCCACAGCCGCTGTAGTTGCCGAGCCGGCCATCGGGATCTCGCAGGTAATAGTCGGGACAGAGGTGTTTCCAGTGCCATACAGGCCCCTCATCTCCTCCTTCGGCGGTATGATTCAGCACCAGATCCAGGATCACCTCGATGCCGGCACGATGCAACTCACGCACCAGGGTCTTGAATTCCACCACCGGATCCAGCCGGGCGTAACGCCGGCTGGGGGCGAAGGGCGCCAGAGGATTGTAGCCCCAGTAATTGGTCAGACCGAGCGGCGGCAGGTGGGGCTCGTCCCGCCACTCCGCCACCGGCATCAGTTGCACCACTGTGACACCGGCTTCCTTTAACTGTCTTATCACCTCGGGGTGATGCAGGCCGGCGTAGCGGCCCTGCTCCTCGATCGGCACCGCCGGATGACGACGCGTGAAACCCTTGACGTGCAGCTCCGCAATCACCGCCTCGTGCCAATCGTGCCGGGGCGGTACGACCCCCTGCCAGTCGAAGTCGGCGTCATAGGGATGGGCGAAAAAGGGCAATTCCGACAGTAGGGTGGCATAGGGGTCGAGCAGGTAGCGGGGCCGGCTGCCGCGCCCGCTCTGGTAACTGTATCGCCAGTACCGATCCACTCCGGGCACGAACAGATGGCGAACGCCCTTGTGACAGCCGGTCAGCGGCAGGCAGAAACGCTGCTTCCCCGGGCTTTCCAGCAGTAGCAGCAGACTGGGATCCTCCGGGGCGTAAATGGCAAAATTCACCCCCTCCTCGCTGCAGCGGGCACCGAGGGGAAAGAACAAACCTTGGTGGCAGGACAGTAACGGGGGCATAGGCTCTCCTTGGCCTGGAAACACGACAATCAGCGTGCCTGGCGCAGCCACAAGGTAAGGATGTTGGCTGCAGAAGGGTGACGCTGCATAAAATGCCCCGCTGCCGGACGGCAGCGGGGCAGCGACGGGGATCGCCTGGATGACGCCGAGGCGGCTAGCCCTTGACCCCGCCGTCGGACAAGCCGGACACCAGGTAACGCTGGGCCAGCAGGAACATCAGGGTAATCGGCAGCCCCGACAGAATGGCGGCGGCGGCGAAGTCGCCCCACAGGTACTTGTGATCCACCAGATACTGACGCGCGCCCACCGCCAGGGTCATCTGCTCGGTCTTGCGCAGCAGCACCGAGGCCAGGGGGTAATCGGTAACGGTGCCGATAAAGGCCAGCACGAATACCACCGCCAGTATCGGCACCGACAGTGGCAGGAATACATGGCGGAAGGTCTGCCAGGGGGTGGCACCGTCAATCTGGGTGGCCTTGTCCAGCGCCGGGTCGATGGCGTCGAAGTAGCCCTTGATGATCCAGATGCTCATGGTCACCCCGCTCAGATAACAGAGGATCAGCGACCAGTGGCTGTCGATGCCGAGCACGGGAGTGACCTTGCCCAGGGCGTCGAAAATGGCGTAGAGCGCCACCACCGCCAGGGCACTGGGGAACATCTGGATCAGCAGCAGCGAATCCAGCAGGGTCCCCTTGAAGCGAAAGCGCAGCCGGGAGAAGGAATAGGCGGCGATGGTGGACACCACCAGCACGCCCAGAGAGGCGATAGTGCCGACCTTGACCGAATTCCACAGCCACAGCAACACCGGAAAGGGCGGCGTTACCCGGGTGCCATCGGCGCGCACATAATCCAGCCCCAGGGCCAGGGCCCAGTGTTCCAGGGTGGGATTTTCGGGGAAGATGCTGCCGGTGGCGAAATTGCCCTCCCGGAAGGAGATGGACAGTATCATCACGAACGGAAACAGGATCAGCAGCAGGAAAATCCACAGGAAGCCATGGGCCAGTATTTTTCGAAGCAGCAGGTTGCGCGGATATTCGACAATCATGTTATTTCCCCTTGGCGGCCACGACACGACGCAGTGCCATGAAGTTGGCGTAGGCCATGGCCCCGACGATAACGAAGATCAGGGTGGCGATGGCGCCGGCCAGGCCGAAATTCTGACCCGAGTCCATAAAGCTGATGCGGTAGGTGAAGGATGCCAGCAGATCGGTGGATCCGGCCGGGATCAGGGTTCCCGGAATATCCGGCAGCCCCCGGGTGAGCAGTAGGATCAGCACCAGGTTATTGAAGTTGAAGGCGAAGGCCGAAATCAGCATGGGCACGAACGGCGGCAGGATCTGCGGCAGGGTGATGAAAAAGAAAGTGCGCACCGGGCTGGCGCCCTCCAGGGCCGCGGCCTTGGCGTGATCAGCGGGTACCGACTGCAGATACCCCATGGCCAGTAGCATCATGTAGGGATAGCCCAGCCAGGTGTTGACGATCAGTGTCATGGCGCGGGCCAGGGTCGGATCGGTGAACCATTCCGGGCGGATGCCGAACACCGCCTCCAGGATCATGTTGATTTCACCGAAGTTCTGATTGAACAGGCCGCGGAACACCAGGATGGAAATAAACCCCGGTACCGCATAGGGCAAAATCAGCAGGATGCGGTACAGGCCGCGAAAGCGCAGGTGCTCCCACTGCAGTATCACCGCCAGCAGCACCCCCACCCCGAAGGTGAACAGCACCGACAGCAGGGCAAAAGTAACCGTCCAGATAAAGATCTCCAGCATGGGGCCACGGATGCCCTCGGATAACAGGATGCGCTTGAAGTTGTCCAACCCCACGTTGACCCGCCAGCCGGGCGTCACCTGGTTGCCCGCCTCGTCCCGATAGAAACCCACCGAATGATCCGCCACCAGTATGCCACCGTCGAGCCGGTTGCGCAGCCGACCGTCCTCGAGCTCCTCGAAGACGGGCTGGACATGGGCCATGGTGCGGATGCCGGAAGTGGTCAGGCGCTGACCGTCGGGCAGCAGGGCGCTGATGGCGCCCAGCTCGCCGCGCAAGCGTACCATGTCGCGGGGCGCCAGGAACTCGCCTGTTAACGCTTCGACATGGTCGGCCTGCCGCATCGGAAGTTGCAAAAACGTGCCATCGGCGAAGAAAGGCTCGCTTATAAAATCGCCATCGGCGCCACGCAGCACCAGTCGATAACCGCCCTCGGCAGGCAGCAGGAAAAAGGGCCGCTCGCTGCGCTTGTCCACCGTTACCTGGGACAGATGTATTTCATTGACCCGGTGGAATGACAGCAGGTTGCTGGCGCTGTAGTTGGTAAAGCCGACGTAGCTGGTGTAAAGCACCGGGAAGGCGATGAACAGCCCCACCGTCACCACCGCCGGAAACACGAAACGGGCATTATAGAAACGCCGGTTGCCATAGATCAGGGCAAAGCCGACCAGTACCGCCATCACCAGCACCGCGAACAGCGGCTCGCCGGCCAGGTACAGGCTCCACACCGCATACAGCAGCGCCAGCGACACTACCCCGAGAACACTGAATTTGGCCACCTTGGCCACGGAAAACCGCGCGGGCTTGTCAGCCTCCGGCATCGGCCCCGCATAAATCGTCGGCGAGCTCATGACCCCTCCCAAAAAACCGTGACAATGGATGCAATAGGCCGGCACTTGTGGTGCCGGCCATGGCCGTTATTCCGCCAGTATGCGGGTGGCAGCATCGTCCAATGCTTTCTCCACCGTCTGTTGACCGCCGGTAATGTTCTGCAGTGCCGGGTTCATTGCCGCCCAGAAACGGCCGGTTTCGGGAATGCCAGGCATGGGCACGCCCTGGGCGGCGATTTGCTGGGTAGCCGCCACATTCGGATCCCGGGACAATTCCTCGGAGTAGGCCTTGTGCGCCACCGCGCCAACGGCCACCGCCTTGTTTAGTTCAGCGAGGCCGGTCTCGGTCAGCAGGTAATTTTCGATAAATTCCACCGCCAGATCCTTGTTCGGACTGGCGGCATTGATGCCGGCGGAGATCACCCCAAGAAAGGGTCTCGGGGACTGGCCCTCTATGGTGGGGAGAGGTACCACACCGAAGTTGATACCGGTTGCCTTGAGGTTATCCCAGGCCCAGGGACCGTTGATCATCATGGCCAGCTCCCCCTTGTTGAAGGCGGTGTCCATCACGTTGTAATCGGCCCCGACCGGCATCACCTTCTCGTCGATCAGCCGTTTTATCATTCTGGCGCCCTTGACCGCACCCTCATTGTTGACCCCCACATCACGGGCATCATAGACGCCGTTCTCCTGCTTGAACACATAGCCGCCGTTGGCCATCAGCAGCGGCATAGAGAAGTAAGCGTTGTTGTAATCCCACATGATGGTCTTGACGCCATCGGCCAGCTTGAGATCGAACAACTGTTCAAAGGAACTCGGCGGCTCAGGCAGCAGATCCTTGTTGTAGATAAGGCCAACCGCCTCTATGGTGAGTGGGTAGCCCCAGGTGCGTCCGTTGAGCGTAAGGGCATCCCAGCTGAAGTCGAACATCCGCTCCCTGATCTCCTGGCTCGGCTCCACCGGCGTGAGCAGGCCGCCGTTACCCCATTCGCCGAAGCGGTCATGGGCCCAGAGGATGATGTCCGGTCCCTGGCCATTGGCGGCGGATTGTTGGAACTTGTCGGTAACCGGCTCGGGATGCTCCACCACCACCTCGATGCCCAGCTCGTCGGTGAACTGCTGGGCCACGGCGGCCACCCCCCTGTTGGTGCTGCCACTCCAGATCACCAGCTTGTCCTGTTCAAAAGCCAGCACCGGGCCGGACATCGTCCCGGCAAGCAGGCCGGCAAGCAGTTTCACCCTAAACTTCATCATGGTTGTACCTTCCCATACTATAGTTTGACCCAGACTCCTGCCTGGCAGACCAATGACAATACGCTCGCAGCCCCAGGCAAAGGAGAAGCGGCGAATGATTTTATTTAAAGCGCTTTCAATCAGAGATGCAAGATAGATCCCCCATCGGCCTATCATTGTGTGATCCAACGCAAAATTTACATCAAATAACAGTGTTACCCGCCATAAACAGCAACTCACATCACAAAACAACCAACAAAAACGTCATTAAATTTCACAATAGGGAATTAAATTACGATTAAACCGGGGGCTGTCTCTGCCATTTCCCCCACCAAAGTTAGATCCCGGTCACAAGTCACCGATATGATGGTTGCTTCTTCGTCCAGTTGGGTTAACTTCAAAGCGTTTTAAATTTCAGGAAAGCAAGGCGCTCAGATGGCTTTTGCAACAGAAATCGCGTCGCGGGTGTCCTTGGCATAATGGAGCAACAGATGGTGAACACAGCAATCCAACAGGAGCAGGCCCACAAAGTGCTGTCGGTCAATGCCCTGATCAAGAGCTACGGCGGTGCCGACATCCTCAAGTCCGTGTCGGTAGACATGGACGAGGGAGACTTCCTGGTGCTGGTCGGTCCCTCGGGCTGCGGCAAGTCCACCCTGCTCAACTGCATCGCCGGGCTGGAAGAAGCAACCGGTGGCCAGATCCTGATCGATGGACGCGATGTCACCCGGGTACCGCCCCGGGATCGGGATATCGCCATGGTGTTCCAGTCCTATGCCCTCTATCCCACCATGACGGTGGCGGAAAACATCGCCTTCGGCATGAAAATCCGCAAGGTTCCGAAGGAAGAGCAGCAGCGCAAGACCCGGGAGGTGGCGCAAATGCTGCAAATCGATCACCTGCTCGATCGCAAGCCATCGCAGCTCAGTGGCGGCCAGCGGCAACGGGTGGCCATGGGCCGGGCACTGGTGCGGGAGCCGGTGCTGTTCCTGTTCGACGAGCCCCTCTCCAACCTGGATGCCAAGCTGCGGGTGGAGATGCGCGCCGAGATCCACCATCTGCACAAACAGACCAACGCTTCCATCGTCTATGTGACCCACGATCAGATAGAAGCCATGACCCTGGGCACCAAGATAGTGGTACTGCGCGACGGCCATATCCAGCAGGTAGGGACCCCACAGCAAATCTACGACGAACCGGCCAACATGTTCGTGGCCAACTTCATGGGCACCCCGCCGATGAACCTGCTGCCCGCCCGGGTCGAGCTCAGCGATGCCGGCGTCCTCCTCGAGGTGTGCGGTCCAAACGGCTTTACCCTGGTGGATAGTCGCGCCACCGAACGGCTGCGTGACTACCAGGACAAGGAAGTAGTGGTAGGCCTGCGTCCCGAGGCGCTGCATCCCTACCGCGAAGCGCGACACGATCACGCCATCCACCTGCCGGTAGCCAATGTCGAGTCCTCCGGCTCCGATACCTTTGTGCAACTGCAAGCCGGAGAGCACAGGCTCAACGCCCGCCTCGGTGGCCGGAGCCGCGTCGCGGAAGGCGAGCCGCTGGCCCTGGCCGCCGAGATGGATCATGTCTGCTATTTCGATCCCCAGACCGAACTACTGATCAAGTAACCTGAATCAACGAGGATTTTTATGCCCGGGCAACCCCCTACCTCCGTCACCCGCCACTGGTGGAAAGAAGCCGTGGCCTACCAGATCTACCCGCGCAGCTTTATGGACTCCAATGGCGACGGCATCGGCGATCTGAACGGCATCACCGCCAGGCTGGACTACCTCCAGGATCTCGGCATCGATGTGATCTGGATCTGTCCCATGTATCCGTCCCCCAACGACGACAACGGCTACGACATCAGTGACTACCAAGGCATCATGGCCGAGTTCGGCACCATGGCCGACTTCGACCGGCTGCTGGCCGAGGTGCACGCCCGTGGCATGAAGCTCATCCTCGACCTGGTGGTCAACCACAGCAGCGACGAGCACCCCTGGTTTATCGAGTCCCGCTCTTCCCGCGGCAACCCCAAGCGCGACTGGTATATCTGGCGCGACGGCAAAAATGGCGCCGAGCCCAACAACTGGGAGAGCATCTTCAAGGGCTCGGCCTGGGAATATGACCAGACCACAGAACAATATTACCTGCATCTGTTTTCCCGCAAGCAGCCGGATCTGAACTGGGAAAACCCCGAGGTACGCGACGCCATCTACGAGATGGTACGCTGGTGGCTGGACAAGGGCATCGACGGTTTCCGCCTCGACGCCATCAGCCATATCAAGAAGGAAGCCGGCCTGAGCGACGTCCCTGCCCTGGAAGGCCAGGCCTATGGTGCCGCCTGGGACAAGATGATGAACGTCGACGGCATTATCGAGCACCTGGACGAGATGTGCCGGGAAACCTTCAACCGTTACGACATCATGACGGTGGGCGAAGCCAACGGCGTATCACCGGCCCAGGCGGAAGACTGGATAGGCGAACGGCACCAGCGGCTGGACATGATCTTCGCCTTCGACCATGTGGGGCTGTGGGCGGAAGATGAGGCGGCGGGCCTGGACCTGTCACAGATCAAGCAGGCCTTCGGTCGCTGGCAGACGGGAGTGGAAGGTTTTGGCTGGAATGCGCTCTTCGTGGAGAACCATGACGTGCCCCGCATCATCTCCAAATGGGGTGACGCCGAGCACTATTGGTACCAGAGTGCCACCGCCATCGCCAGCCTCTATTTCCTGATGCAGGGTACGCCCTTTATCTACCAGGGTCAGGAAATCGGCATGACCAACACCATGTTCGGGAGCCTCGACGATTTCAACGACGTGGCCGCCAAAAACCAGTATGTCCAGATGAAGCAACAGGGCGTGGATGACGCCGAGATCATCCGGACCCTGTCGCAGACCAGCCGGGACAATGCCCGCACCCCCATGCAGTGGAACGCCGGCCCCGGGGCGGGCTTTACCACTGATCGCTCGTGGCTGGCGCTCAACCCGAATTTCGAAACCATCAACGTGGCGTCCCAGTGGCGCGACTCGGACTCGGTACTCGGTTTCTACCGCCAGTTGATCCGCCTGCGCAAGGCCGAGCCGGCCCTGATCTACGGCCGCTACCGGCTGGAGCTGGAGTCGGACTCCCAGGTGTACGCCTACAGCCGCCTGCTCGACGGCCAGCACTGGCTGGTGCTGGTCAACCTGAGCAACCGACCGGCAGAGCGGCGGCGGTTGCCCTGGCCGCTGCATCATGAGCGACTGGCCCTGGCCAACTACCCGGTCGCACCGCACCCGGCCGGCGACACCCTGGATCTGCGCCCCTTCGAAGCCCGGGTTTACCGGCTGAACGACTGATCCCCTCCCCCCATATCCTGTAACTCCCACACGTCACTCCCGCGAAGGCGGGAGTCCATCCACACTCTGCAGAAGCAATGGGGTATGGAGAGTAGTGCCCCTTGCCCTGGATGCCCGCCTGCGCGGGCAGGACGGTAGGCATTACTCCCGCTTTTGACTTCGTCATTCCTGGTGACGACGGTTAAACGCCAGTATTGACGGGGAAATAGCAGGGGAAAAATCGGATGGTGGACTGGTCAACAAACTGAAAGGGCGCCGCGGCGCCCTTGTTGGTTATTTGGTTATTCTGCCGCCGGCTCCAGCAACGGCAGGTAATATTCGACCCCGTCCGGATCCCGGGCCCGCCACAGGGTCACATCGTGGTCGCCGTCTTGCGCGAAGCGGTGGCGCAGGTTGCCCGGGTTGCCGCCCGCGCTCAGTCCGGTGGCGGTAAGTGGCGCGCCCAGGTTGAGCAGGCCCCAGCTGGCGTCGGCGAACTTGAACTCGCTCACTCCGGCCCGGGCCCGGATCTTGCCGGCGTAGGTACCGGGAGCCACCGCCGCGAGCGGGCTCAGTCCCCAGTCGTTGGCGCCCCCCCGGAAGTGCAGCTCGGTGGCCAGGGGCTCCGGCACCAGCTCGAGCAGGGGCCTGGACGCGCCCTCCAGCCGGAGCGGGGCCACCAGTTCGCCCTTGTCATTCTCCCGGCTTAGCCCCATCACCCGCTCCCGTTCCAGCACCAGCGGCCGCTCCAGGATGGTGGCGCCCTCTTCCCGATCCAGGCGGGCGAACACCAGGATGCGGCGGGCGGCCTCGCCCCAGTCGAAGGCGGCCTGGAAGCCCGGGGTGGCGGCATCGGCATCCCGCAGCAGGCTTATGCCACCGTCCTCATCGTAGAGCAGCAGCTCGGGCAGCTCCCGGGGGTTGGCGTAGCTCAGCTCGAGCCGGGGCGAACGACCGTCCAGAACGAAGGACACCTCGGCCTGGCGCGGCGGCGCCACCAGGTTGCTCAGGCTGGCGCGCAGGGTCACTTCGGTGCCCTCGGCCAGTGCACTGGTATCCCAGTAGAGGCGATAAGGGGCGTTATTGTCCACCGCCAGTGTCTCGAAGTCGCCACCGTCGAGGCTGGCCTCGAACAACACCTGGTACTGGGGCAGCGCCTGCCCGGCCAGGGCCTCGGCCGTCACCTCCAGCTCCAGCAGGCCCGCTACCCGGGCCCCCGGCGCCAGCCCGCTCAGCACCGGCTCCGCCACCGGCGAAGGGCCGATGCCCTGGGCCTTCAGTATGGCAAACTGCAGCGGTTCCAGGGTCAGTTGCAACTGACCCTCGTTCACCCGGGAAACAACCTCGCCCGCCACCGGCCGGTAGTCGCCGGCCGCCGGCAAGGTCAGGCTCAGGGCCTCGTCGGCCAGGTTGAAGGCCAGCAGGTATTCCACCCCCTCGGCCAGATCCACCCGCGAGAAAGTCAGCACCCTGTCGTTGTCATCGCTGTTGGGGCGGGCCATCTGAATGCCGCTACGCAGCACCGGATGCTCCCGATACAGAACGCTCAGGCCGGCGATATCCTGGTACAGGGGGTGGGAGGGATCGAAGTTGTCGTCGGCGGTGGTGGCAGTGGTGCCGATCAGCCGGCCCGCGTTGTAGCTGGCCACCCGGGAGGGAAACATATTCTGGCGGGCATCCTTGTCACCGCCTTCGCCGGTAAAGCCCTGCTCGTCCCCGTAGTAGATCACCGGCACACCCCGGCTGAAGAACAGCAGGGCGTTGGCCAGGCGGTAGCGGGCCAGCAGCTTGGCGTCGTCCTGCTCTCCGCCCGCCTGCAGGAAATGGCCGAAGCGGCCGATATCGTGGTTGCCGAGGAAATTCAGCAGCTGGTTGGCGGAGCCGCCGGCATGGTTGTAGCGGTCATCCTGCTCGAACAGGGCCGTCAGGGCCTCGGCACCGCCCTGACCGGCCAGGGCAGCACCGGCGGCGGCCTGGAAGCCGAAGTCGAGCACGGTGGGAATGCCGGCGCTGCGGGTGTAGAAACTGAGTTCACGCGGATCGCTGCTGAACACCTCGCCGAACATGGTGAAATGGGCGATGCCGGCGCTGTCACGGGCATGGTCCAGCACGGCCGGGGCGAAGGCCCGCCAGAAGTCGGCATCCACGTGCTTGACGGTATCGAGGCGGAAGCCGTCGGGACGCCATTCGTCGATCAGCCCGGTGAAGATATCGATCAACCCGGCCACCACCTCGGGGTTGCCGGTGTCCAGATCATCCAGCCCGAAGAAATCGCCGTAGAGGCTGTCCTCGCCGGAAAAGCTGGAATCGCCCTGGTTATGGTAGAACCGGGGATCGTTGAGCCAGGCCGGCACCTTGGCGTTCTCCTCTCCCACCGGGATAAAGGGGGTATAGCCCTCCCCGGCCGCCACCCGCTCCCGGGAGCGGTAGTCGCACCGGTCCAGTCCGGCCAGGTGGGCGCCGTCCTCCCGGTGGCATTCACGGTATTTGATCACGTCGGCGGTGTGGTTGACGATGATGTCGAAGAATACCTTGATGCCGCGTTCGTGAGCGGCGGCGATAAAGGCCTTCATCTCCTCATTGTTGCCGAAATGGGGATCCAGACGGGTGAAGTCCAGAGTCCAGTAGCCATGGTAGCCGGCCGTGTCGCCCTGTACCGCCTTGTTCTTGAGGATGGGCGTCAGCCAGATGGCGGTGATCCCCAGCCCCTCCAGGTAGTCGAGCTTCTGCTGCAGGCCGGCGATGTCGCCGCCGTGGAACATGCCTTTGTCGGTGGGGTCATAACCGCCGGAGGCATGGGGGTCGTTCGGGTCACCCTGGTTGTTGTCCGGATTGCCGTCATGGAAACGGTCCGGCAGCACGAAGTAGAACACCTCGTCCTCGATGCCGTGGCGCGGACTGTCGAACAGGGTGCGGGGCTGGGTGTCCGCCAGGGCGGGCGTGGCCATGATGGCGCCCAGGGCCATGGCCAGTACGGTACGATTCATCTGCTAGTCCCTATGGATGATGGAAGTGCCGGCCCGGGGCCGGAGCAAAAGGGGTGATACCCACTACAAAATTAAAGCGCTTTAAATCATCAACGCAAGACGGCCGTACTTCCCGATGCAGAATCTGTGACCCACCCCGCCTTTTGGTTGATCAATCCCGTTAAAATGGTGATATTGTGCTGTTGTTACCGGCCGGCAACGGCATACTTAATTGAAACGCTTACAGCAAGAGGAGAGGACGGTGGTCACGTTAAAGGATCTGGCCGAGCATCTGGGGCTGTCGCAGGCGACGGTCAGCCGGGCCCTGAACGGCTATCCCGAGGTCAACGAAAAGACCCGGCGCCGGGTGTTAGAGGCGTCCAAGCAGCTCAACTACCTGCCCAACCTGGGCGCCCGCAAGCTGGCCACCGGCAAATCCGGCATGGTGGGCATAGTGCTCAGGTCCTGCGACGAACTGGTGAACGCCCCGGAATACGTGCAGATGATTGCAGAAATAAGCCACCACCTGGGCAACGCCGGCTACGATCTGCTGATCAATTCGGCCCGCCAGGGCAACGCGCTGGACTCGTTCAAGCGCTTTGTGGCCGGCCGGGCGGTGGACGGCCTTATCCTCAACAGCCCGGAGCTCGAAGACGAACGGGTCGCCTTTTTGCAAAAACAGGGCTTTCCCTTCGTGATGCACGGGCGTTCGGCCAGCCAGGTCGACTATCCCTACTACGACATCGACAACTACGACGCCATCAACCAGGCGACCGAGCTGTTGCTCGCCCTGGGACACCAACGTATCGCCCTGCTTAACGGCCCGGCCCAGTTGGCCTTTACCGCCGAGCGGGCCCGCGCCTTTCACGACCGCCTGCAACAGCAGGGCCTGGCGCCGCCCGATGCCTGGAGCGTCAATACCGGCACCACCGACGACGACGGTTATCTGCAGGCCCTGAGCTGGCTGGGGGATCCCTCCCGGCCCGTGCCGAGCGCCATTATCTGCGCCTCGGCCACCCAGGCACTGGGCGTCTACCGGGCCGCCGGAGAACTGGGTATCACCATCGGCAAGGAACTGTCGGTGATCGCCCACGACGATGTGGTGTCCTTCCTGCGCACCGACCATTTCGATCCGCCGCTCACGGTCACCCGCTCGCCCTTTATGGACGCCTGCCGGCCCCTGGCCGAGATGATGGTGGCGCTGCTCGACGGTGCCGATCCCCAGTCCCTGCAGACCGTGGTACCGGTGGAGCTGATCGTGCGCCGTTCCTGCGGACCTTGCCCCCGCTCCTGACCCCGAAACCGGCGCGACAAGCGCGCCGGTCGGGCGAACTCAGTCCCGACTGCCGAACAGACGCCGGCCCAACCCTTTCAGCAAGCCGCGCTCTTCGCTCTGTTCAAGCCGGCCGGCCTTGACCAGGGTCTCGTACAAGGCTTGGGCCTTCCCCGCCCCCACTACCAGCTGATAGGCCTTGTGCTGCCCGAGCACACCACCTTCGATCACCGCAACGATCGGCGCCAGCCGCTCGATACGGCTCTTGTCGAAACGGGTCTCATCATGGATATCCGCCCGCAGCCGGGTGGCGCAGTAAGAGAGCCGGGCCAGGTTGTCGGCCCCGCCCATGGCGTCCAGCAGTTCGGCGGCAATGGATTCTTGGTTCATGTTGACTCCTCGGTAATGGCAGCTCTCAAAAATTAAAGCGCTTTAAATATAGCATATACTACCCCATCATCCAGGACAGACAAAACGCTGATTGAGTGAACGACCTCACCCTACCGTTAGAGCCGCATCCCCAACTGCTGGCGCAGATAGGCCCCCGCCCCCAGCAGCCCCGGATGCGGGTGGGTGATGAGGAAAACGGGGACGGCGGCCAGGTAGTCACTGAAGCGGCCCTTGTCCTCGAACGCCGCCCTGAAGCCGGAATCGCGGAAAAAGTCGAAGAAGCGCGGCACTATGCCGCCGGCGATATAGACGCCGCCGAAGGTACCCAGGTTCAACGCCAGGTTGCCGCCGAAGCGTCCCATCAGCACGCAGAACAGGGACAGGGTCCGCCGGCACAGCTCGCAGTCACCGCCGAGGGCGCGCTCGGTGATCTGCCCGGGCGCCAGCGCCTCGGGCGACCGGCCCACCAACTCGGCCAGGGCCTGATAGAGGTTGACCAGGCCGCTGCCGGAGAGCAGGCGTTCCGCCGACACATGGGCCCAGCGCCGGCGCAGTACCCGCAGCAACTCCTCTTCCTCGGCGTTGCCCGGGGCCAGATCCACATGGCCGCCCTCGCCGGGCAGGCTCAGCCAGGTATCGCCACAGGGCACCAGGTGGGCCACCCCCAGGCCGGTGCCGGCGCCGTACACCGCCACCGGCTGGCCGGGCCGCCCCTCCCCGCCCCCGAGCTGGCAACGGTCTTCCGGCGCCAGCGCCGGTATCGCCATGGACACGGCGGTAAAGTCGTTGATCACCTCGAGCCGCGCCAGCCCCAGGCCGGCCCGCATGGCCGCGATGGAAAAGCGCCAGCTGTGGTTGGTCATCACCACCTCATCCCCTTGCACCGGGCAGGCGATGGCGATGCAGGCCTCGGTCACCGCCACCCCCTGTTCGGCAAGATAATGTCGGATCACCTGCTCCAGGCCGGGGTAGTCTGCGGTGGGATAGCTGCGGATGCCGGACAGGGCGCCCGATGCTCGTTCACAGAGGGCCAACCGGGCATTGGTGCCGCCCACGTCGCCCACCAGGATATACTGGATCATCGTCGTTACTCGCTAGATTAAAGAAGTGGCATGGCGGGTCGGGCCCGCTCGGACTGGGGCCAGCATAAAGACGGCCATGGTACAAATGAAATCGATTTTATTGCTGGCAATATAGGTTTTATCTATGCCAGCAGGAGGTAGCCTCCTTCGCCGGCCGGGGCGGAGAGAACGGCATAAAAATTCCGTTTACGCCGCCGGCCTTTGTGCTATAACCAGGGGCCGTTTTTTCGCATTCATACAGGAAGTATCATGTCTCAATTCGACAACGTTACCGTGATCAAGAAGGCCAATGTCTACGACGGCGGCAAGGTCACCAGCCGGGTGGTCAAATTCGCCGACGGCAGCCGCAAGACCCTCGGCATCATGCTGCCGGGCGAATACACCTTCGACACCGCCGCCGCCGAGCTGATGGAAATCCTCGACGGCGAGCTGGACGTCCAGCTGCCGGGCAGCGACGACTGGCAGAGCATCAAGGGCGGCGAGTCCTTCAACGTGCCCGCCAACGCCATCTTCAAGCTCAAGGTCCACAGCCTGGTGGACTACTGCTGCTCCTACTTCGATTAAGCCACTTCCCGGGGCCAGGCTTAGCTTAGCTTAGCCCCGGGACATGCCTACCCTACAGGGACGTATTTCGGCTCCCCAACCAGGCAACCGTTCTCGCCATACACAGCCCCTGCCGTTAATCACGGGTCGACACCCAGCTCCGGGACGGCCACCGCTCACCTGCCCACCTTTTTTACCCAGTTGTATGGTTTTCCCCGTTCCGTGGAGGCAAAAGGTCTGGTCGCGCATATATTCGGGCCGCGCTACATGGTTGCAGGATGTCCTTGATCGCGTTTGAGGTCTCGCTGGTAAGGGGAGACATGCGAAACAGAGGGCTCGGTCAACCACGGAGGTTTCCATGCGCTACTTCACATCCCTTTTCCTGTATCTCGGCCTGTGCGCCATTTTGGCGGCAGAACCATCCCACCCGATCGGCGTCCGTTCGCTCGACATACCGGACATCGAGGCGGTCGTGTGGTACCCGTCGGCACGTGACGAGCCCGCAACGCTCGTCGCGGACAACCCGGTTTTCGTTGGCGTGCGGGTGGTGAAAGGCGCCCCCGTTCTGGCGGGCACGCATCCCGTTGCGCTGCTTTCTCATGGCTACAGCGGCCTGTGGCGCAATCAGGCCTGGCTTGCGGCGCGGCTTGCGCAGGCCGGATACCTCGCCGTCAGCCTCAACCATCCCGGCACTACCTTCGGCGATATGGATCCATCCTGGGCGACGCGCCTTGCCGAACGGCCGCGCCAGCTTTCCCGAGTACTGGATGCGCTGCTGGCGGATGATGACTTGGCCTCCCGGACCGACCCGGCGCGGATCGCGGTGATCGGTCATTCCCTGGGCGGCTGGACGGCGCTGGCCCTGGCCGGTGGCGTGTTCGATCCCGCCCGCCTGCAGGACGCGTGCGGAAACAGCACGGATAAAATGGTCTGCACGGTATTTCGCAACGGCGGCATGACGAAGCAAACCGCCGTGCCCGATGGGCGCGATGACCGCATTTCGGCGGCGGTGCTGCTGGACATGGAAGGCATCCATGGCTTCACCCCCGGCAGTCTGCGCGAGCTGTCCATCCCGACTCTGGCGCTTGCCGCCGGGATCGGGGATCCGGCACTGCCTCTGGGGTGGGAAAGCCGCGCACAAGCCAAGCTGCTGCCGGCCGCCACCAGCCGCTACGCGGAGGTGATCGGCGCCACGCACTTTTCGTTTATGAGCGAATGCAAGCCGGGAGCGGAAGAGATCCTGAAGGAGGACGCCTTCATCTGCCAGGGAGAAACTGCCCCACGCGCGAAACTGCATGAGGAAATCGCCTCGACCGTCATCCGCTTTCTGAACGCTGGCAATCGCTTGGCGTCTGCCCTGCAGTCTCCCTGAAGGCGCGATTGAAACTGGATTGGGTCTGAAACATGACCCCGAGTAACCGGCGGTTCACTGTCGCGCATTAGAGGGCGTAACGAAAGTTTGCCGGCAGGGACCTCTCCACCTTCGCCACCCCGTTCAATGCCAGGGGCGACCTGTCGCTGCGCGCCGGCGACAATATCAATTACTACTTGGTGCAGGATCAGACCAACCACAAGGACACCTCGCACAAAAAGAGCAGCCTGTTTGGGGCCAAGTACAAGAGCACCAACAGCACCCACAGCCGGGCCCCCCTCACCGGCCAGGTGACCAAACTGCAAAGCCGGCGGGACATCACCAGCGACTCGGGCGGCGACCAGTTGCTGCAGGGTACCCGGGTCAGCTACGGCGGCCGGGCCCTGTTCCGCGCCGGGGTGGGCGACACCGCCCGCAAGGACGCCCGTATCCTGCTGCAGGGCGTGAAAAACTCGGTGGAAGAAAGCCGCACCCGCGAGAGCGACTATGTGGTGTGGCAAAAGCAGCAGGGCGAGGGCTACTACCGGGAAACCCTTACCCTGCCCCAGTTCAGCGGTCCCGGCTTGCCGGTGTTCCAGGCCCCGGGCGGGCTGACCGCGCAACTGCCCGCCGGCGACTTCCGCCGCGAGGTGCAAAAGCTGGCCGGCCAACCGGGCATGGCGTATCTTGGGGCCCTGACCCGACGCAAGGACGTGGACTGGCGCTCGGTCAAGCTGGCCCACGACCAGTGGCAATACCAACAGCAAGGACTAACCCCGGCCGGCGCCGCCCTGGTGGCGGTGGCGGTAGCCTGGGCGGCCGGTCCCGGCCTCGGCTTACTGGGCACCAGCACCACCCCTGCCGGCCTGATGCTGGACGCCGCCCTCGGCAGCCTGGCCACCCAGGCCAGCATCACCCTTATCAACAACCGCGGCAACCTCGGCAACACCCTGAAAGAGCTGGGCAGCAGCCGGGTGGCCCGGGCCACGATCACCGCCGCCCTCACCGCCGGCGTGCTCGAGCACATCGGCGCCCTGAACAGCATCAAGGAGCTGGCCAACAGCACCGCCTGGCAGGACCAGCTCACCGTCAACCTGGTCAACGCCAGCGGACAGTCGCTGACCAACGCCGCCATCAACGGCGGCAAGCTGAGCGACGCCCTGCGGGAGGCCCTGCGCACCGGCCTGGTCAACCAGGTGCACGGCATGGCCGCCAGCCACATCAAGGAGCTGGAAAAGTACTATGTTGCCCACAAGCAGGCCCACGCCCACGGCGGCGCCGGTGCCGCCGTGGGCGGACGCTGTGCCGACGGCGCCATCGGCGCGGCGGTGGGCGAGATGGTCGCCGAGCTGCAGGACAAGCCCGGCGCCACAGCCGGCGAACAGGAATGGCAGGCCTACCGGGCCAACACCCTGGCACTAAGCAAAATCACCGCCGGTGCCATCACCGCCTACGCCGGCGGCAACGCCCAGACCGCCATCAACAGTGCCGATACCGCGGTGAGGAATAACGTCCTCAGTACGACGTCTTCAACGAAACGGGATGAGTTGGCAGAGAAAGTATTGAAAGGTGATAAGTCTCTGCAAACCGCGAAAGAGTTTTTACAGCTTGAAAATGCTGATAAACGTAGTGATGCATTGGTAGCTAAATTTAATAAAGATCCAGCAGACTTAAGTACTGGCGAGCGCACAGAACTGGCGAGTTATATTAGGGTATACGCTGCCGAAATGCATGCTCAGTACGGTGAGGCAGTAACTAAAGAGCTGATTACTGGAATGCTGACAGGACAGGATTATCTGAAGTCAGCCCCGCAGACGGAAGCTCAGCAGAAAGCTCAAACCATCATGAAAACGTGGGGATACCATAAATCCAATGCAAGTATTGGTGACCCCATATTGGCATTTGGGACAGGGCCATTAGCAAATTCAATCAAAGCCGGTGTATTGAGCAATGCGGCGATAGGTGTTAGTGTTAATACAGCCGTTCAGCTTGGTGGTAAGGATCCGTTTAACTACGTTGATGCGATAGTCGCCGGTGTTACCGCCGCAGCAACTACAGGGAAAGGTATAGGTGTATCTGCTGGAATCAATATGGGCGGTGCTGCTTTGGGTAGTGCGCTAAAAGGGGAGGATCCAACTGGGGCTGCAATTGGGGCAGGAGCTGGCTCATTGCTGGGAGGTAAAGCTGGACAGGTTACTTCGGGTGCAATCGGCCAGGTAGTTGATAAAACTACTTCTGATATAGGAGGCGCTGTAGTGGGTTCTGTCATATCTGAGGCTGTTGGTGGTGCTGTAAAAGAAGAAATAGATAAGGCAGGTAAGAAATGATTAAATTTCAAAGGGCGGGTATTCCCTTATTGATTTCTTTGGTTATTTATTGGTCTTTAATTATTTCTGTGACCATCTTTTTTGCTGTGCTAAGTGTTGCGGTATTCTTTTTTTTAACCAGTAGTAATGATTTGAATTTTGATTGGTTAGCTCAAAGTGTTTCTGCGATAAGAAAAGGAGTCTCGGCTGGTGCAGTTCTAGGTATCGGCATTTGGATTAAAGCTAAAATAGAAGAAAACAGACGCAAAAAAGTCCAGAGTGAAAAACAGAAATAAAGAGTCCCGGCCAACTGGCCGGGATTTTTTCTTTTATGCTTTGAAAACATCCAATTCCCGCCGCTGCAACCGAATCACACCGGGCGCGGCGGTTACCTCAAGCTGTTCAGCGCTGGTGATACCGGACTCGGTGAGCCAGTCGCCGCCGATAATCACCTCGCTGTTCTCCCGTACCCAATCCGCGCCCAGATCCGGGCGCTCTTGGCTGGCCTCACACAGCAACGAATGGGGTCAGGTCTTGTTTTTTGCCATGCGTCGACGCCTGGGCCTTTGCCTTGTCGGTGTATTTCTGAACGAGTACGTGGGCTGGCGTCCGGCCCAGGAGCAATTGATTGCAGCGGGAGTATCAAGCGGAGCCAATGCCGCCATCCAATATGGCACTACCGGTGAAGTCAAACTCTCGGATGTTATTGGTTCTGGTATGATTGGTGCCATTACAGCAGGCAAAGGTTATGACCAGACGGTTATGTGGAACGCGGTAGGTGGCTATTACTCGGCAGAGATAAAAGGTGATGATCCCTTTATGGCTGCATTACTGAGCAAAGCCGGTGCATCCGTAGGCTACGCCACCGGCAATATCATCAAGGTTCCCATGGAGCGAGTGCTCAACCCTGTCTCCAAGCAATATGAGTGGATACCTACTGGCATCTGGACAATAACAAAACCGGCGCCTCAAAGCTCTATTCCTTCAATATTTGGAAACGCAGGAGACTCGTTTACATCAGAGTTATCCTCTGATTCACTAAATAAGGCATTGCAAAACAAGGAAAGAATAAGATGACAAAAAAAAGATCTCTCTTATTGCTCATTTATCTATGCAGCGCTAGCTTCATTTCTTTTTTTATAATGAGTTTGGCATTCCACTTCCTCGGATACTGGATTGGAAATGGAGATGATATCATTTCATTTTTAAGGGGTAATGTGTGGATTTACCTTAAAATGGGAATTATAGGTTTTTGTGTTGGCTTTTCACTTTGGCTATTTAATGTCCGTTAAATAGCTGTTCCGAATAGTAGATCAGTGGAGGCAGCGATCGGGAACAGCTAAACGCCAGGGATGGCGCAGCGGTGGGCGAGATGGTCGTCGAGCTGGTGGATAAACCAAGCGCCTTTGCCAGCGAAAAGGAATGCGCACGAATGGGGTCAACGAGTGGGGTCAGGTCTTGTCTTTTGCCCTGCGTCGACACCTGGGCCTTTGCCTTGTCGGTGTATTTCTGAACGAGTACGTGGGCTGACGTCCAGCCCAGGAGCAATTGATTGCAGCGGGAGTATCAAGCGGAGCCAATGCCGCCATCCAATATGGCACTACCGGTGAAGTCAAACTCTCGGATGTTATTGGTTCTGGTATGATTGGTGCCATTACAGCAGGCAAAGGTTATGACCAGACGGTTATGTGGAACGCGGTAGGTGGCTATTACTCGGCAGAGATAAAAGGTGATGATCCCTTTATGGCTGCATTACTGAGCAAAGCCGGTGCATCCGTAGGCTACGCCACCGGCAATATCATCAAGGTTCCCATGGAGCGAGTGCTCAACCCTGTCTCCAAGCAATATGAATGGAAACCTACTGGCGTCTGGACAATAACAAAACCGGCGCCTATCAGCTCCGTCCCCTCCATTTCAGGGAACATTGGAGATTCTGTAGCTTCAGAGCTATTAAACACAGGACTAAATATTGGACTTATGCACAATAGGAACAAAAAATGAGAAAGATGGCTTTAATGCTATATCTATCCTGCGCTTATTTTATCGCTCTTTTTTTAATGAGCATAATATTCCAAGCTCTTGGTTATTGGATCGGTGGCGGCGAGAGCATCATTGGTTTTATAAAAGAAAATATGTGGACCTATTTTAAGATGGGCATTATAGGTTTTTTTGTTGGCTTTGCACTTTGGCTATTTAATGTCTGTTAATCTATAGATGGTCATGTTAAAGAGGATCCCTCCCTAGGAAGGGATTCTCTCCTTCATCATCGCCGGCGTGCTCGAGCACATCGGCGCCCTGAACAGCATGAAGGAGCTGGCCGGCAGCACCGCCTGGCAGGACCAGCTCACCGTCAACCTGGTCAACGCCAGCGGACAGTCGCTGACCAACGGCGCCATCAACGGCGGCAACCTGGCCGACGCCCTGCGCAACAGCCTGGTCAACCAGGTGCACGGCATGGCCGCCAGCCACATCAAGGAGCTGGAAAAGTACTATGTTGCCCACAAGCTGGCCCACGCCCTGGCCGGCTGCGGCGCCGGCGCCGCCGTGGGCGGCCGCTGCGCCGACGGTGCCATCGGCGCAGCGGTGGGCGAGATGGTCGCCGAGCTGGTGGATAAACCCAGCGCCTTTGCCAGCGAAAAGGAATGGCAGGCCTACCGGGCCAATGCCCTGGGCTTAAGCAAAATCACCGCCGGTGCCATCACCGCCTACGCCGGCGGCAATGCCCAGACCGCCATCAACAGCGCCGATACCGCGGTGAAGAACAACTACCTCCTGCTGCGCGAGGCCGAGGAAAAGGCGATACTGGAACGCCAACTGAGAGGCGGGCAACTGTCCAGCGACGAACAGCTCAGGATCGCCGCTCGCCTGGATCAGCTCAATGGGGTTGACCTCGCCCGCGACCAGGCCATCAGGGAGGCCTGCCCGTCCGGCAGTAAAGGGAGCGCAGCCTGCGGAGCACTGGTCGGCACGGCCCAGGAAGCGCTGAAGATGTACGGTGAAAACGTCACCTACTCGCTACTGTATAAAGACCTCTACCCGCGGGATGCCAGAAACCTGGAGTCGATACTTCAGGGGCTGGATGCCAACAGCATCGTACGTGACCAGGCCATCGCGGCGATAGCGAGCACTTCCGGGATCAGCTGGGCAACCGCCGCCAACCGTTACGATAGTGCAATGATGCTGCATACCGTAACCGCGACACTGGCTGGTTACTATGGGTTGCAGTCCATTACGGCGCCTAGTAAAATTGATGTTCCAAACAACAGTGAAGCCGCATTTAGTCGAATTGTTCCTGGTGGTGGTTTGCAAGCCCATGAAAATGTCGGCGGACATTTGCTATCGAAGCATGTGGGCCAGTCTGAACAAGCGCTTATGAACCGTTTGGCGGCAGAACCAAGAATATCCGGCTCATCATCCTTCTATAACCGTGCTACTGCAGAGAATGCTGTGTCACAAGTTCTTGATACGAACCAAGCCAAGATAACAGATTGGCTAAATAGTTCTGGAGGACGCTTGCGTCTTGATCACACACTACCTGATCCTGCTGGCATATCCGTTACACGCGGATCTGCTGATGCGGTCGACGTTAATTCGGCCAGAGTTATATTGGTTCGAGATCCATCAACGCCAATCGGCTACAAAATTCTTACGGGGTTTCCAACAAAGCCATGATGAACGATAAAACATATACTCTTGGTCAGATACTCGGTTGCTATTTTTATCAAGATTGGCCGGATGAATTCGATAGCGATGTGTCGGTGCTTCAGGCTATTGTTGAATCTGAAACAGTCGATCAAATTCGAGCTGGGGTAGAGGAAATCGATATACTTTTGGCAGCTCATCTATCTGAGAGTGAACTAAGGGATATTTTGATCAATAAGGTTGGATGCTACTTTGATCCAGAATCCCAGGGAATTACCTGTGAGCAATGGCTAAAGAGGGTGCGTGAGGTATTCTCTCAAGTGTGAGTGTTCTTTGTGAGCAAAACGCCCGCCTCGTTCGGGCGTTGTTCCAAACAATAATCTGACAGGACCACGATCAGTAGCTGAAGCAAATGCTCCTCATCTTGCAAAAGGCAACCTTCCTCCTTATGCGGAAGGTAAGCGAGTTCGGGATATTATTCTTCGGCAAGAAAGGTTTTTTGTACGTGTGCACGGTGAAGGTAACCAAGCCAGATCATGGTTGATACGTCCACATGAAATCAGAGGATTAACCCCTCAGCAGATAAAAGATAAGTTCGCACTACCTGAGCTTCCCACTTTTGTATCTGATGTCCATGTTCCTGCAGGGACCAGAATTCGAGTTGGCACTGTCGCCGAACAGCCAAACTGGGGAAATGGCGGAGCAATTCAATACGAGTCACTTCAACGTCTCCCATCATCTTCATTCCAAAACATGAGGCCATTACCATGAAAGAGTCAATTGCTCACTCGGCTACCAACAATGTACTTAAAATTAAACCATCTGGTACTAGCGTGTCGTTTCAATGGCCAATAGCCCAGGTAGTTTCTTTTTCCGATATACTTGTAGTTCGTATTGAACCGGACCCAGGCTCATGCTTTAACGAGAACGTTTTTGGGGTTAATAAAGACGGCAGCATCGTGTGGACGATAGAAAAGATAAAGCATGTGTATGACGATAGTCCTTATACATCAATCGTCGCCAAGGATGACAACATAAAGCTCTTCAATTGGGATGGTGATGAATTATTAGTTGAGCCAAAAAGCGGGAGGATTATCTCAATAGGATATGGGAAATAGATTTTCCAAAGGCAAGACCAGGGCTGGTCTTGTCGTTTCCCCGCACCGACACCTGAGTCTTAACCTATTGGCGTATTCCCAAACAACGCCCTATAGCAGGACACCAGCATCCTGCTGCAGGGCGTGAAAAACTTGGTGAAAAGAACACCCTAACCCGGCGCCAGGACGTGGGCTGGCGCTCGGTCAAGCTGGCCCACGCCCTGGCCGGCTGCGGCGCCGGTGCCATCACCGCCTACGCCAGCGGCAACGCCCAGACCGCCATCAACAGCGCCGATACCGCGGTGAAGAATAACTACCTGAGCCAACGGCAGCAGGCCCAGCGGGAAGTGGAGCTCAATAACTGCAAGACCGACGTCGACTGCCAAGTCGGCGTGCGCATCAAATGGCTGGCCATCGACACCGGCCCAGGATGCCAGCTTTGCCACCGGCTTGGCCGCCGGGGTATCCGCCGGCCTCTTCGACACCGTCGAGGGCCTGGTTCATATGGGGATGAATCCCCAGGACACCTGGAAGGCTATCCAGGGCCTTATCAACAGCGGCGATATCCTCGGCACCGTGTCCTCGGCGGTGAAGCAGTCCTATCTCGACCGTATCGACCATATGATGACCGAATACGAACGGGCCGGTGCCGGCGGCGCCTTCAACGCCGGTGTGGAAGCTGGTAAGCTGGTCGCAGACCTCGCCTCCCTCGTCGCCGGCGGCTGGGGTGCTGCCAAGGGTGGCGGTATCTTGATTGAGAAGGTGGCGGCGAAGGTTGCAGCTCCAAACAAAATTACGACACCTGAAAGAGTTGTTGCTCCAAAGGGAGTAGTGATTGCTCCGGGCAAGTTTGACTATCTATTTGGGCGGGTTAGCAGTAATGCACACAACGCAGCTCGCTCGAATCAGTTAGCCTTTGAGATGCAGAGGCTTGGTGTTCCTGATACGGCAGCAGGTCGCCAAATGTTGACTCAACACCTCGAACTTGCAGCTAAGACTGAGGGGAACATAACACGGACATTTTCAAATCAGTACGGACGTTTTGAAGTGCGGGAATCGCTTTTCATAGGGCCGTCTGGCAAGGTTGCCAAATTTGAAAGTACGTTCCAAGTTCTCGAAGACGGCACACGCCAACTAAGCACCGTGATTCCATTTCACTGAGGAAGTTGATATGAATTTTCCAAATACTGATGATTTCTTGGAAGCGTTTGGTATTGAGCCGGTCGAAGAAGACCCCAGCATGGCCTATTGCCGTTACGTAAAGACGGCACCGGATGATGGATTGGAAATTGACATTTCATTCAGTGCTGTCACCGAGTCATTCCAGTTCGCATTGCGTTGCGGTGGGCATGAAGTGGCAACAGTCTCTTCGGAAAAGGTGAGATCTATTGAGCTGCGGCATGATGGTTCCAGCTCTGGCATTCATGTTGTGTTTGACATTCATGGTGTGACTTCAGAAGCTTTAGTCACGTTAGAGCCTGAATTGAGCTGCCGTTGGTGGACATTAAGAAACGTATAAGCTTAAGCTATCGAAAAGTTAAAACTCCGCTTCGGCGGGCTTTACTTAAATGACCGGTCATTCAGATAAGCAGCCTCGCCACCCAGAAGGTAAAATTCGCTATATACCACCCGAAGGATACTTGCCATCACAACCTCTACCAAGAGGGCCAAACAATGGCTACCTTGATAGGTTTGGGAATGAATGGGTAAAGGGCCCCTCTCGTACAGCTGGCCAAGCATTCGAATGGGATGTCCAGCTGTCCCGTACAGGAAAGTCACAATTAGGTTGGGCAACTCGAGACGGCTCACACTTAAATGTTTCTCTCGATGGCCGCATTACACACAGGTAATTAACATGAAGATAGATTTTTATTGCGAAATCAAAGTTAACGATGATGCAAAAAACAAAAAATACAATGGCCGCACTGGGGTGGTACTTGGTATTAGTGAGGAAAACGGAATCACCTATGGTTACTCTGTAGTTCTCCATGGAGAAAACCACACAGTATATTTTGAAAAAAATGATGTCACGCCTACAGGGAAACAGTTCAAAAGAGAGGATTTCTATTAGATATCAAAGCGGAAGCAAGATTTTTCCACTCAGACATCTAAAACTGATTAACCTGGTGATAGGTGCATCAGCCACAACCCTGAAAGCCGTATGGTTGCTGGGCTGAGGACTGCTCGAGGTTGCCGCTAGGTTAATAAGCACCGCCGCCAGCCACATCAAGGAGCTGGAAAAGTACTATGTTGCCCACAAACTGGCCCACGCCCTGGCCTTAAGCAAAATCACCGCCGGTGCCATCACTGCCTACGCCGGCGGCAATGCCCAAACCGCCATCAACAGCGCCGATACCGCGGTGAAGAACAACTACCTGAGCCAACGGCAAAAGGCCCAGCGGGAGGTGGAGCTCAATAACTGCAAGGATATTGGCTACAAAGCTTCCATGTACGCCAAATGGGCGGCCATCGATGCCGGCCAGGATGGCAGCTTTGCCGCTGGCCTGGCCATGGGCGTACCCGCCGGCCTCTACGACACCGTGATAGGCCTGGCCCATATGGGGATGAATCCCCTGGAAACCTGGGAAGCACTCAAGGGCGTTATCAACAGCGGCGATATCCTCGGCACCGTCTCCTCGGCGGTGAAACAGTCCTATCTCGACCGTATCGACCATATGATGGCCGAATACGAACGGGCCGGTGCCGGCGGCGCCTTCAACGCCGGTGTGGAAGGTGGTAAGCTGGTCGCAGACCTCGCCTCCCTCGTCGCTGGCGGCTGGGGTACTGCCAAGGGTGGCGGTATATTGATTGAGAAGGTTGCGGCAAAAGTTGTAGTTCCAAACAATACAGCCCGCACTTATGCTCATAACATGATCGAGAATCCAGGACCGTTAGCGAGCTTACCCAATAATCCTGCTGCGAACTTTGCAGGAGGGAAATACAACACCATTACCCTCAAAGATGATCTTATCTTGTATCGAGCTGGTCAGGGTGGTGGCGGTCGCAATGCTCTTGGTCAATGGTTTACGCGCGAACCTGCCAGTTCTGTTGCTCAAGTCCGCATTGATCTTGCCGTAAAGCCTCACTGGACAGATGCGAATGGCGCGTTAACTGGTACCTCTCCTATTGAATCTATTTATCAAATAAAAATACCGAAAGGTACAACTATCTATGAGGGACCTGTTGGCAGCCAAGGTGGAGTTTATCTTGGAGGACAAAATGTGATGCAGATATATGTTAATCAACCTTGGAATATCAAGGGTGTTCAGATAATGAACGTATCACCAATAGGAAGAAACTGATATGAATAGTGTAAAAAAATCCAACGACTTACTTCGTCTATTTATTGAACTAAAGCAAGTCATGATCAGAGAAAATGAAAACAATTGGATTCGTGGCGTAAACCTTATAATTGAGGCGCTCAGCCCACCAGAATATGGAGGAAAAGGAAGTGCCGACGAAGCTGTCAGATATGTTGAAAACACTTATCGAAATATGGTTTCTGGCAACGGTAGTCTCTCTGATTTTTTCATATGGCGCGATGACTTTGATGACAGAGTAAAAGCCAACAAAGAATTGGATAGAATAAAAGCTGACATTTGGACGCTGATTGACAATTAAGGAACGTCCCGGCTATTTGGCTGGTCAGTTCCTGTAAGCGGTAAGATCGGGTCAGATCTTGTCTTTTGCCCCACGCCAGCACCCGAGTCTTAAATAACTGTTCCGAAGAGTAGATCACTACCGGCAGCGGCTGGGTTCTGCTAAGCAGACCCTCCGCGCCAGGGAGGACGCGGCGGAGCCCCCAAGGGGCGAGCTTGCTCGCCGTGACGAGCGGTTTCAGCCTGACCGAATATCCAGAGCACGAACGGGGTCAGGTCTTGCCTTTTGCCCTGCGCCGACAGCAGAGCCTTAGCCTGACAACACGAACGGGGTCAGGTCTTGCCTTTTGCCCTGCGCCGACAGCTGAGCCTTAGCCTGACAACATATTGCTGAACAAGTACGAGCAGACAGCCCTCCGCAAGTACGTGGGCTGGCGTCCGGCCCAGGAGCCGTCACTCCGGTCGGCGTAGCCGACCACGCAACGGCCGGCACCGCCTACGCCAGCAGAAAACGGAGAAACGCTACCCCCTGGCCGTGTTGGCGGCCGGGTGTCGATGGCGTTATCTCAGGCAACCGGCGGCTCCAGCTCCGCCCGATATTCGTCGCGCAGTTGCTGCCAATATTGTCGGTCTTCCTCGGTGATCGGCCTGATGATCCGGCAGGGGTTGCCGGCGGCCACCACGTCGTCGGGAATGTCTTTAGTCACCACCGAGCCCGCACCTATCACCACCCGGTTGCCGATGCGCACGCCCGGGTTGATCACCGAGTTGCCGCCCACCCAAACGTCGTCGCCGATGGTCACCGGCTTGCCACACTCAAGCTCGGCGCGTACCCCGGCGTCGATGGGATGGCTGGCGGTGTAGACGCAGACCCGGGGACCGAACAGCACCCGCTCGCCGATGCGGACCCGGCACACGTCGAGGATGATGCAGTCGAAGTTGGCGTAAAAGCCCTCGCCGATAAAAATATTGCCGCCGTAGTCGCAGCGAAAGGGCGGCTCTATGTAGAGCCGTTCGCCGGTGGCGGCGAACAGCGCTTTCAGCAGCCGTTGCCGTTCCTCCTGCTGCTCTTCGGTGGTGGCGTTGAACAGCCGGGTCAGCCGCCGCGAGCGCCGGGCATCGGCCCTGAGTTCGGGCCCCAGGGACGAATAGAGTTTTCCCGCCAGCATGCGCGCCTTGTCGTTCATCCTTTCCTCCCGGATCTGGTTTGGACTTGAATGAATCATGATACGCCAGGGGCGGACCCGCTGTCCGCCCCTGGCCGCTCAATCCAGCCGGTATACCCGGGCCTCGAAAGGCCGCAGGATCGCACCCTCTGCCATGGCCGACGGATAGTTGGCCAGCTGCGGCCCGGCCGCCGGCAGCGCCTCCTCCAGCAGCTGACAGTCCGCCGGTTGGTCGCTCAGGTTGACCAGCACCAGCCAGCGCTCGTTCCCCAGGCTGCGACGGTAGGCGTAGATCTGCGGATGCTCCGCCAGCAGCAGCCGGTAGTCGCCGTAGATCAGCGCCGGCGCGGCCTTGCGCAGGCGGATAAGGGCGCGGTAAAAACTGAGCACCGAGTCCGGGTCGCCTTGCTGGGCGGCCACGTTGATGGCCTCGGCGTTGGGGTTGACCTTGAGCCAGGGCGTACCCGTGGTAAAGCCCGCCCCGGGGCCGGCGTCCCACTGCATGGGGGTGCGCGAGTTATCCCGCCCGGTGCGGGAAAGCTGCGCCAGTATGTCGGATTCGGCCCAGCCCTGGCGCTGCAGTTCGGCATACTGGTTTTTGGCGGCCACGTCGTTGAAATCGTCGAGGCTATCGAAAACCGTGTTGGTCATGCCGATTTCCTGGCCCTGGTAGATAAAGGGCGTGCCCTGCATCAGGAAGTACATGGCGGCGATGGCGGTGGCGCTTTCCCGCCAGTAGTCCCGGGTATCCCCCCATTTGGAAACGATGCGCGGGATATCGTGGTTCTCCACGTAGAGGGCGTTCCAGCCCCGGCCCTCCAGCCCGCCCTGCCAGCGGCCGAAAATATCCTTGAGCGCCAGCAGGTCGAGGCGCTGGTGCGGGTTGGCTTCCCACAGCTTGACGTGCTCGAACTGGAAAATCATGTTGAGCCGGCGACGCTGCTCGCCCACCCATTGCTCGCCCGCCACCGCGTCGGCGCCGTTAACCTCCCCCACCGTCATGATGTCGTAGTGGTGGAACACCTGCCGGCACATGTCGTCCACGTAGTCGAACAGCCCCTCCGCGTTCATGTGCTTGTCGAAGGAAGGCACATAACGCAGCCCCAGGGGGTTGGGCATGTCGGACAGCGCCGGCTCCTTTTTCATATGGCAGATGGCGTCGATGCGAAAGCCGTCGATGCCCTTGTCCAGCCACCAGCGCATCATGTCGTACACCGCGTCGCGCACCGCCTGGTTTTCCCAGTTCAGATCCGGCTGCTTGCGGGAAAAGAGATGCAGGTAATACTGGTCGGTGCCCTGGTCGTGCTCCCAGGCCGAGCCCTTGAAGATGCTCTCCCAGTTGTTGGGCTCGGCGCCGTGCTTGCCGTCGCGCCAGACATACCAGTCGCGCTTGGGATTGTCTTTGGAGGAACGGGACTCGATAAACCAGGGGTGCTCGTCGCTGGTATGGTTGACCACCAGATCCAGGATGAGCCTCATGCCACGGGCGTGCACCTCGGCCAGCAGCCGGTCGAAGTCGGCCAGGGTGCCGAATTCGGCCATGATGCCCTGGTAGTCGCTGATGTCGTAGCCGTTGTCGTCATTGGGGGACGGGTACATGGGGCAGAGCCAGAGCACGTCCACCCCCAGCTCTTGCAGGTAGTCCAGCTTGATGATGATGCCGTTCAGATCGCCGACACCATCGCCGTTCGAGTCCATAAAACTGCGCGGGTAGATCTGGTAGGCAACGGCTTCCTTCCACCAGCTGCGCTGCAGCCGGCCGCTTGTTGTGGTGGTCATGGCATTGTCCTTGTTATCAGGGGCGGCACAGCGCCGCCGGGATAGAAAATCGGTCTGTGTTGATGTCGGTGTCGACACTGTCATATCCGCACAAGTCCCCGTTTCAGATTTCCGTGAACCAGAGGCAACAGGGTCGCCTCCGCCGACACGCTTCAAGTACATCCCTGTATCGCTCGGCACATGCCATCCCTGGCATGTGACGGTCGGCGGAGGCAAGCCCTGTTGCCTCGTTCATGCCTCGGCGGTGTCTGATGGCGGTGCCAGCAGACGCCTGCGGAACTACAGGGAGGACAAAGGGTGCTGCTCAGCCGACCCTCTGCGCCAGGGATGGCGCAGTGGAGCCCCCAGGGATGGGTTCACGGCGTGTCGGCGGAGTAGTGCCCTTTGGCCGACCTTCCGGACCTCATCAGCAGTCAACGAAAACCTGTGCCAAAGGCAGCCCTGCACGGGAATGAAGCCTCTGCTATCTCAGTGGCAACAGGCCAAGCCTCAGCCGGCCGCTTCGTCCAGCAGCACCATAAAGGCCTCATAGGGCTGTAGTTCCAGCTCGCCGCGCCAGTGGTCGCGGGGGGCGTAGTTGCTGATCAGCACCTCTCCCGGCTGCTGCAGTCCGGCGGGCAGGGTCAGGCTGGCGCGGCCGGCGAAGAAGTTGCACAGCACCAGCATCCGCCGGTCGCCGAGCCGGCGCTGGTAGGCGAACACCCGCGGGTGCTCGCTCAGCAGCGGCTGGTAGTCGCCGTACACCAGCACCGGATGCACCTTGCGCAGGTGGATCAGCCGCTGGTAGTGGTAGAAAATGGAGTCCGGGTCATCCAGGGCGGCGGCCACGTTGATCCGGCCGTGGTTGGGGTTGACCTCGATCCAGGGCGTTCCCCGGGTAAAGCCGGCGCCGGCCTCGCCGCTCCACTGCATGGGGGTGCGGGCGTTGTCCCGGCCGTTGGCGTGGATGCCGGCCAGCATCTGCTGATGGGGCACCCCGGCGGCGGTGCGCTCCCGGTAGAGGTTGAGGCTTTCGATATCCCGGTACTGGTCGATGCGCTCGAAGCACACGTTGGTCATGCCGATCTCCTCGCCCTGGTAGACATAGGGCGTGCCCTTGAGGCCGTGCAGGGCGATGGCCAGCATCTTGGCGGACTCGACCCGGTAACGCCCCGGATCGCCGAACTTGGACACCGCCCGGGGCAGGTCGTGGTTGTTCCAGAACAGGGAGTTCCAGCCGCTGTCGGCCAGGCCCTGCTGCCACTTGTCGGTGATGGCCTTGAACGCCGCCAGGCAGAAGGGCCGGCTGCGCCACTTGCCTTCTTCGTCGTCCCAGGTCTGGGTGATATGCTCGAACTGGAACACCATGGACAGCTCTTGCCGTTCCGGGTCCGAGTAAAGCCGGGCCGTCTCGGGGGTGGCGCTCCAGGTTTCGCCCACGGTGAGCAGGTCGCGCCCGCCGAAGGTGGCCCTGTTCATCTGCTGCAACAGCGGGTGCAGGCGGGCGCCGTTGGTCATGATCTGGGCGTCCACTTCCTTGCCGATAAGATCAATAACGTCCATGCGAAAACCGCCGATGCCCTTGTCCAGCCACCAGTTCATCATCTTGTGCACCTCGGCCTGCACCCGGGGGTTTTCCCAGTTCAGATCCGGCTGCCTGCGGGAGAACTGGTGGAAGTAGTACTCGCCGGTCGCCTCATCGTATTCCCAGCCGCTGCCGCCGAAGTAGGAGCGGAAGTCGTTGGGCGGGCCGCCGTCCGCCGCCGGCTGGCGCCAGATGTAGAAGTCCCGGTAGGGGTTGTCGGTGGAGCGGCGCGCCTCGACAAACCAGGGATGCTCGTCGCTGGTGTGATTGACCACCAGATCCATCAGGATGCGGATATCGCGCTGGCCGGCCTCGGCGATCAACTGCTCCATCTCGGCCAGGGTGCCGAACTCGGGGGCGATATCCTGGTAGTCGGAAATATCGTAGCCGTTGTCGTCCATCGGCGAGCGGAACACCGGCGACAGCCAGATAACGTTGACGCCGAGCCGCTGCAGGTAGTCAAGCCGCTGGATGATGCCCGCCAAATCGCCGATGCCGTCGCCGTTGGCGTCCATAAAGCTGCGCGGGTAGATCTGGTAGACCACGGCATCGTGCCACCATTTTTTGTCTGTTGCTGGGTTCATGTCCGGTTCCGTCTCAAAAAGTAAAAGCAATCAATGCTGGGCGGTGGGCAGCAGGCGGTCGAAGGCCCGGCCCTCGCGATCGAACAGGTAGCAGCAGGCCGCCGGCAGGCGGATGCCGACCAGGGCGCCCGCCGCTATGGGCGAACGCTCGGCGTTGCGCACCACCCAGGGCTCGCCGGCGTTGCCGTTGTCGAGGTAGAGGTAGGTCTCGTTGCCCATGTGCTCGACGAACATCACCTCCCCCTGGTACTCGCACTCGGCTTGCTCGCCCCACTGGACATGCTCGGGGCGGATGCCGAGGTTGACGCTCTGGCCTTCGGCCTCGGCCGGGGTGGCGATGGGCAGCAGCAGTTCCTTGCCGTTATCGAGCTCGACCAGGCTCTGCTCGGCCCCGGCGCGCCTGAGGATGGCGGGGATCAGGTTCATCTTGGGCGAGCCGATGAACTGGGCCACGAATTCGTTGGCCGGGTGATCGTAGAGCTCGAGCGGGGTGCCCACCTGCTCGATATTGCCCTTGTTCAGCACCACGATGCGGTCGGCCAGGGTCATGGCCTCCACCTGGTCGTGGGTCACGTAGATGATGGTGGCGCCCAGCCGCTGGTGCAGGGTGGCGATTTCCATGCGCATCTGCACCCGCAGCGAGGCGTCCAGGTTGGACAGCGGCTCGTCGAACAGGAACAGCTTGGGCTCGCGCACGATGGCGCGGCCGATGGCCACCCGCTGGCGCTGGCCGCCGGACAGGTCCTTGGGCTTGCGCTCCAGCAGGGGTTCGAGCTGCAGGATACGGGCCGAGTCGCGCACCTTCTGGTCTATCTCTTCCTTGGGATGCCCGGCCAGCTCCAGGGCGAAGGCCATGTTCTGGTACACGCTCATGTGCGGGTAGAGGGCATAGGACTGGAACACCATGCCGATGCCGCGCTCGGCGGGGGTGTCGTCGTTGACGTACTGGCCGTCGATGAACATGCTGCCGCCGCTTATCTCCTCCAGCCCCGCTATCATCCTGAGCAGGGTGGACTTGCCGCAACCCGAAGGCCCGACGAACACCACGAACTCGCCGCTGTTGATCTGCAAATCCAGCGACTTGATCACCTCGGCCGATTTGCCGTAGCGTTTTTGCAGTTTTTCCAGTGTTAATTGCGCCATGTTGTTACATCCTGTTTTTGATAATCCGTTTACGATCTTTGTAAAGCTTGTCTGTAACGGCTCATCGAAGAGTCAACAGGGCCACCTCCACCGACACGCTGCAAACACGTCCCTGTGGCGCTCGGCACATGCCATCCCTGGCATGTGACGGTCGGTGTAGGCAATCCCTGCTGCCTCTTCCAGGCCCCGCTGTGGTCTGATGGTAGCGCCAACAGACGATACTGAGCTTTAGGGAGCAGCACCCTTTGTCCTCTTCGAGGTTCCGCTATCTGAAGTGGGAACCCCCGCCCTTCCTTACTTGAGGTAATCCAGATAGGGCCGCTGGCGGTCGATCATCAGGTCCACCATTTCCGGGATACGGCGGCACTTGTCGTTGACCGAGTCCACCAGCAGCGCCTGGATCACCAGATCACGCGAGCCCTGCAGCACCGCCTCGGCGGTGAGGTCGTGCACCGCCACCTGGTTGCAGAGCAGCCCCGCCACCCCGGCCGGCATGTCCAGCCGGATGCCGTGCACACCCTTGCGGTCGATGATGGCCGGCACTTCCACCGCCATGAACCCGGGCAACTGGCGGATAAAGCCCTGGTTGGGGATGTTGACCGCCCCTTCCTCGTAGCCGGCGTCGGTGAGCATGCCTTCCATGATCGGCACCACCCGCTCCTTGAGCTTGAGCTCGATCACCGGCTCTACCTGGCCCAGGTAGTTGCGGTAGAAGCTGTAGAAGTCGAGGATGCCACGGTGGTCGCTCACCTCATGGGCCCAGCGGATGTACTCGCCGAAGTGGCTGTCGCCGGTGATGGGCAGGTGGTGGAACTTCTCGAGAATTTCCCTGAACAGGGTGCGATCCGCCCAGGGGTAGGCGCTGTCGGCACCGCCCAGGGCGTCGCGCTCGGTGCTGCCCTCGGTGTCCACCAGCTTGCCGTGGGTACGGGTGTATTCCAGGATGTCGCTGTAGCCCGGCAGCTTCTCGAAGTAGCCCGGCGCCCTGGCGCGGATATCGGCGTAGGCGTCCTTGCCGCTGTCCCGGTAGCTGGCCTCGAGCAGCACGCTGAAGTGGTTGAGACCGCCGGCGCGCAGCGCCAGGTTGCTGAAGGGAGTATCCAGCATTTCCGGCAGGTAGCGCTCCAGGGAGGCGATTTCGTGGCACATGCCGACGAAGTTGAGCCCGGGGAAGCGGCGGTGCACCGTGGTGCAGATCCGGCTCATGGGGTTGGAGTAGTTGAAAATCCAGGCATCGGGGCAGATGTCGGCGATATCGGCGCAGATCTCCAGGATCGGCGGGATGATGCGCAGGGAGTGGAACAGGCCGCCGGGGCCGCCGTTCTCGCCGTAGACCTGCGGGATGCCGTACTGCAGCGGGATCTGCCAGTCCTGATCCCAGAGCGCGAAGCGGTCACCCACCTCGATGGAGATGATCACGAAGTCGGCGCCCCGGAGCGCGGCCTTGCGGTCCACGGTGGCGCTGAGGGTGAAGGGCAGATCCCGGGCGGCGAGAAAGTCGCGGGCGGTCTGCTCGGTGGCCGCCAGGGCGCGGGGGTTGATGTCGTGCAGCACGATCTCGCTGCCGGCCAGGGTGGCGCTCTGGAAGATGTCACCCAGGGTGCCGTAGCCGAACTGGGCGCTGCCGGCGCCGATCAGGACGATTTTTGTAGCCATTCGTTTTCTCCTTGTTCAGACACTGTTGTTAAGTGGGATCACCCCTTGACCGCACCGCTGGTCAGGCCGCTGACGATGCGTTTCTGGAAAATCAGTACCAGCACGATGATCGGCAGCGTCACCACCACCGAGGCGGCCATGATGCTGCCCCAGGGCAGTTCGTACTGGGAGGCGCCCTGGAACATGCCGATGGCCACCGGCACGGTGCGCTTGCCGCTCGAGATCACGAAGGTGAGCGCGAACATGAACTCGTTCCAGGCGCCGATAAAGGCCAGCAGGCCGGTGGTGACCAGCGAGGGCCCCATGATGGGCGCGAAGATGCGGGTGATGATCACCCAGGTGCTGGCGCCGTCGACGATGGCCGCCTCTTCCAGCTCCACCGGCATGGACTTCATAAAGGTGGTCAGCACCCAGACGGTGAAGGGCAGCGAGAAGGTGGTGTAGGACAGCACCAGGGCGCCAAGGGAGTCGTACAGGCCCATAAAGCGCACCAGCTCGAACATGCCCGACAGCACCGCCACCTGGGGGAACATGGACACGCACAAGATGGTGAACAGCAGGTACTTGCGCCCGCGGAAGGAGATCCGCGCCAGGGCGAAGGC
The DNA here is from genome assembly GCF_041950555.1 of Zobellella sp. DQSA1. Taxonomy (GTDB): domain Bacteria; phylum Pseudomonadota; class Gammaproteobacteria; order Enterobacterales; family Aeromonadaceae; genus Oceanimonas. The sequence goes on from NZ_CP169531.1 coordinate 2,383,856, forward strand.
GGCGGTGATCGACACCAGCAGGCAGAGCCCCACGGTGACGGTGGCCACCAGCACCGAATTCAGCAGGCTGCGGGCGATGCCGTTGTCCACCAGGGCGCCGATGTAGTTGTCCCAGTGGAAGCCCGAAGGCAGGTAGTTGGCCAGGAACAGCTCCTGGCCGGTGCGCAGCGAGGTGAGCACCGCATAGTAGAAGGGGAACACGCAGATCAGGCCGGCCAGGGCGGCACCGGCGTAGATCAGGCCCTTATGACCCCATTCCCGTTGCTGACGGCTGAACTTCATGCCTTGTTCTCCTTGTCGTTAAAACGGCCTACGTAGAGGAAGCAGGCGGCGATGCCGGCCACCATCATGAACACCAGTACCGAGGCGGCGGAGCCGAAGCCCATCTCCTGGTAGCTCACCATCTGATCCCGGGCGTAACCGGAAATGGAAATGGTGGCCTCGCTGTTGGAGGTGAGCACATAGATGAGGTCGAATACCCGCAGCGCGTCCATCACCCGGAAGATCAACGCCACGATCAGCGCCGGCATGACCAGCGGCAGGGTGATGCGGGTGAAGCGTTGCCAGGCGTTGGCGCCGTCGACCCGGGCCGCCTCATACAAATCCTTGGGGATCAGCTGCAGTGCGGCCAGCAGCATCAGCGCCATAAAGGGGGTGGTCTTCCATACGTCCGCCATCACCACCGCCCACATCGACAGGGAGGGGCTGGCTATCCAGGCCAGGGGCTGGTCGATAAGGCCGGCGCGCAGCAGCAGATCGTTCACCACCCCGAACTGGTCGTGGAACATCCAGCCCCACATCTTGGCGGTGACGATGGTGGGAATGGCCCAGGGCACCAGGATGGCGGTGCGCACCAGGCCCTGGCCGCGGAAGGTCTGGTTCATCAGCAGCGCCAGCAGCATACCCAGTACCAGTTCGAGCGACACCGACACCCCGGTGAACCAGAGGGTGTTGCCCACCGCCTGCCACCACAGGGGGTCGGCCAGCACGCCGTAGGCGCCGCTGTCGGTCAGTTCCAGGTAATTGGCCAGACCGACGAAGTTGTATTCGTGCGGCGCGTCCAGGGCGGCATCGGTCAGGCTGTAGAACAGGGTGCGCAACAGCGGCCATCCGGCCACCGCCGCCAGCAGCAACAGCGCCGGGGCCACCAGCACCCAGGCGACGCGGGCACGCCGTTGCTGATGGTTGAGCTTGCTCCGCCCGGGCGCCGCCGCACTCGTGGCCGCCTTGGCGCGCTGCGCCGGGGTCAGGGTCTTGGTGTAGTGATCCATGGATTACTCCGTGCAATTCAGATCGACAGGGGAAAGAAGGGCCGCCCGGCAGCGGGCGGCCAAGGGCACGGACCTAGCGCCAGCCTTTCCCTTTGATGCGTTCCAGCCGGTTCTGCAGATCCGCCACCGCCTGTTCGCCGCTGCTGCGCCCGCTCAGCACGTTGTAGGTGGCGTTGTAGATGGCGTTGGACACCCGGGCATACTGGCCCCTGGTCTGGGTGGCCGGCCGCGGCCGGGCATTGGCGAAGATGTCCCTGAATTCGGCGAGATAGGGCGCCATGGCCAGCACTTCCGGATCCTCGTACAGGGCCACGCGCGAGGGAGCCACCCCGACCAGTTGCAGCGCCTTCTTCTGGGCCTCGGCGTCGCTCACGATTTTCAGCAGGGTCACCGCCGCCTCGGGGTTCTTGCTGTAGGCGCTCACCGACCACTGCCAGCCGCCCAGGGCGGCCACCGACTCTCCCTCGGCCCCGCTCGGCAGCGGCATCACCCCCACCTTGCCCTTGACCGGGCTGTTGTCGGCCTGGGCCAGCACATAGGCGTAGGGCCAGTTGCGCATAAACAGGGCGCCGCCGTTCTGGAACACGGCGCGGGCCTCTTCCTCCATGTAGCCGAGGGTGCCCTGGGGCGTTATGGTGCCGACCCAGCCGGCGGCCATGTCCAGGGCCTGGGCGGCGCGGGCATTGTCGATGGTGACGGTGCCGTCGCCATCCACGAAGTCGCCGCCGCCATGGGAGGCCACCCATTCCAGGGCGTTGCAGGTCAGGCCCTCGTAGGATTTGCCCTGGAACACCAGGCCCCAGAAGTTGCGCTGGCCGGCGGCCCGCTCCCCTTCCTGGATGCGGGTGGCGATACGGGTCAGCTCTTCCCAACTGGCGGGGGGCTGCTCGCCGTATTTTTCCAGCAGATCCTGACGGTAGTAGAGGGCACCGGCGTCAAGGAAGGCCGGCACCGCCTTGACTCGTCCGTTGACGATGTTGTTCTGCCAGGCACCGGGGAAGAAGTCGGCTTCCAGCTCCGCCACCTGCTCGGTCAGATCCAGGGTATGGCGGTCGAGCAGGCCCACCCAGACGGTGTCGGCCTGGAACAGATCCACGGCGTTGCCGTCGCGGGCGGCGAACAGCTGCTGGAACAGGCCCAGCTTCTCGTCGGAGGAAGGGGGGAACTCGATAAACTCCAGGGTGTGGCCGGTCTGCGTTTCGAAGCGATCCTTCACGTAGTCGCAAAACTCCTTGCCGGCGCCGGTGGGCGCGCATTCCATGCGCAGGGTATCGGCCTTGGCCACATTTAATGACGCGGCCACCAGGGCCGCCACCATGCTGAGTGTACGTACTTTCATCTTGACCTCTCGTCTTCCTGATTGGAGGGATAAGGGATGGCATTAACCATCCGTTAACTTTAGCTGTGTCCATCCTAGAGGAGGCGGAGGGATAAAAAGAAATGCTTTATTACGCAATTGATATAGAAAAAATCTATACAAAAAGGAGCCCAGGTGATCCGCTTCACAGTTTATGGCCCTACACCGTCCACAGGCCTGTGAAAATCTGTGACCGGTCTTAAAAACGGAGGGATTTGTCGTCCCGTGCTCCACACCCAAAGCGTTTTAAGCTTTATCGTTGACAAAAAATGCCAGGCTTTTAAGCTCTGAGATAGAAAGTATCTATCACTAACAAGGACGTATCGTGGACAAGCTGTTACGCCAGTTTATCGAGGTGGGCACCCTCAAGAACGTCAGCCATGCGGCCAACCGGCTGTGCCTCAGCCAGCCGACCCTGACCCACAACATGAAGAAGCTGGAAGAAAACCTGGGGGTACAGCTGCTGGTGCGCAGCTCAAGCGGGGTGACCCTCACCGAATACGGCGAGCTGCTGCTGGAGCAGGCGCGAATGATGCAGCGCATCTACGACAATACCCTGATCAGGATGGACCTGCTCAAGGAACGCCAGGAGCAGAGCCTGAAGATAGGCACCGGCCACGCCTGGTGGCATATGTTTCTGCGGCAGACCTTCGAGGTCCACCGCCGCCAGTACCCCACCGCCAATGTCCATATCGATCTGGGCAACCACCTGCGGCTGATGGATCTGCTGCTGAGCGGCGATATCGATCTCTTTATCGGCCACGAGATCCAGGGACTCAACCCCAAGGCCGGGGTCAGCTTCCTGCCGCTGCTGAGTTCAACCGATGCCTGCTATGCGCGCACCGGCCATCCGCTGCACGGGCGCACCGTTGGCCAGGAGGAGGTGCTGGCCTACCCCCATATCGAACTCACCCCCGACGAGCCCCGTTACCAGCACGTGATGGAAGACATGCAGCCCAAGCGCCGGGAGCGGCTGCAGTTGCACATGACCGAGCGAGTGGTCTATTCCACCAACTCCGTCGCCACCGCCATGGACATGCTGGCCGCCACCAACGGCATCATGATATTCCCCAGTTGTATGCAGGACTATTTCGCCCGCTCCGGCATAGTGACGCTCAGGCTGAAAGAGTCCCTGCGCAAGGGCATAGTGGGCATTTACCTGATGCGGGAAAAAGTGGAAGACCCGCATATCACCCAGGTAATCGAGCTGATGCGCGAGCATATGGAACAGCACCGCCATCTGCTGGAATAACAAAGGCTGACAAGCCTTCGTATTGCTCTGTGGTCACTCCCGCGAAGGCGGGAGTCCAGTGCCAACGGTCGTGGATCTCCGCCTTCGCGGAGATGACAGCCATAAAACAACAGCATTCAAGGGAGGGTTTCCGGCTAAAAATCGGAGATGCACGTTGTCAACAAACTGAAGGGCCATACCGGCCCCTTTGCTTATTTGTCTTCGGCCACCAGTCGTTCCAGGCCGCCTACCGCCACCAGTTGCTGGTAGAGCGGCCTGGCCTTGCCCGGCCCCAACACCAGCTGATGTTCGCCACCGGCCCCCACCACCAGGGCGCGCACCTCGCTCAATTGCGCGATGCGTGCCCTGTCGAGCAGCCCCTCGTCGTGCAGGCACACCCGGATACGGCTGGCGCAATAACGCAGCCTCGCCAGGTTCTGTTGGCCACCCAGTGCGCCCAGCAGCGCCTCCGCCAATGGTTTCGTTTCCATCACCGCCTCCTGAATCGAATGGGATCTTGCAACCGGGATCATAGCGAGGGGCATCCAGATAAATAAAATCGATTTTTACCGGCTCAATATAGAACGTATCTATAATTGAGCCGGTCCGGGCTCAACCCTGCTGGCTTTGCACCTGCCAGGGGGCCGTGATGTCGGTCTCGAAGGGCGCGAACCAGCTGAGACAAATCTCCCCATGCAGTTCATTGAGGGCTATCTGTACCAGGTCGATAAAGTCGTGCAACCGGTCGGGCTCGCGCGCCAGCTTGTCGATGCAGGCCCCGGTCAGCAGTCGCAGGCAGCGTTCCGTCGCCGCCAGCGCCGGCTGATGCCGCGGCAGGGTGGCCAGTTCCCGCGACAGCTGGCCGATACAGCAGGCCACCGCCCTGGGAAAAGACTCGTCCTGCAGCAGGAAACGCAGCACATCGGGCCCGCGTACCGCCAGCCGCACCTGCTGGCGGTACATCTGGTGTCCGCTCAGGGATTTCAGCACGCTCATCCACTGCAGGGTTTCGAACGGCTTGAGATCCTCGGCGCTGCGCGGCAGCAGGTTGGCCGAGCGCACGTCGATGATGCGGGTGGTCATGTCGGCCCGCTCCAGCTGCCGGCCCAGGCTCAGGAAGGTACGTACCTGGGTGTGGCTGAGGGTGCAGGCGATAATGCCGTTGACGGTTTCGCAACTGCGGATGACCCGGTTGAGAAAGGCGTCGCGCTTGCGGGGCGCTAGTCCCTGGGATTCCAGCTTGCAGATCCCCAGATACAGCTGGTTGACTTCCTCCCAGATGCTGTTCGGCATCACGTCCCGGGTGGTGCGCAGGTTCTCCCGCGCCGCCGCCAGCGACGACAGTATGGAGCCCGAATAGCGCCGGTCCATGCACAGGAAGTTCAACACGCTGACTTCGTCCGGCTCCCGGTAATGCTGGTTGAACAATGCCTCGCTGCCGGTGATGGTCACCAGCGACGACCAGCCCAGGCTGGTGGCCTGGGGAAAGTCCAGCAACAGGTGGCTGTTTACGCTGATAAGGCGCGCCGTGTCTTCGGCCCGTTCCAGATAACGGGCCAGCCAGTAAATGTTTTCAGCTACTCTCGACAGCATGATCAGTATCCTCCCACATCGACTATCCAGGTGTCCTTGCTGCCCCCGCCCTGGGAGGAGTTCACCACCAGGGAGCCCTTGGTGAGCGCCACCCGGGTCAGGCCGCCCATGGTCACGTAGGTCTGCTCGCCCGAGAGAATGAAGGGTCGCAAATCCACGTGGCGCGGCTCCATCTCGTGCTCACACAGGGTTGGCGAGGTCGACAGGGCCAGGGTGGGTTGGGCCATGTAGTTGCGCGGATTGGCCTTGATCAACTCGGCAAACTGCTTCTGCTCGGCGGCGGTGGAATGAGGGCCGACCAGCATGCCGTAACCGCCCGACTCATTGGCGGGCTTGACCACCAGCTTGTCGAGGTTGGCCAGCACATAGTCGCGATCCCGCTCGAACATGCACAAATAGCTGGGCACATTGGGCAGCAAGGGTTCCTCGCTCAGGTAGAAACGGATGATGTCGGGCACGAAGGCATAGATCACCTTGTCGTCCGCCACCCCCGCGCCGGGGGCATTGGCCAGTGCCACCTTACCGCTGCGCCAGGCCCGCATCAGGCCGGGCACACCCAGCATGGAGTCCGGATTGAAGGCTTCGGGGTCCAGGAACATGTCGTCGATGCGGCGGTAGATCACATCCACCCGCCGGAGGCCGTCCACGGTGCGCATATACACGCAGTCATCATCCAGCACCACCAGGTCCGGCCCTTCCACCAGCTCCACCCCCATCTGCTGGGCCAGGTAGGAATGTTCGAAGTAGGCGGAGTTGTAGATACCCGGGGTCAGCACCACGATTTGCGGATCTTCCCCCGGCCGGGGCGACATGCCGGCCAGCATGTCGTAAAGCTGGGCCGGGTAATCGTCCAGGGGCTGGATGCGGCCGGTGGCGAACAGCTCCGGCAGCACCCGCTTGGTGACGTTGCGGTTTTCCAGCATGTAGGATACCCCCGAGGGTACCCGCAGGTTGTCCTCCAGCACATAGAGGGTGCCGTCTTTGTCGCGCACCAGATCCGAGCCACAGATATGGGCCCACACCCGGTGCGGTGGCGTCACCCCCACACACTGGGGCCGGAAGTTCACCGACTGGGCCAGCACCTCGGCGGGCAATATTCCCTCCTTGACAATACGCTGCTCGTGGTAGAGATCATCGATAAACAGGTTGAGCGCCTTGACCCGTTGCTTCAGGCCGGCGGCGGTCTTTTGCCATTCGTTCAAAGGAATGATGCGCGGCACTATGTCGAAGGGCCAGGCCCGGTCGATCATATTGCCCTCGGTATAGACGGTAAAGGTAATGCCCATGGCCTGGATGGCCACTTCCGCGGCCGCCTTGTGTTCGGCAAGCTCATGGGGAGCGAGTTGCGCCAGGTATTCACACAACATTTTCGCTTCCGCCCGGGCAACGCCCGGCTGGGCAATCAGCTCATCGTAAAATCCGTTGCACGCATAATTATGCCAGTTCGCTTTGCTCATAAGCGTGATTCCCGATATTTTTTGGTTTGGATGAGCAGTGCTCGTTAGCCCATCCCCTGCACCACTGCCGCATCCAGCAGCAGCTTAATCGATAAAGCAACCGGCATGCCAAGGTTTGGCACTTTCAATGGAATCGTACTCTATAACAATGTTTTGATTATCCTCCCGTGATTAAACGCACCAATTCATTTCTTTCTTCCCGTTGGTCATCACCAAAAGCGGGCAATATCGTTGTGTCGCTATAGAAGAGTCTGTCTTTTGTTAAGGTGCCGGCATATTCATCAGACCTGCCCGTGGATTCAAATGCACCAGGATGATCCCCCAAAGTGCATCAACGCACCCCAACAGCGCATCTTCCCCATACACAACACGGATATTGAATAGATGCCTGTCTGTATTGATAACATCACTTAGCAAATCCGCAAAATCAAAAAATCCGACGAAGGTATCATAAATGCGACTCGCCTCTACCGGAGTCTTGGTGAGGTTGTTATCCTTTTTACCCATCGCGTCTTGCTTTTTAATATGCCAGCGGCAAAAAGTGGAGCATCAGATGTAAAAAAGCAGGCACACTACTTGCTTGAAAAACAGCATCCGCTCTTGCACTTTTATGTAGTCTCACCCACACGCTGGACCAAGCCTATGACTATTCGCGTTGCACTCAAGCATGTCACCCGCTATGACTTCGATAAACCGGTTGCGCTGTCTCCCCATTTGGTTCGCCTGCGACCGGCTCCCCATTGCCGCACCCCGATTGATGCCTATTCATTGAAAGTGTCGGGCGGCGAATATTTCATCAACTGGCAACAAGATCCCTTCGGCAACCACCTGGCCCGATTGGTGTTTCCGGAAAAGCTTTCCCACCTGCAGGTGGAAGTGGAAGTCATAGCGCCACAGACGGTGATCAACCCCTTCGACTTCTTCGTAGAGGACTACGCCAAGGAATTCCCCTTCGACTATCCCGAGGCATTGAACAAGGAACTGGCACCCTACCTGGAAGCCGGCAACGCCGGCCCGCTCGTGCGGGACTGGCTGGCGAACGTCGACCGTGAACCGCGACCGGTGGTCGACTTCCTGGTGGCGCTCAACCAGCGGCTGCAGCAAGATATCGACTATAACATCCGTATGGAGCCCGGAGTGCAGAGCCCGGAGGAAACCCTGTCGCTGCGCCGGGGCTCCTGCCGGGATTCCGCCTGGCTGTTGGTACAGATATTTCGCCATCTGGGGCTGGCGGCCCGCTTCGTGTCCGGTTATCTCATCCAGCTTACCGCCGACGTCAAGGCCCTCGACGGCCCTTCCGGCACCGAGGCCGACTTTACCGATCTGCACGCCTGGACCGAGGTCTACATTCCCGGCGCCGGCTGGGTAGGACTGGACCCCACTTCCGGCCTGTTCGCCGGCGAGGGCCACCTGCCCCTGGCCGCCACCCCCGAGCCCTCCAGCGCCGCCCCCATCTCCGGCTTTACCGACGAGTGCGAGGTGACATTCCATTTTGATATGCAACTGACCCGCATCCACGAGGATCCACGGGTCACCAAGCCCTACAGCGACGAGCAGTGGCAGGCCATCCTCGCCCTGGGCGAGCAGGTGGACGAGCGGCTGCAGCAGCAGGATGTGCGCCTGACCATGGGCGGCGAGCCCACCTTCGTGTCCATCGACGACATGGACGCCCCCGAGTGGACCACCGCCGCCCAGGGCCCCACCAAACGGCGACTGGCGGAAGGACTGTTGCGCCGGCTGCGACCCCACTTCGCCCCCGGCAGCCTGCTGCACTACCAGCAGGGCAAGTGGTATCCCGGCGAACCCCTGCCCCGCTGGGCCCTGGCCTGCTACTGGCGCAAGGACGGCCAACCGGTATGGCAGGACGACCGCTGGCTGGCGGACATCGACAAACACTATGCCGTCACCCCCGAGCACGCCCGGCTGTTCGGCCAGGCCCTGGTCAAACGCCTCGGCATCGCCGACAAGTGGCTGATCCCCTGTTTCGAGGACGCCTACTACTATCTCTGGCTGGAGCAACGCCAACCGGTGGATGTGGAGCTGCGCGGCGAAAACCTCAAGGACGAAGAAAGCCGCCGGCGCCTCGCCCAGCTGCTGGAACGGGGGCTGGACGAAATCACCGGCTTCGCCCTGCCGCTGTTGATGGATCAGGCCGGCCAGCGCTGGCGTACCGGACCCTGGCCGGTGCGCCGCGAGTCCCTCTACCTGATCCCCGGCGATTCGCCCATGGGCCTGCGCCTGCCCCTGTCGTCACTGCCCCTGGCCGGCCGCGAGGATCAGCCCCAGCCCGCCAGCCTGTTCGAGTCAAAGCCGCCATTGCCGGATCTGCACGGCGAGGTGGCCAGCCGCTACAGCGCCTGGCAGCGCCAGTTCGAGGCGGGTGGCCATCACCAGCCGGCGCCGGGCCAGCAATGGCAGGAGCAGCAGGCGGAACAGAACAACGGCACCATCCACACCGCCCTCTGCCTGGAGCCGCGCGAGGGCAAGCTGTTCCTGTTTATGCCGCCCCTGCCCCGGCTGGAGGATTACCTGGCGCTGCTGGCCGCGGTGGAACAGACCGCCGCCGCCCTGGAACTGCCGGTGTGCATCGAAGGCTATGCCCCGCCCGCGGATCCGCGGCTGGAGAAGTTCATGATCACCCCGGACCCGGGCGTGATCGAGGTGAACATCATGCCCGCCAAAAGCTGGCCCGAGCTGGTGCGCAACACCGAGATCCTGTACGAAGAGGCCCGTTTGTCCCGCCTGGGCACCGAGAAGTTCATGCTCGACGGTCGCCACACCGGCACCGGCGGCGGCAACCACGTCACCCTGGGGGGAGAAACACCGGCCGATTCGCCCTTCCTGCGCCGGCCCGACCTGCTGGCCAGCCTGCTCGGCTACTGGCAGCACCACCCCAGCCTGTCCTATTTGTTCAGCGGCCTGTTCATGGGGCCCACCAGCCAGGCGCCGCGCATCGACGAGGCCCGCCACGAAGCCCTGTACGAACTGGAGATCGCCCTGCAGCAGATGCCAGTGGGCGAAGTGCCCCAGCCCTGGATGGTGGACCGGCTGTTGCGCAACCTGCTCACCGACATCACCGGCAATACCCACCGTGCCGAATTCTGCATCGACAAGCTCTATTCCCCGGACAGCCCCACCGGCCGGCTCGGGCTGGTGGAGCTGCGCGGCTTCGAGATGCCGCCCCATGCCCGCATGAGCCTGATGCAACAGTTGCTGATCCGCGCCCTGGTGACCCGCTTCGCCGCCGAGCCCTATCGCCGCCCGCTGGTACGCTGGGGCACGGCGCTGCACGACCGCTGGCTGCTGCCCCACTACATTTGGGCCGACCTGCTCGAGGTGCTCACCGATCTGCGCCGCCACGGCCTCGACTTCAACCCCGAGTGGTTCGCCCCTTTCCTGGAATTCCGCTTTCCCCACTACGGCCAGGTCTGCTACGACCAGGTCCAGCTGGAGCTGCGCCAGGCCATCGAACCCTGGCATGTGCTGGGCGAGGAAGTGAGCGGCAGCGGCACCGCCCGCTACGTGGACTCCTCGGTGGAGCGGGTACAGGTGAAGCTGTCCGGCTACAACCCGGCCCGCCACGTGCTCACCTGCAACGGCCGGCGGGTACCGCTCACCCCCACCGGGGTCAATGGCGAGGCGGTGGCCGGGGTGCGTTACCGGGCCTGGCAGCCGGCCTCGGCGCTGCATCCGCTGATCCCGGTGCAGGCGCCCCTGGTGTTCGACCTTATCGACAGCTGGAACCAGCGCTCTCTCGGCGGCTGCACCTACCACGTGTCGCATCCGGCCGGACGCAACTACGAGAGCTTTCCGGTCAACGCCAACGAGGCCGAAGCCCGCCGCCTGGCCCGCTTCTGGGCCATGGGTCACAGCCAGGGGCCGGTGGTGATACCGCCGGAAACCCCCGCCGGAGAATACCCCCATACCCTGGATCTGCGACACCATTACAGATCCGCAGGCGATGCCAGTCTATAATCCCGTGCAAATGCACAATACCGCCGGCCGCATCCCCCGGATGCGGCCGGCCCTTACCCGGTAACCACCATGCTCGATCCCAACACCTTCAGCGCCGAGTTGCAGACCCTGCTGGCCAACTACGCCGGCAAGCTGCTGCAGTCCGACGGTCCCGGCCACGACGAACTGCTGAACGACCGGCAGCGTATTCACGCCCGCTGGCAGCCGGTGCTGGACGAACTGAGCCAGCTCGGCACCCAGGCCCTGGTCGGCCGTTGCGAAGAGGCCCAGGACCTGCTGCACGAAAACGGGGTAACCTTCAACACCTACGAGGACGACCCGGGCAAGCTTCGTTCCTGGCAACTGGACTGCCTGCCCTTCGTCATCGACACCCAGGAATGGGAGCAGCTGGAACAGGGCCTGGAGCAACGCACCCGGCTGCTGGAGGCCCTGGTGGAAGACCTTTACGGCGAACGGCGCATGCTGAGCGAGGGCCTGCTGCCGCCCGAGCTGGTCTATACCCACCCGAGCTTCCTGTTTCCCGCCGCCGATGACACCCTGCCGCCGGAGCGGCCGCTGGTGATCTTCCACGGCACCGACCTGGTGCGCAGCCGCGACGGCGACTGGCTGGTACTGGGAGACTGGACCCAGTCCCCCTCCGGCACCGGCTACGCCCTGGAAAACCGCATCACCCTGGCCCGTGCCCTGCCCAACCTGTACCGGGAGGCGCCGCTCAAGCGCCTGGCCGGCTTTCTGCAGGCCCAGTTGCGCAGCCTGGCGGCGCTGTGCCCCAACCAGCGCGAGCAACCCAACATAGTGCTGCTCTCCCCCGGTCCCGGCAGCCCCGGTTACTTCGAGCACGCCTGGCTGGCCAACTACATGAACTGCTCCCTGGTGGAGGGGGCCGATCTGGTGGTGCGCGACGGCCAGGTGTCCATGCGCACCCTGGGTGGGCTCAAGCAGGTGGATGTCATCCTGCGCCAGATCAACGACCCCTGGTGCGATCCCCTGGAGCTGCGCGGCGACTCCCTGCTGGGCGTGCCCGGCCTGATGCAGGCGGCGCGCAACGGCGAGGTGGCCATCGCCAACGCCCTCGGCGCCGGCATCCTGGAGCACCCGGCCCTGGCCGGCTACCTGCCGCAGCTGTGCCGCCGCCTGCTGGGCGAGGAGCTGCGGCTCAAGGGCCGCGAGAGCCGCTGGTGCGGCGACGCCGATCAGCTCGAGCAGGTGCTGGCCGAGCCCGGCCGCTGGTGGCTGCGCGACGTCAAGGCCCCGGCCCTGCCGATCCGGCCGGAGACCCTGGCCCCCGACGACCTCGACCGGTTGCACCGGCGCATCCGCCGCCAGCCCCACCTGTTCGTGGCCCAGGCCCGCATCGAGGGCGCCACCACCCCGGTGTTCAATGTGACGGAGCGCCAGCTCGATCCCCACCCGGTCAACCTGCGACTGTTCAGCCTGGTGGAGCCCGACGACATCCGCAAGCCGCCCGGAGAGCGGCACTACCGCATCATGCCCGGCGGCCTGGCCTGGGTGGGGGAGCCCGGCACCCCGCTGATGGAAAGCCGTATGGTCAAGGACATCTGGGTGCTGGCACCGGTGCCCCAGCCCCATATCAGCCTGCTGCGCCAGGCCCACGGCCCCATCGTCGTCACCCGCGACGGCCAGGACCTGCCCTGCCGGGTGGCAGACAGCCTGTTCTGGATGGGCCGCTACGGCGAACGGCTGGACATCCGCTCCCGGCTGCTGCGCGAGGCTTTCGCCCGGCTGTTGCAGGAAGACCAGGACGAATCGGGCGACCGCCTGATCCCGGACTTGTTCACCGCCCTGGAGCTGCCCTACCCCAGTACCGCGGAGCTGGCCGAACTGTACCGCAAGCAACCTGCCCACCACCGTTTCAAACAGGACTACATCTTCCTGCGCCACCGGCTGCTGGAGCTGTTCAGCGAAGAACATCCGGACGGCATGCCCTGGCTGTTCAGTTACTTCCTGCGCAACTGCCGGGCGGTGCGCGACCACCTGGGCGACGATGCCTGGCGCACCGTCAACAGCCTGCGCCAGAAGTTCAACGACATGCCCCGCGACCAGGGTGCCATGGGCGGACAGCGCCACCTGGAAGGGGTGGTGACCGACCTGGCCGCCTTCTTCGGCCTGTGCAACGAGACCATGCCCCACCATTACGGCTGGCGCTTCCTGGACCTGGGCCGCTTTATCGAGCGTATCGTCTGCAGCCTGGAACTGCTCAAGCTGGCGCTGCTCACCGCCCGCCGGCCGGGCATCCCCCTGTGGGAAGTGGTGCTGGCCACCACCGACAACCTGACCGTGTACCGCCGCCGCTACCGCTCCCAGTTGCATCCCTCGGCCATCCTGGATCTGCTGCTGTTCGACGAGACCAACCCCCGCTCGGTGGGCTACATGCTGCGCCGGCTGGAGCGCCAGATTGAACGGCTACCCCAGCCCGAGCCCAGCCCCTACCGCAACCTGGAGACCCGGCTGGTGATCCAGGCCACCAGCACCCTGCACCTGGTGGACATCAACCAGCTCGGGGAACTCGAGCACTCGGCCAAGGCCCGGGAAGTGCTGACCGAGCTGCTGGACAGCCTGCTGGCCCCCCTGTCGGAGCTGTCCAACGCCATTTCCTACAGTCATTTCAGCCATGCCGAGGCGCCTCGCCAGCTGGTGACCATGCAAAAATCCGTTTAGGTTGGGCCATTTTATGCACTATCAATTGCGTCACACCACCCGTTACGATTATTCCAGCGAGGTGGCCCTGAGTCACAACGAAGCCCGCCTGCTACCCCGGGAGCTGCCCTGGCAGCAGGTGAAACAGACCGAACTGCTAATCCATCCCCAGCCGGTGCGCCTGCGGGAACGACGGGACTTTTTCGGCAACCGGGTAGGCTATTTCTCCATCCAGGAGCTGCACGGCAGCCTGGAAGTGACCGCCACCAGCCTGGTGAGCGTTGCCCCCCGGCCCCGGCCCGATGCCGGCTACTTCATTTCCTGGGATCAGGCCCTGTCCTGCCTGCGGCAAGGCACCGAAAGCCTGGACGCCCGGCTGTTCGTGCTCGACTCCGACTTCATCAACGCGGACCAGGCCCTGGCGGACTACGCCCGGGCCAGCTTCACCCCGGGTCGCTCCCTGGTGGAGGCGGTTTATGCCCTCAACCAGCAGATCTTTGCCGAGTTCACCTACGATCCGGAACACACCACCATCGCCACCCCTCTCCTCGACGTGCTCGCCAGCCGGCGCGGGGTATGCCAGGACTTCGCCCACCTGGCCATCGGCTGCCTGCGTTCCCTGGGGCTGGCGGCGCGCTACGTGAGCGGTTACATGGAAACCCTGCCGCCCCCGGGCCAGCCCAAGCTGCAGGGGGCCGACGCCACCCATGCCTGGCTGGCGGTGTTCATCCCCGGCTGGGGCTGGCTGGAGATAGACCCCACCAACGGCTGCCTGCCCGACGAGCGCTATATCATCCTGGGCTGGGGGCGGGATTTTTCCGACGTGACCCCGCTCAAGGGGGTGATGAGCGGCGGCGGCAACGACCGGCTGACGGTGGCGGTGGACGTGATGCCGGTAGACCCGTAACGACATAGTTCAAAAGATGACCATACACCCCTATTGTCGGGCGATAGGGGTATTCCGACATCATGTTACCGCCCACCAATCGGCACCATGGGAAAATGTATTTAGCGACATACCCCCGACTTATAAAAGCGAAATGGATACTCTTAAAAATAAAATCATCCATCACCGGTTCAACCTTGCATCAACAAAGGCAACAACCCACCAATAATAACGGGTCATACCGCTTCCCTCACAGCAAAAGCAATATCTGCACCGAAAATGCTCACCTGCACTCATAATCAGCAACACCAAACATTACCTCATCAATACCGGCTCCATAATAATTTATAAAAATACAAATAAAACAGCGAGTTAGGATATTAATAAAAACAAAAAACAGAACCGTAAATTAACGGCATTCATCTTGCTTTAAAATAATAAAAAATTATCTCGCCGCCATCTGCTCCCATACGACAAATTCAGAACAGTAATCTAAAACGAAATGGATCATAAGGGATACCATGATGAATATTATTATCAATTTTATTAACACCATCCTCTGGGATTATGTGCTTATATACGGCCTGCTGGCAGTAGGCCTGTTTTTTACCTTTAGACTTGGTTTTATGCAATTTCTCCACTTCCCGGAGTTCATCCGCTCGGTACTCAGAGCTCCACAGGAAGATCGTGGCGGTATTTCGCCCTTTCAAGCCCTGTGTACCAGCCTCGCCTCCCGCGTAGGTACCGGCAACCTGGCGGGAGTTGCAGTGGCGTTGGCTTTGGGTGGGCCCGGAGCTATCTTCTGGATGTGGATGGTTGCTCTGGTCGGGATGGCGACAGCCTGTGCCGAAAGTACCCTGGCACAGCTCTACAAGGTCAGGGATAAACATGGCCAGCTACGGGGCGGGCCGGCTTTTTATATCGCAAAAGGACTTAACGCTCCCTGGGCCGGCGCCCTGTTCGCCATCTGCCTGATGACGGCGTTCGGCATGGTGTTCAACGCCGTGCAGGCCAATTCGATCGCCGAAGCCGTTCACGGCGCCTTCGGGGTGCCCAAGATGGTGACCGGTATGCTCACCGCCGTGCTCGCCGGTATCATTATCTTCGGAGGGATCCGGAAAATTGCACGCTTCGCCGAGATGGCCGTTCCCTTTATGGCGGCGGCCTATCTGCTAGTGGCATTGGTCGTGATTATTATCAACATTGCCGAAGTGCCCGCGGTGCTTGCGTTGATCGTGAAAAGTGCCTTTGGTTTTGAATCGGCGATGGGCGGTATCGCCGGCGCCATGCTGAACGGGATAAAACGAGGCCTGTTCTCCAACGAGGCAGGCATGGGCTCCGCCCCCAACATCGCCGCCGTGGCGGTGCCCAACCCCCATCATCCGGTGTCGCAAGGGCTGGTGCAGGCGCTCGGCGTATTTATCGATACCCTGCTCATCTGTACCGCCACCGCTATCATGATCCTGCTCTCGGGGGTAATGGGGCCGGAGCCGGAACTGACGGGTATCTCGCTGACGCAAGCGGCCCTCAATACGCATATCGGTGAGGCCGGAAACTACTTTATTGCCGTGGCCATTTTCTTTTTCGCCTTTACCTCCATCATCGGCAACTACAGCTATGCCGAGAACGCCGCCGCTTACCTGAACCTGGGCGGCCGCCGTGCCCTGTTGATACTGCGTTGCTCGGTTTTGTCGATGGTGCTTTGGGGAGCCTATGAAAGCGTGGCCACCGTGTTCAATGCGGCAGACGCCGCCATGGGAATCATGGCCTTTATCAATCTGGTGGCCATACTGCTGCTGTCGGGACTGGTAGCCAAATTGACCAAAGACTATTTTATCCAACGAAAACAGGGCATGCCGGTGTTCAATCCCGCCGACTATCCGGAAGTCATGGATAACATTGATCTGGATATCTGGACCGGTGACAAGGAAAGCGGTGCTACCATCTCGGCCCCCAGTGACAGCCTTGTCGAGCCAGAAGCACGCTGATCCCAGATTGCGAGTCCTTACCACCGGCAAGCAGCAACGTGGCTACCTTTTCAGATGCCACGTTGTTGCTCAACTCCGGATGAATCCCAAATTCGAATGGGACATCGACGCTGAGCAATGCTTGCCGACTAATACACTGCGGGTACAAACATCTCCGGCGGAGTCGGGCTACGCAGGTAATCGGGGTGATATTCCCGCGGCGGCAGCTCCACCGTTTGTTGCGGCACTTCCCCATAGGGGATCTGCGTCAACAAATGGTGCATGCAGTTCAATCGCGCCCTCCTTTTGTCCACCGCCTCCACTATCCACCAGGGCGCCTCCGGGATATGGCTGCGGGCCAGCATTTCGTCCTTGGCCTGGGTATAGGCTTCCCAACGCCGCCTCGACTCCAGATCCATGGGTGACAGCTTCCATTGCTTGAGCGGATCATGAATACGCATCTGGAAGCGCCGGTATTGTTCGTCGTCGGTGATCGAGAACCAGTATTTAACCAGAATGATGCCGGAGCGGATCAGCATGCGTTCGAATTCGGGCACGGTGCGGAAAAACTCCTCGTATTCCTGTTCCGAGCAAAACCCCATTACCCGTTCCACGCCGGCACGGTTGTACCAGCTACGATCAAAGAGTACCAGTTCACCGGCCGCCGGCAGGTGCGCGACATAACGTTGAAAATACCACTGGGTACGCTCCCGCTCGTTGGGAGCAGGCAAGGCCGCGATTCGGCAGACCCGCGGATTGAGGCGTTGGGTGACCCGCTTGATGACGCCGCCCTTGCCGGCCGCGTCGCGGCCTTCGAACAGGACCACGACCCTGAGTCCCTGGTGCACCACCCACTCCTGCAGCTTGATCAGTTCCCGCTGCAACCGCAGCAGCTCCTGAAAATAGTGCTTGCGCTCCATCCCCACGGCCTGGCAGGCAGCCACTCCGTCCTTCTCCAGCAGCGCCGCCAAGCGCAGGTCGTCGAGCTCCATCTCAAACTCCTCGTCAAAATCGAAGCTGTCGAAGAGATCCCTATGCAACGCCTTATTCATATTATTCAACCCTCTATTAATCGGAGATCACGCAGTGTTCAGAGCAGGCTTCTGAGCATGATGAAGGCCACGGCACTGAGCAAACCGGCGGCCGGCAGGGTAATGATCCAGGCCAGGCCGATGGGCTTCATCAGTTTCCAGTTGGTCTGACGATTCACCAGGCCGATACCGAGCACAGCGCCGATCAGGATATGGGTACTGGAGACCGGCAGTCCGATCATCGAAGCCGTCATCACCACCGCCGCCGCGGCAAGTTCGGCAGAGAATCCGGATGCCGGGTGCATCTTCGTCAGGTTGTGACCCACCGTCTGGATGACCTCTTTGCCGATGAACCAGAGGCCGACGATCAGTGCGACCCCGAAGGTCACCATGGCGATGGTCGGGATCCCCGCCTTGGCATTGATCTCTCCCGTGCGCAGTACATCCAGGATGGCCGCGAAGGGGCCGATGGCGTTGGCGATGTCGTTGGAGCCGTGACTGAAAGCAAAACCGGCCGCGGTGAAGACCTGCATCCAACTGAACATCAGGAAGGTCGCCCGGCCAAGAGACTCGCTCTTGAGCGTTTTGGCAAAAATGAAGGTGCCCATCCATACGGCGGCCCCAATCATCCCCATAATCATGTAGTTATGCAGGGTGGTCAGACCCAGCTCTATATTTTTCAGCCCCTTGAACAGTACCATGGAAGAAATGATCATGGCGCCGACGGCCGCAATCAACGGCACCCAGTTTTCCAGTGCCTGGTGCGAATCAATCTGGCTGCGTTCCTGTTCGATGCGATGGAGATCCCGGTAATACTCCGATTCCAGCTCTTCCGGATGGAAATCCTTGTCGTTGATCGACTGCAGGTCTCTCGCCATGGCATGGGTATAGGAAATCTTCTGCAGCTCCGATAGGTGTTCGAAGGCGGTCTTGTGTTTTTCCCTGTACTCCCGCTTCGCCTCGCGGATCTGCGACAACTCCGCCTCGGCCTGCTCGTTATAGGCCAGGACATGTTTCTTGATTTGACTGTACAACAGGTAGGCCACCACCCCGCCCAGCAACGGCGACAGCACCCAGGAGAGGGCGATCTGGCCTATTTTGTCCCAGTGCACCAGGCCGAAGGCGCTGCCGCTGTCCATCAGCATGCCCAACGTGATGGAGCTGCCGATGATGGCGCCGATGATCGAGTGAGTAGTCGACACCGGGTAGCCTTTCTTGCTGGCAAACAGCAACCATAGCGCGGCGGCGACCAGGGCGGACATCATGATGTAGACGAAGTCCAGGGAGCTGACCTGAAGACCGCCGAGATCGACGATGCCGCCCCGGATGGTGCTGGTCACTTCGCCACCGGCGAGCACCGCCCCGCTGACTTCGAATATCGCTGCCACCACCAGAGCTTGCTTGACGGTAAGGGTACCGGCTCCGACGCTGGTCCCGAAGGAATTGGCAACGTCGTTGCCGCCGATATTAAACGCCATAAATACGCCGAACAGAGTCGCCAGCAGGAACAGTAAAACCGCGTTTCCTCCCGTGTACCCGACCCCCCAGAGCATAAAATAGCCGGTCATGGCGATAAGCAAGACCGCGAAGAACAGGCTTAGCCTGGAAATACGCGGAGACCCGACAGGGAGCCCCTTATCGCTGATCGAATGGTAAGACATAGATTATCCCGTTATTGAAATGATTGAACGTTGCTGCTGTTAGCCGCAGGTTTTGCCAAACTGAAACGATTTAGCCGCCCAAAAACTAGCCGGGAGTGATGACAGAAAGAAGGCTATTTTATGACAGTTGCAGTCCTGCGTATCGTTCAAGCCAGCTACCATTCAAAGCTCGGGGAGCCTGCAACACACCGTTGGGACAAGCCCGGATTTTGACGATGCTCTGCTCTTGTTTCTACTCTGGGCACGGTTTGAAATGGGTCTCAAGCCCCCAACCTGATGCAGTAACATCATTCCCTTTCTGCACTATAGTGAACAGAATCAATATCTTGATTCAACACGGAGAAACTTATGCGCCTGCTCGCCGGCCTGCTGCTGTTGCTCAGCATCCCCCTGCTTGCCCAGGACCACCGCCTCGATACCCTGGCCGAGGGCCTGCACCACCCCTGGGGCCTGGCGGAGTTGCCCGACGGCGGCCTGCTGGTCGGCGAGCGCCGGGGCCGGCTGCTGCGGCTTACCCCCGAGGGTGGCCGCCACGAGGTAAGCGGCCTGCCCGACATCGCCGCCGCCGGCCAGGGCGGCCTGCTGGACCTGGCCCTGCACCCGGACTTTGCCGACAACCGCTGGCTCTATTTCAGCTACAGCCAGCCCGGCCGGGGCGGCGCCGGCACGGCGGTCGCCCGGGCCCGGCTCGAGGGGGACCGGCTGCAGAGCCTGGAAGTGCTGTTCGAGCAGCAACCCAAAACCTCGGGCGGTGGCCATTTCGGCTCCCGCCTGGTGTTCGATCGCGACGGCTACCTGTTTATCACCACCGGCGAACGCTTCCATGCCCGGAATCAGGCCCAGCAACTCGACAGCCACCTGGGCAAGATTATCCGCCTGCACGACGACGGCCGGGTGCCCGCCGACAACCCCTTCGTCGGCCAAGCCGATGCCCTGCCCGAAATCTGGAGCTACGGCCACCGCAACCTGCAGGGGGCCGCCATCCACCCCGCAACCGGTGAACTCTGGACCCACGAACACGGCCCCCGGGGCGGCGATGAAGTCAACCTCATCAAAAAAGGCGCCAACTACGGCTGGCCTCTGGCCACCTTCGGCGAGGAATACGGCGGCGGCCGCATCGGCCCCTCCTCCCGGCCCGGCATGGAAGACCCACTCTGGGTCTGGGTACCCTCCATCGCCCCTTCCGGCATGATGTTCTACACCGGCGGGCTCTTCCCCCAGTGGCGGAATCAGTTGTTCGTGGGCGCCCTGGTCGGACAGCGACTGGTACGGCTGGAACTGGACGGCGACAGGGTGGTGCAGGAACATCACCTGCTGCGCGGCCTGGCCCGGCTGCGCACCGTCGCCCAGGCCGCCGACGGCGGCATCTACCTGCTCACCGACGAACCCAACGGCAAGCTGCTGAAGCTGATGCCGGCACAATATGCTGATTTTTCACTTGAATTGCGTTAACCTTTAGAAGTTGTATTTTATTTTAATTATTTTTGTAAACAATAAGGGAATGCAATATGAGTCAGAAAACATGGAACATCTACCTGTCCGGCGAGATCCACACCGACTGGCGTGAACGCATTATCGAGGGTGCCAAAGCCAAGGGCCTGGCCGTGCAGTTCAGCTCGGCGGTGACCGATCACGAGGCCAGCGACATGGTGGGAGTGAACATCCTGGGTAGCGAGGAAGACCCCTTCTGGCGTGACCGCAAGGCCTCCGGCATCAACAGCATCCGCACCTCCACCCATATCGGCAACGCCGATCTGGTGGTGGTGCGTTTCGGGCCCAAGTACAAGCAGTGGAACGCCGCCTTCGACGCCGGCTTCGCCGTAGCCCGGGGCCTGCCCATCATCACCCTGCACGACGCCGAGCACGACCATGCCCTGAAGGAAGTGGACGAAGCCGCCAAGGCCACCTGCCGCCATCCGGAGCAGGTAGTCGACATTCTGGCCTACCTGCTGTCCTGATCGCCACTACCCCTGCACCACACCCTCGCGGGTTTCAATCACGGAGCCGGCAAGCCGGTTCCGATGGTGTCCTGATCGGCCTTGCTGTGCCGGTTTCTGTCGGTTTTTGCCCATCCGGTCCGGATTATTCAGCACTTTCTGTTTTACACTGAGGGCATGTACTGATGCAGGATGTAACGCATGAAGAACTGGATGACGGCGCTGCTGTTGTGCCTGAGCCCGCTGGCCTGGGCCACGGAGCCGGTGTGGATAGACGTGAGAAGTGCCGAGGAATACCAGCAGGAGCACCTGGCGGGCGCCGTGCATATCCCCCATACCCGTATCGCCCGGGGCGTGACCGAGCTCTATCCCGACAAGAACACCCCGCTTAACCTCTATTGCCGCAGCGGTCGGCGCTCCCAACTGGCCCTGGAAGCCCTGGAAACCCTGGGCTATCACCAGGTGGTGGATCACGGCCCCCTGGAAACCCTCAAGGTCAACGGGATGGAAACCCGGGGCACGGCCGTGGCGTCCCTCGTCTCGGAGCCCTGACGGCTCCCGAAGAGTGAAATAACGCAGGCCCAAGGTGCTCAGTGCCGGTCAATCTCATGCTCGCGCAAGCCCACCTTGAGCACCCGGTCGCCGTCCACGTCCGCCACCGTCCACACCATGTCGTAGCGAATAAAGTGGTCGCCCACCACCGGATGGCCGCTGTTGTGCTTGAGCATAAAGTCCCCCAGGGTCAGGTCGGCTTCGCTGTCGTCCACATCCACCCCGTACATCAGGGCCACGTCCTGCATGCGGGCCCCGGCGTCCAGGATAAAGTCGCCGAAAAAGGCCCGCGCCTTTTCCCGGGCTGCATCCAGATCGCCGCCGAACATATTGTTCAGGGTCTTGAGGTGGTTGCTGCGGCCGATCACGCACAGGGTATCATCTATCGCCAACCGGGTACTGCCCGACGCCGGCAGCAGGTTTTCGCCCCGGAACACCGCCGCCACCCGGCAATGGGGCGGAAAGGTCAACTGACGCACCACCAGGCCGTCGATGGACTCGCTTTCCACCCGGTAGAGAAACATCTCGAAATCATCTTCCGGAAAAATACCGAGCATGGAACGGCGCTGGGGTGCCGGCTCGGGCGGCACCTCAACGTCCAGCAAGCGGGCCACTTGCGGTAACGTCGAACCCTGTACCAGCAATGAAATCAGCACCACGAAAAAGGCCACATTGAACAGCATGGAGCCTTCGGGAATACCCGCCATCAGCGGAAAGATGGCCAGTACGATGGGCACGGCCCCCCGCAGCCCCACCCAGGAGATAAAGCCCAGCTCGCGAAGGTTAAAGCGGAAGAAAGGCACCAGCGCCGTCAGCACCGCCAGCGGCCGGGCGATGAAGATCAGCGCCAGCGCAATCAGGCTGGCGGGAATGGCCATGGCCCACATCTCACCGGGCGAGATCAGCAAACCCAGCACCAGGAAGAGGCCGATCTGGCTGAGCCAGGCCAGGCCGTCGAATACCGGCAGAATCGCTTCCATATGGCGCAGGCGGGCGTTGCCCAGCACCAGCCCGGCCAGGTACACCGCCAGAAAACCGCTGCCCGAGAGTACGGCGGTAACGGCAAACAACACCAGGCCAAAGCCCGCCACCAGGATCGGATACAGGCCCGCCGCCAGCTCCACCCGCTTGATCAACTGCACCAGCAGTAGGCCGCCCAGCAAGCCGGCCACAGCCCCCACGCCAAACTGGGTGAACAGGAACAACAGGGCATCACCGGCGCCGTCCATCTCGCCGGTGATCAGGGCAATCAGGGTCAGGGTGAGGAAAATGGCCATGGGGTCGTTGGTGCCCGACTCGATTTCGAGCGAGGCCCCTACCCGCTGGTTCAGGTGCATGCCCTTGCCGCTCAGCAGCGAGAACACCGCCGCCGCGTCGGTAGAGCCGACAATGGCTCCCAGCAACAGACCGTGCAGCCAGCTCAGGTTGAGGATGTAGACGGCGATAAGACCGGTAATGCCACTGGTGATCACCACTCCCAGGGTGGCCAGGCTGAGCGCCGGACGCAACCCCACCCGAAAGGTTTCCATCCGGGTGCGCATGCCGCCATCCAGCAATATGATAGCCAGAGCCAGGTTGCCGATGCCATAGGCCAGGGAATAGCTCTCGAACTCGATGCCGCCGGGCCCGCTTTCGCCAGCCAGCATGCCGATGCACAAGAAGATAAGCAGTATGGGGATTCCCGAGCGGGCGGACAACAAGGTGGCCAGCACGCTTAAACACAGCAAAACCCCGGACAGCAAAAACAGGTGTTCTATATTATTCAATCAGGTTATTCCGGCAGGGTTTAGATGGTGTAGTTATATCACATTCACCACCATCAGATAAAAATGAATTTTTAATTAAAAATAGAAAATATATATTCATATTGCAGTAAGAACCGGCGCCACCGCTGTTATTGCATTATTCAACATCATACCGTTCTCCTGTTTGCTCGGCCGCCTGACGCAGGGCCTGCTGGTGCAGCTGCAAATCCGTCTCGCCGAACAGCACGAAACGGATATGACGCACCGCCTTCAGTGCCGCTCGCTCCGCCAGCAGGGTGTTGAAGGCAACGGCCGCCGCCTCCGCCATCGGATAACCGAAGATGCCGGTGGAAATGGACGGAAAGGCCACCGAGCCCAGGCCCCGGCGCTCTGCCAGCCGCAGGGCGCTGCGGTAGCAGGCCGCCAGCAGTTCGTCGGAGGGGATATCCACCCCGAACACCGGTCCCAGGCAGTGGATGACATGGCGGTTGGGCAACCGATGGGCCCCGGTGATCACCGCCTGCCCGGGCCGTATCGGCGCCAGCGGCCGGCATTCCTGCTCCAGCCCCGGCCCTGCCGCCCGGTGAATGGCTCCGGCCACCCCGCCCCCGGGCAACAGGGCGGCATTGGCCGCGTTGACGATGGCGTCCATGTCCGGCTGGGCGGCGATGTCGCCGCGCACGCATTCCATGGTCAGCTCCCCTATCCGGACTTTCATGCTCTGGCTCCTTGCTGTGACTCTCTAAACAGCGTAACGCCTGCGGCGCCGCTTGGCGATTCCCTCCCTTAAAGCGACCATCTACACTTGAGTGAGCCAACCGCCGCGCCGGCTGAACGACCTCGATCCACGGAGCCCCCATGTCCAGCTTCCACCTCTCGAATGCGCTCGCCCGGGACCTGCTCGGCCAGGCGGTACTCGCCCCCTCCAGCCACAATACCCAGCCCTGGCGATTCCGCCTGTCGGCCTCGGCCATCGATGTGCTGGCGGACCGCCGCCGTGCCCTGCCGGTGAACGATCCCGACGACCGGGAACTGACCATCAGTTGCGGCTGCGCCTTGATGAACCTGCGTATCGCCGCCGCCCGACGGGAGCTGGGCACCGAAACCACCCTGCTGCCCGACGCCTGTGATCCCGACTGGCTGGCCCGTATGAGCTTCGTACCCAGCGCCGGCGCACCCGCGGATCAGGCCGCCCTGGCCGAAGCCATCCCCTTGCGGCACAGTTGTCGCCGTCCCTTCGAGCCCATCGCCATTCCTGCGGCCACCGCCCCCAGGCTGGTGGCCGCGGCCGCCGCCGAGGGAGCCTGGTTGCGCCCGCTGTCGGAGGCCGGCACCAGAACACAGCTGGCCAGCCTGGTCACCGAAGGCGATATGGCCCAGTGGGCCGATACCCGCTGGCGACGCGAGCTGGCCGCCTGGATGCATCCCAGACAGCAGGGAGACGGTCTGAGTGTACCGGCCCTGGCCGCGTCCCTGACCCAGTTGCTGGTGCGTACCTTCAACCTGGGCGAAGGCATGGCCGCCAAGGACAGAACCCTGGCCGAAAGCGCACCGCTGCTGGCGGTGCTGGGCACCGATAAAGACGATCCCCGCCACTGGCTGCTGGCCGGACAGGCCCTGCAGCGGGTGCTGCTGGTGGCCTGCCGGCTGGGGTTGCAGGCCGCCTACCTGAACCAGCCGGTTCAGGTGGCCCGACTCAGGCCCGTCCTGCATCAACTCACCGGTGGTGACTGCGCCCAGCTTGTACTGTGCCTGGGTTACCCGCGCGTGCCGCTGGCCGCCAGCCCCAGACGCCCGCTGGAAGAAGTGATCGGATTTCCCTCCTGATGCCCAGGCCGCAGCGCCGGTTATCGGAAGAAGCCGTCATTGCCATTTCCGACCGCGACAGCAAGAATGGTGCAAAATAACAAGAACGGGAATCGGCTTGTGGATAACAACACGGCACTGTGGCGCCACTACTATGAGCGCGTTTCGCGCCAGCCCCATCACCCCCTCACCGAATTTGCCGCCGCACAGCATGCCGCAAAATGCCGGGTCGCCATCGACTGCGGATGCGGTACCGGCGCCGACACCGCCTACCTTTACCGGCTCGGCTACCGGGTTCATGCCTTCGACATCAACCCCGATGCCGTCGACCTGTGCCGGCACCGCTTCGGGCACCATCCCGGGGTCGAGGTTTCCCTCGCCGGTTTTGAATCCTTCAACTACCCGAGGGCGGGCTTGATCATCGCCAACTCGAGCCTGTATTTTGCCGAGCCCACCGCCTTTGCGGATACCTGGTCACGCATCGCCGGCGCACTGGAAAGCGGGGGTATCTTTGCCGGTCATTTCATGGGGCCCGAAGACGACTGGGCATCGGCTTCGCGGCACACCATCAACGCCCTCGCCAGGCACCAGGTTGAAGCCCTCTTCACCCGCTTCGACATCCTCCGCTTCAGCGAACGCAACGAATCCGGCCAAACGGCCCTGGGCAAGTCGAAACATTGGCACACCTATAGCGTGGTCGCCGTCAAGCGCAGCTAGCCAGGGTTGCATCAACGCGCGTCGGGGAGCCTCGTACTTTGCCGGCAACAATCAACCAGAAAGGCATGCAGCGCCTGTACCGCCGGATTGAGCTGGCGTCGGTCGGCACAGAGCAGGTTGAGCGGAGAGGGCTCGCCCAGCCACTCGGGGCACAGCGGCACCAGTCGCCCCTCATGGAGCTCTTCCCCGATGTCCAGCGCCGATTTGTAGGCAATACCATGCCCGGCCAGGGCCCAGCGCCGGACGGCATCGCCGTCGTCGCCCATGCGGTTGCCGCGCACCGCCACCGACAGTTCCCGACCTTCCCGGAAAAAACGCCAGCGGTTGTGGCTTTGCTCCCCCAGCATAAAGCACAGGCAGTTATGCCCGGCCAGTTCCTCCGGGTGGCGGGGTCGCCCGTGGGCCGCCAGATAGGCCGGAGCCGCGCACAACACGCGCCGGTTATCCCGCGCCACCGGCAGGGCGATCAGGGAGGAATCCGGCGGCAGGCCGTAGCGCAGCGCCAGATCCACCGGCTGGCGGTAGATATCTGCCAGGCGATCCGACAACTGTACCCGCAGTTCTATCTGCGGATGCCGCTCCATAAATTCATCCAGCCAGCCCAGTACCCGATTTCGGCCCAGATCGGAGGGCAGCGACAATTGCAGGGTGCCGCGGATCAGGCTCCGGCCACTGTGCAGCTGTTCATAGCCCGCCTCCAGCAGTTGCAGCGCCTGCTGCACCACGCCGAGAAACTGCTCGCCCTGCTGGGTCAGTCGCAGGTGACGGGTGGAGCGCACGAAGAGGGACGCTCCCAGCTCCGCCTCCAGCCGCTTGAGTGCGGCACTGCAGGCCGCCGGGGTCAGCTCCAACGCCCGGGCACAGGCGGACAGGCTGCCCAGCTCCGCCGTACGATTAAAAATATTGAGATCCTGTAGCGACTTCATTTTCAAAAATAATTTTAAAGAGATAGTAATAAACCCTAGTTTTTCAAAATCAGCATGTCAAATAGACTGAATTCCTGTCTGACCGGCAGGGATCACCCCCTGCCGCTGACCGACCCAACCTGGGCCAAAAACCCATTATTCACACGAGGACACAGATCATGATGAAAGCCGTCGCCTATCAGGCAGCCCATGCACTCGGTACCGGGCCCGGATTACAAGACATCCGCCTGCCGGTGCCCGAAGCCCGGGGCCGGGATCTGCTGGTGGCCGTCAAGGCGGTATCGGTGAACCCGGTTGATACCAAGGTGCGAGCCGGAATGAACGCCCCCGAGGGTGGCTGGAAAGTGCTGGGCTGGGACGCGGCGGGCGTGGTGGAAGCGGTAGGACCGGACGTGACCACCTTCAAGCCCGGCGATCGGGTCTGGTATGCGGGCGATTTGTCACGCCCCGGCAGCAATGCCGAATTTCAGCTGGTGGACGAGCGTATTGTGGGGCTGATGCCCGCCACACTGGACTTTGCCGAAGCCGCCGCCCTGCCCCTGACCGGCCTGACCGCCTGGGAACTGCTGTTCGAACGGCTCGCGGTCGCGCAAGAGGCCGAACGGCCGGGACAGTTACTGGTGGTGGGAGCCGCCGGCGGCGTGGGCTCCATACTGGTGCAGTTGGCGCGCCGACTAACCGGGTTGACAGTGATAGGCACCGCCTCTCGCCCCGAAAGCCGTCAATGGCTGCAAACGCTCGGCGCCCACCATGTGATCGATCACGCAGGTTCCTTGTCGGCGGGGCTGAAGGAGACTGGCTTGAACGAGGTCACTCATGTGGCCAGCCTGAATCAGACCGAACGGCACTTCGCTGAACTGGTGGCCAGCCTGGCACCCCAGGGCAAACTGGGACTTATCGACGATCCAAGTGTATTGGATGTGACCGCGCTCAAGCGCAAGAGCCTGTCGTTGCATTGGGAGTTCATGTTCACCCGCTCCCTGTTCGGCACTCCCGATCTGGCCGAGCAGGGGCGCATTCTCAACGAGCTGGCAAGGCTTATTGACGCCGGGGTGCTCCGTACCACCCTGGCCCGGCGCCTGGGTCCGATCAACGCCGCCAGCCTGAACCGGGCCCACGCCGAGCTTGAGGGCCAGCGTACCTGCGGCAAACTGGTACTGGAAGGATTCGCATAACTCCCTGAGCATCGTTCCCCCGGGCGACGGTTGCACGGCTCCTTGCCTTTCCCCCGTGCAGTCACCAGAATGGATCCGAACGCTACCTCCCGCTCCACCCGGGAGGTGCCATATTCAATCATGTACAGGGGAGCGAGATGTCCGAATACAGCGCCACGGTAAGCTGGGAGCGGGGCGATCAGCCCTTCGTCGACAATCAATACAGCCGGGGCCACTGGTGGCAGTTCGACGGCGGTGCCCGGGTGCCGGCGTCTTCCTCGCCCCAGGTGGTACCCCTGCCCTGCTCGGTGGCGGCCAACGTGGATCCGGAAGAGGCCTTTGTCGCCGCCCTGTCAAGCTGCCATATGCTGTTCTTCCTCTCCCTCGCCGCCAAGCGGGGCCTGGTGGTCGACGCCTACACCGACGAGGCGGTGGGGCTGATGGAAAAGGGCCCCGACGGCAAGGTCGCCATGACCCGGGTAACCCTGAGGCCCAAAGTGCTCTTTGCCGGCAAGCACAAGCCCGACCGGCAAACGCTGGAGCAGTTGCACCACCAGTCCCACCAACTGTGCTTTATCGCCAACTCGGTCAAGAGCGAGGTGGTGACCGAAATCCGGGAATAAGCGTGCCCGGCGGTTGCCGATTGCGCCCATCGTCCGTTCTTATCAAGGGGAATCATGTCATTACTGTCCATCGAACCCATCACCGAGGCTGCCTGGCCGCAGCTCCTGTCGCTCCAGACCGAGTGCTACCAGGAGGTGGCACCCGAAAGCGAAGCGGTGCTGCGCAGCAAATGGCGCGCCTCCCCCGCCACCTGCCTGCAATGCCGGGACCAGGGCGGCGCCCTGCTCGGCTACCTGCTGAGCCACCCCTGGCCCTACACCGGACTGCCGGCCCTGCACCGGGAATACGAGATATCGAGCCCCTGCGACCTGCTGTACCTGCACGACCTGGCGGTCAGCCCCCTTGCCCACGGCCTGGGAGTGGGCAAGGGGATGGTGGAAGCACTGCTGCACCGTGCCCAGGCACGGCAGTTCACGCGCATCCGGCTGGTCTCGGTGCAGGGCTCCGAAGGCTTCTGGGCCCGCTTCGGCTTTCGGCCCCTGAGCCGTGCCGAACTCTGCGCCAGCTACGGGGACAACCCCAGGGCCATGGAGCTGGAACTTTGAACAGGACTCGCCCCATGGAACTCAGCCACAGAGCGGCCACCTTCGCCGATCTGGCCATCGTCTGCACCTTTGCCACCAGTGCCGAAGAGCTGTTCTACTGCTTTCCCAAAGCCCGCTTTCCGCTGACCGAAGCTCAACTGGAGCAGGCTGTCCGCGAGCGGGCCGGGGCGACCGTAGTGGAGCTAGACGGCGACGTGGTCGGTTTTGCCGACTTCTACCGCTGGCAGCACGGTGGCGCCTGCGCCATCGGCAATGTGATGGTGGCTCCCCAGGCCCGAGGCCGAGGCGTGGGTCGGTATCTGATCCAACAGATGGTGGTGCTGGCAACCAGCCGTTACCAGGCGCGGGAAGTACAGGTTTCCTGCTTTAACCAGAACCTGGCCGGCTTGTTATTCTATCCCCGGCTCGGCTTTGAGCCCTATGGACTGGAGCCCCGTACCGCTCCCGACGGCACTCCGGTGGCCTTGATCCACTTCCGCTGGCTGCCATGAGATTTGTCCCGGCCACTTCTCCCGTCTTCGCCCGACGGCTGATCCGTCACGGCATGGCGCCCTATTACCGGCGCCACCGGCTGCGCTGGAACGAAGCCGGCTTTACCGACAGCTGGGCCCGATGCCGCAACTTCGAGCTGATGTGCGACGACCTCCCCATCGGCATCCTGCGGCTGGAGTTCACCGCCGAGGCCGCCTACTTGCGGGACTTGCATTTGTTGCCCGAGTGGCGCAACCGGGGACTGGGGCGAACAGCGCTGCGGCTGGCCCGGGCGCTGGCCACAGAGGCCGGCAGCCCCCTGTTGCGGCTCAAGGTGTTTGCCGACAACCCCGCGGTACGGCTTTACCAAAGCGCGGGCTTCGTCCTGGTCCGGGCCGAACCGCCGCTGTTATGCCTGGAAGCCGCCCTGTAGCCCACCACCCTTATCAATAATCGAACCCCGCCTGGGCCTTGATGCCGGCCTCGAAGGCGTGCTTGACCGGCTGCACTTCGCTCACCGTGTCCGCCAGTTCGATAATGGCGCGGTGGCAGGCGCGACCGGTGATCACCACATGCTGGTGGGCGGGGCGGTGTTTCAGGGCGCTCAGTACCCGCTCCAGATCCAGGTAATGGTAGCTCAGCATGTAGGTCAGTTCGTCCAGCAGCACCAGATCGATAGCCGGATCGGCCAGCAGCCGCTCGGCGTCGGCCCAGGTCTGCTCGGCGGCGGCCATGTCCTGCTCCTTGTTCTGGGTTTCCCAGGTAAAGCCGGTGCGCATCACGTAGAAGGGCACCCCCACCGACTCCAGCAGGTTGCGCTCGCCGCACTCCCAGGCCCCCTTGATGAACTGCACCACCGCCGCCCGCTTGCCGTGGCCCACCGCCCGCGCCACGGTGCCGAAGCCGGCGGTGCTCTTGCCCTTGCCGTTGCCGGTCAGCACCAAGAGCACCCCCCGCTCCTCGGTGGCGGCGGCTATTTTGGCGTCCACCTTTTCCTTCAGCCGCTGCTGGCGCTCCCGGTGGCGCCGGGCCTTGGTCTGCTCGCGGTCGTCTTGTTCACTCATGTTTTTATCCTTGTTGTATCGAAGCCACTAGCAGCTCCAGGTTGAGATGTTGTTCCAGGCTGTCCGCCAGTCGCTCCAGGCTTTGCTCGCGCAGGGCGTCCCGATCCGGCGCCCGCCGGCCGTTGCGGATCCCGGCCCAGGCCAGCAGCCGGTCGCAGGCCTCTGGGTGGTCGAACAGGCCGTGCAGATAGGTGCCGAGCACCTGGCCATCTTCCGACAGCAGACCATCCGCCGCCTCCCCCCCGGCGCGGACCAGTTCGAAGGGCCGCTCGCCCGGTGCCAGCAGCCGGCTTTCGCCGCAATGGATTTCATAGCCCCGCACCGGTGCCCGGCCGCCCGCCAGTTGCAGGGTGCCGGTGACGTTGCGCAGCTGCTTGTGATCTTTTAACTCGGTCTCCAGCGGCAGATAGCCCAGACCCCGGCTTGCGCCGGCCTCGCCTTCGAGGCCGCGCGGATCCTTTACCCACTGGCCCAGCATCTGGTAGCCGCCGCAGATACCGAGCACCTTGCCGCCGTAGCGCAAGTGGCGCGCCAGCGCCTGGTCCCAGCCCTGGCGGCGCAGCCAGGCCAGATCGGCGCGTACCGCCTTGCTGCCGGGCAGGATAATCAGGTCCGCCGGCGGCAGCCGGCCGGGCGCTTCGCTGCTGTGCACCAGGGTCAGTTCCACTCCCGGATGCGCCCGCAGGGGCTCGAGGTCGGTGTGGTTGCTGATGCGCGGTGGCACCAATGCCAGCACCCGCAGCGGCTCGGCCTCGGCGCTTCGGCTGGCGGTGCGCATGATGGCGTCTTCGGCGTCCAGCCGCAGATCGGTGAGATAGGGCAGCACCCCCAGCACCGGTTTGCCGGTGAGCCGTTCCAGCATGGTCAGGCCGTCCTGCAGCAGGCGGAGGTCGCCGCGAAAACGGTTGATCACAAAGCCCTTGATGCGGGCGCGCTCGGATTCGCTCAGCAGCGCCAGGGTCCCCACCAACTGGGCGAAAACCCCACCCTTGTCGATGTCGGCCACCAGTATCACCGGGCAGTCCACCGCCTCGGCGAAGCCCATGTTGGCGATATCGCCCTTGCGCAGGTTGATCTCCGCCGGGCTGCCCGCTCCTTCCACCAGCACCAATTGGTGCCGGGTGCACAGCCGCCGGTAGGAGTCGAGGATGGCGGCAAAGAGCCGCGCCTTGTTCTTGTTGAGGCTGCCGGGGCCGAACAGCTCACTCGCCGCCACCGAAGACAGCGCCCGCCCCTGCAGTATCACCTGGGCGCGGGTGTCGCTCTCGGGCTTGAGCAGCAACGGATTGAAGTCGATTTGCGGCGCCAGTAAACAGGCCGCCGCCTGCAGCGCCTGGGAGCGGCCGATTTCACCGCCGTCGACGGTAACGGCGCTGTTCAGCGCCATGTTCTGGGGCTTGAACGGCGCCACCCTGATGCCGCGGCGGGCGAACAGCCGGCCCAGCCCCGCCACCAGGGTGGTCTTGCCGGCGTCCGAGGCGGTGCCCTGCACCATCAGGGTCAGGGCCCGACCGTCCGGCCCGGGAGGGAGAGAAAAATCGTCTGGCATGGGTCTTCCTTGGGTGATAAAGGGTCATTGGCCTGCCAGGGCCCCGCCCAGGGTGCAAAAGTAGCGGCCGAAGGCGGCGTTGCAGCGCCTGCGTTGCTCGCCCTGGGGGTAGAGGCCCTGCTCGGCCTCGGCACTGGCGCGGGTACCCTTGACCAGAAAGGCGTTCTTGATGGATGCATCCTGCACGAAGGCCTCGAAGGCGCGGGCGCACAGCTCTTCCGGCTGGCTGTAATACAGGATGCCGTGGCGCCTGTCCACCTCGGCCGAGGCGCGGAACAGGTCGCTGGGCTGCTCGCCGGTCTCGTTCAGCAGCACCGCCTGGAAGCAGTCGAACAGCGCCTGGTTGAGCGGGTGCTCCACCCGGGCCACCTCGTCCAGCCAGGCGCGGGAGGCGAAAACATAGGGGCCGGTACCGGTAAAGGCCTTGTCGGCCATATGGTGATCGAAGGCGTGGAACCATTCGTGGGCGATGCTGCCCGGACCGGCGTTCTTGGCCAGGGCGAAGCTGCGGCTGGCCGGATTATAGTGGGCCGAGACCCCGGGCCGGCCGCCGATACCGTATTGCAGGGTCAGGGTGCCGCGCAGGGAAACCAGTTGCTCCGGCCCCTGCAGGATCAGCATGAGATCGCACAGGGCGTTGTAGAACAGGCCCGCCGCCCGCTCCCGCTCGGCCCGGGTGACCCAGCGGCCAAGCTCGATGGCGCGAAAGTCGAAGCGCCGACGCAGGGCCGCAAAATCTACCCCCTCGCCGCCATGATCCGGCCCCCGGCGATAAAAATGATCGGTGCTGTGCTCGCCCGCCATGGCGCCGGCTCCCTGCTGCTGTTCGGTTGAGCCCGGGATTGTACCGGCGTAAGCGGCGGGCAGGCAAACCCCGGGCTATTCGTCCACCACCATGGCGAAGCCGCCGTAGATCAGCCGTTTGCCGTCGAAGGGCATGGGGTTGACCTCGGGCTTGAGCCGCGGATCTTCCATCACCCGGGCCATGCCCTGGTCGCGCACCTCGCGGGAGGGCCAAAGGATCCAGGAGAACACCACTGTCTCGTCCTCCTCGCACTTCACCGCCATGGGGAAGGAGGTCAGCTCGCCCTGGGGGACGTCGTCACCCCAGCATTCCACCACCCGCAGGGCGCCGTGCTCCTTGAACACCTCGGCGGCGGCGCGGGCATGGTGGATATAGATCTCCTTGTTGCGGGTGGGCACGGCGGCCACAAATCCGTCTACGTAATTCATCGTTCGTCTCCTTGTAGGTCCTTGGGCGGCAGCTCTCGCACCGGCCGCAGCTCTATGCTGCCCAGCCGGGCCGGAGGGATGCGGCCGGCCAGTTGCAGCGCCTGGTTAAGATCCCGGGCCTCCAGCAGGTAGAAGCCCGCCAGTTGCTCTTTGGTTTCGGCAAAGGGGCCGTCCGATATCAGCACCTCGCCATCGCGCACCCGCACCGTGGTAGCGCTGACCACCGGCTGCAGGGCCTGTCCGGCCACGAAGTGCCCCTGCTCGCTCAGCCGCTCCACGCAACGGATGCATTCCTGGTTGAGATCGTGCCACTCCTGCTCGGACATGGCGTTGATCCGGCTTTCCTGGTAGTACACCAGCGCCAGGTATTTCATGATGCCCTCCCCTGGCCGCCGGCCTGCTCGCAGCTAACCATCCAGTCGATGCCGAAGCGGTCGGTCGCCATGCCGAAGCGGTGCGCCCAGAAGGTCTCGGCCAAGGGCATCTGTACCCGGCCGCCCTCGGCCAGGGCCTGGAACACCTGCTCGGCCCGGGCCGGATCCGGAAACTCCAGGTGTATCGACACGCCCTGGGGCGGTTGGTAGCAATCGCCGCCGGCGTCGCTCGCCATCAGCAGGCGGCCGCCCAGGTTCAGCCGGGCATGGGCGATAAGTTGCTGGCTGTCGGACGGCATCTCGGCCGCCGCCGGGGTCTCGGCATAGGACAGCATCATCTCCAGTTGCCCGCCCAGCAGCTCGGCATAAAAGGTCATGGCCTCCCGGCACCGGCCGGCGAACATCAGGTAGGTGGCCACGGCGGCCGGCAGTCTGGCCACCCGCTCGCCCATGGCCCTGTGCTTATCGATGGCCGCCCCCGGGGCGAAGTCTTCCAACTGGTAGTAGGGCCGCAGTTCCAGGGTGACATCGCCGTCGAGCCGGGGCCATTGCCGCGCCCAGGCGATGGCCTCCTCTTTGGAGGACACCTCCAGTACCGAAAAGCCCGCCAGCAGTTCCTTGGTCTCGGCGAAGGGGCCGTCCGTCACCGTCGGCTCGCCGTTGTGAAAGCTGATACGGCAGCCTTCACGACTGGGCTTGAGCCCTTCTCCGGACACCAATACCCCGGCCCGAAGCATGCGTTCGTTGTAGTCCGCCATGGCCTGCAGCAGCTCCTCCGAGGGCATGATGCCCTGCTCGGTGGCGGCGTCGGCCTTGCGCATCAAGATGAATTTCATGGTGGTTCTCCCGTGGTGGTTCGTTTGTGGTTATCAGTAAGTCGCGCGAGCCGGAGGCAAATCGACAAGGGTAGGCCACTTTTTTTCAGTTTTTTTCGGATGAGCCGTCCAGCTCCCGTAGCCGCCGGGCCAGAAAGCGGCGCTCCGGCTGCTGGCGGCACAAATCCAGGGCGCGCTCATAGGCGGCCCGGGCGGCACTGTGCTCCCCCGCCCGGCGGTAGAGATCGGCCCGGGCCGCATGGTAGAGGTGGTAGCCCTGAATGGCCTTGTGACCGCCCAGTTCGTCCAGCAACGCCAGCCCCCGGGCCGGGGTGTCGGCCATGGCCATCGCCACCGCCCGGTTCAGGGCCACCACCGGCGAGGGCTGCAGCCGGTACAGCGCCTGGTACAGCTCGGCGATGCGGGTCCAGTCGGTGTCCTGCGGGCGGGAACTGCGGGCATGCTCGGCGGCGATGGCCGCCTGCAGGCCATAGGGCCCTACCGGCTGCCGCCAGGCCAGGGCCAACAGGCCCAGCCCTTCGTCTATCTGGGCCCGGTCCCACAGGGTACG
Source organism: Zobellella sp. DQSA1 (assembly GCF_041950555.1). Classification (GTDB taxonomy): domain Bacteria; phylum Pseudomonadota; class Gammaproteobacteria; order Enterobacterales; family Aeromonadaceae; genus Oceanimonas. The sequence goes on from NZ_CP169531.1 coordinate 2,419,026, forward strand.
GTCCTGCTCATCCAGGGTAACCAGGTTGCCGTCGGCGTCCTGCCGGGCATGCCTGCGGGAATCGTGCAGCAACATCAGCGACAGCAGGCCAAATACCTCGCCGGCAGGCAGCAGTTGCGCCAGCAGCCGGGCCAGGCGGATGGCCTCGGCCGAGAGGCTGAGATCCAGCATTCGCTCCCCTTGGCTGCTGGAGTAACCCTCGTTGAACATCAGGTACACCACCTTCAGCACCACCGCCAGCCGCTCGGGCAGGGCGGCGGCTTCCGGCACCTCGTAGGGAATGGCCGCTTCGCGAATTTTCTGCTTGGCCCGCACGATGCGCTGGGCCAGGGTGGCCGGCTGCTGCAACAGGGCACTGGCCACCTGTTCGGTGGTCAGGCCGCAGACTTCGCGCAGGGTCAGGGCCAGTTGGGCTTCGATGGCCAGGGCCGTGTGGCAGCAGGTGAAGATGAGCCGCAGCAGATCGTCATCGATGCCGGCCTCCTCGTCCGGTGGCGGCGCCAGGCGCTCTTCGTCGAGCAGTTGTTGCTGCCGTCCCCGGCGCCGCAACTGATCGATGCCCTTGTGACGGCCGGTAGTGATCAGCCAGGCCAGGGGCTGTTCGGGCCGGCCCTGCTGCGGCCATTGCTGCAGGGCGGCGGCAAAGGCCTCCTGCATGGCCTCCTCCGCCAGGTCGAAGTCGCCCAGCAGGCGGATCAGGGTGGCCAACACCCGGCGGGAGTGCTGGCGGTAGAGGTCGTCGAGGTTATGGTTGGCGGGCATGGGCATCTCGCTGGTTAAACACCGGTTCAGTGTAGGCCAGGACGAGTCGGTCGGCCCGCACGAACGGCGCTGCAACACAACGGCCATAAAACTGTCGCATTGTAATAAAACCGTCATATTCACTCGGCATAGTGGCGCCAACTTAAGCCCGAGAGAAAGCATGATGAACCTGGAATCCACCGCCGTTCCCGGAGCCACAGGCAACACCCAAGCCCAGTCGAACTGGTTGTCCTGGCTGCTGGTTGCCTTTCTGATCTACGTGCTGCTGGCCGCCGTGGGCGCCATCGGCGACGGCTTCAAGGCCGCCACCGGCAGCAACGCCCAGGAGCTGTTTGCCTTCGCCTCCAATCCGGTTATCGCCCTGATCATCGGGGTGCTGGCCACGGCGCTGATCCAGAGCTCCAGCACCGTCACCTCCATTATCGTCGGCATGGTCGCCGGCGGCCTGCCCATCGCCATCGCCATTCCCATGGTAATGGGCGCCAATATCGGTACCTCGCTGACCAGTACCCTGGTCAGCCTGGGTCATATCCGCAACGGGGAAGAGTTCAAACGGGCCTTTTCCGCCGCCACCATCCATGACAGCTTCAATATCCTGGCGGTGGCCATACTGCTGCCCCTGGAGCTGCTGTTCCGCCCCCTGGCCACCGCCTCCGCACATTTGGCCGGGCTGCTGGTGAGCGATGCCAGCGTCAGCATGAGCGGCATGAACTTTATGAAGACCCTGCTGGCGCCCGCCGCTGCCCTGCTGCAGGGCAGCGTGGCCTGGATCCCGGGCATCTGGTCGGGCGTGTCGCTGATCCTGGTGGGCATCGGGCTCATCCTGCTGGTGGTGACCCAAATCGGCCGCATACTGCGCACCCTGATGGTGGGCCGGGCCATGCACATACTGCGCAGCGCCGTGGGCCGCGGCCCGGCGTCCGGCATGGCCTCGGGCACCCTGGTCACCGTACTGGTGCAGTCCTCCACCACCACCACTTCGCTGATCGTGCCCCTGGCCGGCAGCGGCGTCTTCTCCCTCAGGCAGGTATACCCCTTTATCCTGGGCAGCAATATCGGCACCACCATCACCGCCCTGCTGGCCGCCACCGCCATTACCGGCGCCTCCGCCATGGTGGCCCTGCAAATCGCGCTGGTGCACCTGCTGTTCAACCTGCTGGCCATCGCCCTTATCTATATGCTGCCTTTCCTGCGCCAACTGCCGGTACGCATGGCCGAGACCCTGGCCCACCAGGCCCAGCACAACAAGGGCTATGTGGTCGCCTATATCGGCGGCGTCTTCTTCGCCCTGCCGCTGGCCATGGTGGGCGTCAGCCAGCTGTTTTGATTGCCTCGCCCTGCCGAGCAAGCTGCTGGGCCAGCACGGCGCATACCATCAGCTGGATTTGGTGAAACAGCATCAGCGGCAGCAGCACCGGGCCCAGCATGGAGCCCGCAAACAGCACCTGGGCCATGGGTACGCCCGTGGCCAGGCTCTTCTTGGAACCACAGAAAACGATGGTGATCCTGTCTTCCCGGCTAAACCCCAGCCACCGGCTCAGCCAGGCGGTAAGCAGCAGCACCAGGGCCAGCAGTAAGCCGCACACCCCGACCAGGGCCGCCAGTTGCGCCGGCGACACCGTGCTCCACAACCCTTCCACCACCGACGCACTGAAGGCGGTATAGACCACCAGCAGGATGGAACCCTGATCCACCCGGGACAACACGGCTCTGTGCCGGTCCACCCAGCCACCGATGCGGGGCCTGAGCCAATGGCCCGCCACAAAGGGCAGCAGCAGTTGCAGGCTGATGGCGCCGATGGCTTCCAGGGTGGAGCCGGCCGTATCCGCCTGCACCTGGAGCAACAGCCCCACCAGCGCCGGCGTGAGCAGGATGCCGAACAGGCTGGAGGCCGAGGCGCTGCACACCGCCGCCGGCACATTGCCCCCGGCCAGGGAGGTGAAGGCGATGGCCGACTGCACCGTGCCCGGCAGCACGCAAAGGAACAGCACACCCAGGTAGAGCGACTCGCCCAGCAGCGGCAGCAGCAACGGTTTCAACGCCAGCCCCAGCAGCGGAAACAGCACAAAGGTGCAGCCGAATACCAGCAGGTGCAGCCGCCAGTGGGTGGCACCGTCGATAATGGCCCGGCGCGACAGCTTGGCGCCGTGCATAAAGAACAGCAGGGCGATGGCGGCGGTGGTAAGCCCCTCGAAGAACAGCACCCCCTGGCCCCGGGCCGGCAGCAGGGTGGCAGCGGCCACCACCGCCAGCAACGTCAGGGTGAACTTATCGAACAGCAATCGCAAATGGCCAAGCATGGCAGGATCCGGGTTGAGTAGACGAGAGGGGCACTGTAACCTGAACCACAACCGGAGTTTGTCGGCAAAAACCCATGGAATATCGCCAAACGGACACGTCCTGCCCGCTATTACAGCAACTGGATCGCCTGCCGACCCTGCCCCGCCCGGTGCTGGGCCACGCACAGTCACTGCCCAACCAGGCCATAGACCGCCCCCATCGCCACCCCTGGGTGCAGCTTTCCTATGCGGTTCGGGGCGTGGTAACGGTGGAAACCACCGACGCCCGCTACCTGGCGCCACCCAGCCTGGCGGTGTGGATCCCGCCCGGCCTGGAGCACGGGGTGCGGCTCGGATCCGAGACCCGGATCCGCAGCCTCTATATCGCGGCCGATGCCCTGCCGGAACGGGGCTGCCAGGTGTTGGAAATCAGTCCCCTGTTGCGGGAGCTGATCGTCGCCTTCAGCCACTTTCCGGTGGAATACGAAGAAGCCGGTGCCGAAGGCCGGCTGGTGCGGGTATTGCTCGACCGGCTGGCCTGTGCCCCCAGCCGCGCCCTGATGCTGCCCTGGCCCCGGGACCCGCGGCTGCTGCCCCTGTGCCTGCAACTGGCGGCGCAGCCGGACTGTCCCCTTCCGCTAGGCCATTTCAGCGCGCAACTGGGACTCAGCGACAAGACCCTGAGCCGGGCTTTCAAAGCCGACACCGGCATGAGCTTTCGCCAGTGGCGCCAGCGCTGCCGACTGCTGGCCGCCCTGCCCCTGCTGGAGCGGGGTGAACGCATTACCGACGTGGCCCTGGCCTGCGGCTACGACAGCCTGTCCGCCTTTATCGCCGCCTTCCGGGAACTGCTCGGCCGTACCCCGGGGGACTATATGCAGCAACGCTGACGGCACTCTCCTCCCCGGCAAGAGCCGCCCTTAGCGCCGATAATTAAAGTGTCCGCCCCACGCAGGCGGGCACCACACCGGCTCTTAACGGGAGGAGCACATCATGCATGCGAGCATACGCAGGTACAAAACCCGGCCCGGTGCGGCGGAAGCACTGTTGCAGCAGGTCAACGCGGGCTTTGCCGCCATCATCAGCCAGGCGCCCGGCTTTATCGCCTACTACGCGCTGAATGCCGGCAACAATGTGGTGGTGTCGTTCAGCCTGTTCGACAGCGCCGACACCGCCGCCGCCTCCAACCGGCTGGCCGCCGACTGGGTCAGGGAGAACATCGCCGCCCTGGTGGTGGCCCCGCCCGAGATCAGCGGCGGCCTGGTTACCACCCATATCACCGTCCAGTCCAGGGCTGCGGAGGATGAAAGCCTGAATATCTGAAAGCCGGGCGGATGCCGGCCCTGCCGGCATCCGCCAGTCTGATGACGATGTTTTCTGTCCATTTTCGCCAGATATTCCTCTGCCCATGCTGCTGTTTAATACCGGTCATCTCTGCGCGGGAGTGACCGCAGAGAAATCCGAAGGTCTGCCGGCAGGTTCTTAGCCGCCCAGGGGCAGCGCCGTGCTGTACTTGATCTGCTCCATGGCGAAGCTGGAGGTGATATCCGACAGCCCTTCGGTGCTGGTGATCAGCTTCTTGTAAAAGCGGTCATAGGCCGCGATGTCGGCCACCACCACCCGCAACATATAGTCCCAGTCGCCGGACATGCGGTAGAACTCCACCACCTCCTCGAAGGCGGTTACCGTCTCGGCAAAGCGGGCCAGCCAGTGGCTGTCGTGGCGCTGGGTCTTGATCTGCACAAACACCGAGAGCCCCAGCCCCAGCCGCTCGCCGTCGAGCAGCGCCACCCGGGCACGGATATAACCTTCCTCCTCCAACCGCTTGACCCGCTTCCAGCAGGGCGTGGTGGATAAATTCACCGCCTCGGCCAGCTCCTTCAGCGCCAGGGTGGCGTCCTGCTGCAACAGGGCCAGGATCCGCCTGTCGAAACCATCCACTCTCTTAAACCTCCGCATGGGAGAAAAATTTTCCAAAAAATAGCACTCTCGGCGGAAAGAAGGAAAACTTATTCCTTTAAGACGGGGATATAATTCCCGCCCACTGCCACCAGGAATTCGACCATGAACCATTGGATCCGCACCGCCCTGCGCACCCTCTCCAGCGATCAGCTGCGCACCTCCGACACCCACCTCTACCGGCTGGATATCCCCGGCCTCAGAGGCGTCGACATCTACCTCAAAGACGAAAGCACCCACCCCACCGGCAGCCTCAAGCACCGGCTGGCCCGCTCCCTGTTCCTGCACGCCATCTGCAGCGGCAAGGTGCGCGAAGGCACCCCGGTGGTGGAAGCCTCCTCCGGCAGCACGGCGGTGTCGGAGGCCTACTTCGCCCGGCTGCTGCAACTGCCCTTCACCGCCGTGATGCCGCGCCACACCACCCGCAGCAAAATTGCCCAGGTGGAGCGGCTCGGCGGCCGGTGCCATTTCGTGGCGCACGCGGGCGAGGTCTATGCCGAAGCCGAGCGACTGGCGCGGGAAAGCGGCGGCCACTATATGGATCAGTTCACCTTTGCCGAGCGGGCCACCGACTGGCGCGGCAACAATAACATCGCCGAAAGCATCTTCCGGCAGATGGCGGAAGAGCCCCACCCGGTGCCCAATGCCATCGTGATGAGTGCCGGCACCGGCGGCACTTCCGCTACCCTGGGCCGCTATATCCGCTACCTGGGACTGGATACCCGGCTGGTGGTGGTGGACCCGGAACATTCGGTGTTCTACGACAGCTACCGTACCGGCAACCCCGGCCTCACCAGCCAGGCCGGCGGCCGCATCGAGGGCATAGGCCGGCCGCGGGTGGAAGCCTCCTTCCTGCCCGAGGTGATCGACGAGATGATCAAGGTGCCGGACGCCGCCAGCATCGCCACCATCTACTGGCTGGAACACATCCTGGGCCGCAAGGCCGGCGGCTCCACCGGCACCAACCTGTGGGGCGCGCTGCAACTGGCCCGCCGCATGCAGGAGGCGGGCGAACGGGGTTCCATCGTCACCCTGATGTGCGACGGCGGCGAGCGCTACCTCGACACCTACTACCACCCGGACTGGGTCGCGGAACATATCGGCGATATCGCCCCCTACCGGCAACAGCTGGCGGAGCTGGGTTAGCCAAGTCGCTTCCTGTAGCCGCCGCTTTGGCCGCCGGCCGGATCATGCCGCTCCCTCAGACAGAGCGCCGGTTGCAGATCCGCGCCGGCTAAAGCGGCGCCTACGGCCATGCCCCGACCACGGTGCTGTTCCCCATGCGGGCGGGCTTCCTGCACCATGTTTCGGTCGGCTGAAGTCGACCCTACGAATCAGCCCGACGATGAAACCGCTTCCTGCCCGCCCCCAGCACCAGCATGCAGGGGGTGAGCAACAGGGTCAGCAGGGTGGCGAAACCCAGTCCACCGGCGATGGCGCTGGAGAGCTGGGTCCACCACTGGGTGGACGGCGCGCCTATGCCCAGGCTGGGAGCGAGCAGATCCACGTTTACCCCCAGTACCATGGGCATCAGCCCCAACACAGTGGTAATGGCGGTCAGCAGCACCGGGCGCAGGCGCAGGCAGCCGGTTTCCAGGGCCGCCTCGAAGGGTGGCAGGCCGTCGGCGCGCAGCTGGTTGTAGGTGTCGATCAGTACGATATTGTTGTTCACCACTATGCCGGCCAGGGCGATGATGCCCATGCCCACCATGACGATGCCGAAGGACTGGCCGTTGAGCAAGAGCCCCATCAGCACCCCGGCGGTGGAAAAGACGATGGCCGAGAGCACCAGGGCGGTCTGGTACAGGCTGTTGAACTGGGTGACCAGGATCAGCGTCATCAGGAATATCGCCACCCCAAAGGCGGTGGTGAGGAACTGCGCCGCCTCGCGCTGGTCCGCGTCCTCCCCCGCCACCATCAGGCCGACCCCGGCCGGCAGCTCGATCCCCCGCCCCGCCAGGGCCGCCAATCGTTCATCCAGCCGGTAACCCTCGGCGATGTCCGCCTGGATAGTGATGGTGCGCCGCCCGTCCACCCGGTGCAGGGTGCCGATTTTGGGCGCCGGACTCAGGGTCACGAAGTGGCTGAGCGGCACCTGGCCGCGGCTGGTGTTCAGGGTCAGGCGCGAGAACTGATCGAGGGAACGCCAGCTCTGGGGCAGCCGCACCCGGATGTCCACCTCATCGGTGGCGTCCTCGGGGCGATAGCTGGCGAGCTTGAGGCCGTTGGTGACCAGCTGCACCGCGTTGCCCACGCTCAGCACATCTGCGCCCAGGCGGGCTGCGGCCTCCCGGTCGACCCGAATGCGCCATTCTATGCCCGGCAGGGTGCGGTTGTCCTCGATGTCGGCAAAGCCGCCCAGGGCCTGCATCGCGGCCCGGATCCGGTCCGTGGCCTCGCTTAATGCACCGTCGTCGGTGCCCGACACCCGTAACTCCACCGGCTTGCCCGCTCCCGGCCCCATCTGCTGCTCGCGAAATTCCAGCACCACGCCGGGAATGCCCCGGGTCAGCTCGGTCATGGTCTCCTTGATGGCGTTGGCAGGGCGCCGCCGGTGCCAGTCGGTAAACTGGAACTGCAACACCCCGATCACGTCGGTACCCATCTGGCCGTCGGCCATGGCGAAGCTGCGGGCATAGAGCGCCTTCACCTCGGTCAGCCCCCGTAGCCGCTGCTCCACCTCGCGCAGTATGGCGTCCTTCTCGTACACCGACAGATCGCCCCGGGCGCGCACCTGCAGCTGGGCACTGTCCGGCTCGATAGCGGGGAAGAACTCCACCCCGTGGTTGAAGCGGGCGTAGGCGGCATACATCAGCCCGATGATGACCAGGGTGCCGACCAGTGTCAGCCCGGGCCGGCGCAGCAGCCGGCTCAATACGGCACGGTACAGTTCAAGCCCGGGCACCATCACCGGCCGGCTATAGCGGGGCTTGTGCCGGCTCACGCCGCCCATGGTGGGCAGGAACACCAGCGCCATGGCCAATGAGGCCAGCAGGCAGATGATGACGGTAGCGGGCAGGTACTTCATGAACTCCCCCACCACCCCAGGCCAGAACAGCAGCGGCACGAACACCGCCAGGGTGGTAGCGGTAGAGGCGATCACCGGCCAGCTCATGCGGTGGGCGGCGTTCACCCAGGCGTCCGCCGGGAGCTGGCCATCATGCAGGTTGCGGTCGGCCAGTTCCGACACCACGATGGCGCCGTCCACCAGCATGCCGGCCACCAGGATCAGCGAGAACAGCACTATGATGTTCATGGTGAAGCCGATGGACCAGATCACCAGAATGCCGGCGAGAAAGGCGCCGGGAATGGTCAGCCCCACCATCACCGCCGAGCGCAGGCCCATGGTAGCCAGGATAAGGACGAGCACCAGCACCACGGCGGTGAGCACGTTGTTGAGCAGGTCGGCGAGCATGGTTTCGATCTGGAGCGACTGATCCATGATGTAGTTGACTTCCACCCCTTCCGGCAGCAGCGGGCCAGCCTGCTCCAGTAACCCCTTGACCTGAGCGATGGTGTTGATGATATTGGCCCCGGCGCGCTTGCTCACTTCCAGCACCACACCGGGTTCGCCGTTGATGCGGGCGAAGCCGGTGGGATCCTTGAAGTCGCGGCGAATGCTGGCCACGTCGCCGAAGGTGACTACCCGATCGCCGTCCACCTTTACCGGCAGGCCGAGCACATCGTCCAGATCCTCTATTACCCCCGGCACCTTCACCGCCAGCCGGCCGGCGCCGGTGTCCAGGCTGCCGGCGGCCACCAGCCGGTTATTGCGCGACACCAGGTTGAACAGCTGGGTGTAGTCGATGCCGTAGCTGTCGAGCACCTGGGGATCGACCACGATCTCCAGCACGTCTTCCCGGTCACCGCCGATGTCCACCTCCAGCACCTCGGGAATGCCTTCGATCTCCTCCTTCAGGCGGCGGGCGATGATCACCAGCTCCGCCTCGGACAGGGGCCCCGACAACGCCACCGACAACACCGGGAACAACGCCACGTTGATCTCGTGCACCACCGGCTCATCGGCCTCCTCCGGCAACTTGCTGCGTGCCGAGTCCACCTTTTCACGTACGTCCTGCAGCGCCCGTCTGGGGTCGAAACCGGCGTCAAACTCCAGCATCACCGAGGCGTGGCCCTCGCTGGCGGTGGAGCTCATCTTCTTGATGCCCGCCAGGGTGCGCAGCTCCTGCTCCATGGGCCGCACCAGCAGCCGTTCGGCGTCTTCCGGGCTGATGCCCTCCAGCCCCATGGACACGTACATCATGGGAATGGTCACGTCCGGGTTGGCTTCCTTAGGGATCGCCTGGTAGGCGCCGTAGCCACCGAGCAGCAGGAAGATAAAAGCCATCAGGGTGGCGCGGCTGCGCTCCACCGCCGCCTGTATCATCGCCCTCATTCCGCCTGCTCCCGCTCGGTAACCGTCACCGCCTCCCCTTGCGCCGCAAAACCGGCGCCCCGGGTGATGATGCGTACCCGCTCCGGCAAGCCGCCCACCCAGGCCTGCTCCGGGGTGATGCCGAGCAGGGTCACCGGCATAAAGCGCACCCGGTTTTCTTCATCCACCACCCGGATGCCGGGCCGGCCCTGTTCATCCAGGGCCAGCAGGGCCGGCGACAGCCGGTGGGCAAGCCGCTCCGGCAGCGCTATCCGCAGGCCGGCACTGGCCCCGGCCACCCGCCACTGCATCGGGTTGTCGAGCCGGGCCTCCAGGGCGTAGCTGCGGGTCTGGGAATCTGCACTGCGGGCCACAAAGGTAAGCTCGCCCTCGAGCTCCCGGCCATCCAGCAGCACCGCCGTCACCGGCAGGCCGGGTTGCAGCTCCGCCACCTGCAACTGGGGCACATGGGCACTGAGCTTAAGCGCGGAAACATCCACCAGGGTCAGCAGGGGATCCCCCGCCTGCACGAAGTCGCCCAGTTCCACCGGCAGGGCGTCGATGCTGCCGGCAAAGGGTGCCTTGATACGGGTGTAATCCAGCGCCAGCCGGGCCCCATCCAAGGCGGCCCGGGCGGCGGCGGCGGCGGATCTCAGGCCCAGGTAGTCGGTTTCGGAAATCAGATTGCTGCGGCGCAGGCGCTCGGCGGCGGTGACTTCCGCCTGGCGTAGCGCCAGTTCGGCCTCGGCCCGGGCCAGGTTGGCCCGGCGCTCGTCCTCGCTCAGGGCGAGCAGGCTGTCCTCCTCCGCCACCGCCTGCCCCAATTGAGGCAGCGTGATCACGGTGGCATTGACGCGGGCGCGCAACACCACTTGGCGGCTGGGCAGCAACTGGCCCTGAAGCAGGATACGGGGCTGGTAGGCCTGGGCATGGAACAGGGTCACTTCGACGCTGGGACCCGGTATGGCGGCAGGCGCCTGCGAGTCGGGCGCCTGGGCCTGGGCCCGGAGCAACTCGCCCCGCCACAGCCAGAACAAGGCCAGGGCCAGCAACAGCAGCAGCCAACCCCATTTTTTATGCCGTTCAAACCATTGGCTGACATTGCCTGCCGTCATCATCCCGATTTCCGTGCCGAATAGAGTGGATACTCAGCATAACAACTTCGCCGGAGGGACAACAGCAGGCAAGATTAAAGACGAGAGCGTCGTCCCGGGCGCCAGGGCGCCCGGGACGACGAAAAAGGATGGGATCAGAGGCTGATGCGGGTGCCCAGCAGCTGGAGGAAAGCCGCCAGCCAGGCGGGATGGGCGGGCCAAGCCGGGGCCGTGACCAGGTTGCCGTCTACATGGGCCTGATCCACCGGGATGTCCACCCAGTCGCCGCCGGCCAGGCCGATGTCCGGCCCCACCGCCGGATAGGCGGAGCAGCCCTTGCCCTTGACCACGCCGGCGGCCACCAGCAGCTGGGCGCCGTGGCAGATGGCGGCGATGGGCTTGCCGGCATCCCCGAAGTGACGCACCATCTCCAGCACCCGCGGGTTGAGACGGATGTATTCCGGCGCCCGGCCGCCCGGCACCACCAGGGCGTCGTAGTCCGCCTCGTTGATGTCGGCGAAGCTGGCGTTGAGAGTAAAGTTGTGACCCGGCTTCTCGCTGTAGGTCTGGTCGCCTTCGAAGTCGTGAATGGCGGTACGGATCTGTTCGCCCGCCTGCTTGTCGGGGCAGACCGCGTCCACCCGGTGACCCACCATCAGCAGCGCCTGGAAAGGCACCATCACCTCGTAGTCTTCCACATAGTCGCCCACCAGCATCAGAATGTTCTTCGCGCTCATCGTATTCTCCTTGAAGGATAAAAAAACCTTCTAAAGACTAGCAGAGCCGGCAGGGGATGAGATGAAGAGTGAGTGACAAATCAAAGAGATGTACATGGCCCCTCGCCGGCACGGAAGCGACAGAAAAGCGCTCGTGGGCGATATCCACACCGTCATGCCCACGAAGGTGGGCATCCAGGGCAGAGGGTACCGATCCTGAGAATGCGGCCCGGGCTATAGAGATTGATGGACCCCCGCCTTCGCGGGGGTGACAAGATAGAACGCGGGGCGGGAGATAAAACCCGGGAGGGTGGATATTAAAAAACCCCGCCGGAGCGGGGCTTTGGGGCTCAGTCGAGCTGGCTGCGCAGCCAGTCCAGTACCTGGCCGTAGTTGGCGGGCAGCAGGGGCTCGAGCTGGTCCAGGGCCGAGCGGGTCTCGGCCTGGCTGTCGAGGCAGAAGTTGATGTGCCCCACCTTACGGCCGGGGCGCACTTCCTTGCCGTACCAGTACAGCTCGGCACCGTCCACCGCCAGCCAGCCGTTGTCCCGCTCGGTGCCCACCAGGTTGACCATGACGCTCAGGTTCTTCACCCGCGGCTTGACCAGGGGCAGGCCGGCCACGGCGCGCAGGTGCGCCTCGAACTGGCTGACGCTGGCGCCGGCCTGAGTCCAGTGGCCGCTGTTGTGCACCCGGGGCGCCAGCTCGTTGATCAGCAGGTGATCGCCCACCCGGAAGCATTCCATCGCCATCACGCCCACGTAGTCCAGGTCGTTCATCAGCTTGCCCAGCATGCCCTCGGCCTCGTCCTGTAGATGGGCCAGCCGCGCCAGGGGAGACACCGAGCCCAGCAGGATGCCGTTGACATGCAGGTTGAGGGTGAGCGGGTAGAAATGGCACTGGCCGTCGTCGCCACGCATACCGACGATGGACACTTCCTCGTCGAAATCGATGGCCTGCTCGGCGATGGCCTGGGTGTGCCAGTCATCGGGAATGGCATCCCGGCCCGGCTCACGCAGCCAGTGCTGGCCGCGACCGTCGTAGCCGCCGGTGCGGCGCTTGAGCAGCACCCGCTCGCCCAGGGCCTGATGCAGGGCCTCGGCGGTGGTGTCGGCTTCCACCAGGCGCCAGGGTGCGGTGGCCAGCGCCAACTTGTCGATAAGCGACTTCTGGGTGAAGCGATCCGCCAGTATGGGGAAAGTCTGCAGGTTGACGAAGCCCGGATGACTCGCCAACTGGCGGGTGGCGGCGGTTTCCGGCCACTGTTCACGCTCGGCGGTCACCTGCTCGTGGGGTTTAAGCGGAAAGGTCTCTTCCGACTCGATGTCCACCGGGCACACTTCGAGATCGAGCGGCATGCCCGCGTGCTTCAGCATCTGGCCCAGTTGGCCGGCGCCCAGAACCCAGATACGGCTCATGCTTCCTCCCGCGGATCCGGCTGGCTCAGCACCGCCTCGGTCTGCTCGGTGCGGAAGGCCTCCAGCCGTTCGGCCAGGGCGGCGTCGTTGTTGGCCAGGATCTGGCAGGCCATCAGGCCGGCATTGAAGGCGCCGGCGGCACCGATGGCCAGGGTACCCACGGCAATGCCCTTGGGCATCTGCACGATGGACAAGAGGCTGTCGAGCCCGCTCAGGGCCTTGCTTTGCACCGGCACACCCAGCACCGGCAGGCGGGTCTTGGCCGCCACCATGCCCGGCAGGTGGGCGGCGCCGCCGGCACCGGCGATGATGACTTCATACCCGCGGGCCACGGCCAGCTCGCCGAATTCCATCAGCTTGTCGGGGGTACGGTGGGCCGACACCACTTCCACTGTATAGGCGACCTGCAGTTTATCCATGATTTCCGCAGCGCCCTGCATGGTGGGCCAGTCACTCTTAGAGCCCATGATGACGGCAACTTTTGCTTGCATGACTACTCCTGTTCAACAACGTTCTGCATTAGGGTGGATCTGGGGGAGCGCGGATTATAACACTAAACCCGGCCGCTGCAGCTCTATAACAAGCGATCGCAACGGCACCGGCGGGCCGGCGGAACACCTCGCTGCCACGCGCGTGAGTTTAATCACTGTCTTTTCTCTTTCAATCACTTAGGCTAATAGTGAGTGGGATTCGTGCCAGTGCAGGGAGCAGCATGATAAACAGGAAAAACAACAAGGCCGGCACCGCCCTCGCCTTTGCGCTGCTGACGGCGGCTTTTTCTGCGGCGCCCAATGCCGCTTCGGCCTGTACCACGCTATCCGCCAGCGGCAATGCGGAATATCCGCCCTATCTGTGGCGGGACTCAACCAACCCCGGCCACCTCACCGGTGCGGTCAGCTATTTACTGGAGGATCTGGCCGAGCTGGCCGGCATCGAGATCACCCTGGTGGACAGCGGCCCCTGGGGCCGCACCCAGGAAGAAGTGGCCGCCGGCCAGGTCGACATGATGGCCGGTGCCTTTTTTACCCAGGCCCGAAGCGAATGGATGGACTATCTCTACCCGGCTTTTCTGCACACCCGTACCGCCATCTGGACCCACCTGGACAGCCGTTTCGAATTTCGGGAATGGCACGATTTAATCCCCCATGCCGGGGTGACCGTGACCTACAACAGCTTCGGTCAGGAGTTCGACCTCTTCGCCCGGGAGCACCTGAACATCGAGCAGGTCGGCAGCCTGGAGCAAGGGCTGATGATGCTTTCCCAGCAGCGGGCCGACTACCTGATCTACGAGGATAATCCGGGCAAGGCCTATGCCGAACTGCTGGGCCTGGATAATATTCAGCCCCTCCCCCGGGCGGTTACCCGCCAACCCTTGTATCTAGCCCTGTCCGGGGCATCGCCCTGCAACACCGAGGCGCTGCAGGCGCGCTTGTCCGCCGCCCTGGCCCGGATAGCCGAAGCGCAGCGTATGGAACGGCACCTGGACCGGGCTGTACTGCACTGGCAACAAAGCCGCCCGCACTAGAGGAGCCACCCGGTGCCTTCACCTTTTTACCAGCCACTGACCCGTGCCTTTCTGCTGCGGATAATACCGGTGCTCTTTCTGGTTACCCTGGCAGTGATGATCACCTTTTCCTGGAATGAATTCCGTCAGGAAAAGGCGCTGGCGCAAAGTTTCGGCCAGCAACGGGCCGACAACCTGGCCCGCCTGCTGGCCGAACCGGTGTGGCAGTTGTCTCATTCGGTGACCGAGAATATCCTGCGTTCCTCGCTCGACGAAGCGGACATTCATTGTGTTGAGCTGATACATAGCTCCGGCGTCGTGGTGCAGAATCCGCCGGTCAGCCTGGGGAGCTGCGAGCACACCGCCGACCGCTATTTTTTATTCCGCAGCCCGGTCATCTATCCGTCCCCTCAGGGAGAGCGCTATATTGCCACCGTTACCCTGCATCAGTTCGCCCCGGGCCAGAGCCTGGGTGCCAATATGCTCGGCAACGCCAAGGTGCTGCTGGTACTGCTGGTACTGCTGTTCACCAGCCTGGTGGTAGCCACCACCCTGATCTTCCGCTGGACCATATTGCGCCCGCTCCACCAGGTGTCCGAGTCCTTGCGGCAATACCAGTCAAGCGGACAGCGCGTACCGGTCGACTGGTCGTCCAACGATGAACTGGGCCTGCTTATCGATGAATACAACAGGACCATTGCCCTGCAAGTTCGTACCGAACAGGCCCTGTCGGAAGCCAAAAACGAGGCTGAGCAGGCACTGGCCAACCTTAAGGAAGCCCAGAACCTGTTGATCCAATCGGAAAAACTGGCCGCCCTCGGCAGCCTGGTGGCCGGCATTGCCCACGAGATCAATACCCCCATCGGCAACAGCATGACGGTGCTCACGGCCCTGACCCTGAAGCAGCAGGAAATGGCCGCCGCCATTGCCGCTGGCCGCCTGAAGCGTTCGACCCTGGACGGCTTTATGGCCGAGCTGCAGGAAGGACTGCAGATTGCCGAATCCAGCCTGGCCATGGCCATACGCCAGATCGGCAGTTTCAAACAGGTAGCGGTGGATCAGACCAGCATGCAGCACCGCCGCTTCGATTTGAAAGAAGTCATCGACGAAGTGGTGTACACCTTCAGGCCCAGAACAAAAAAGTCCAGCTATCATATTGAAGTGGCGGTGCCCCCCGACATCATCATGACCAGCTACCCCGGCCCCATCGGCCAGATCATCGTCAACGCCATCAGCAATGCCTTTGTGCATGGGTTTGAGGGCCGGGACAGCGGTTGCATCCGGATCAGCGCCAGGCAGGAAAACGGCCGGGTCGCCATCTCGGTGACCGATGACGGCCAGGGGATGGAGACGGAGGCTCTGAACAAGGCATTCGACCCCTTCTATACCACCAAAATGGGACAGGGGGGCTCTGGCCTCGGCCTGCATATAGTGTTTAACTTGGTGAAAAATGTGCTCAAGGGCTCGGTGGTCGTGGAAAGCGGCTCGAAGGCCGGGACCACGCTGCGCTTTACCATTCCACAGCATCTTCAGCAGGAAAGTTAACGGGACAAGACCAGGATGCCATCAGGATCGGATCACGACGTCTTTGAATTTGCGCCGGAAGAGCCGGTGACCGGAACCGGGCATGGTCCTGTGCGGCCTCCCTGGCGCATGCTGATCGTCGACGACGAACAGCAGGTGCATGCCGCCACGCGCTTTGCCCTCTCGGGGGTTGAACTGCTGGGCCGGCCACTGGCTTTTACCAGCGCCTACTCGGCCCGGCAAGCCCGCGAGATACTGCAAAGTCAGCCCCGCTTCGCCTGCATCCTGCTGGACGTGGTAATGGAGTCGGAGCAGGCCGGGCTCGAGCTTATCGGCTTTATCCGGGAAGAGCTCGGCGAGCATGGCAGCCGCATCATACTGCGTACCGGCCAGCCCGGTTACGCTCCCGAGCTGAAAGTCGTGCGCGATTACGACATCAACGACTACAAGCAAAAGAACGAACTGACCAGCACCCACCTGATTACCGCCGTAACCACCGCCTTGCGCGGCTATCATCAGCAGGAGCAGCTCGAGGCCCACCGCCAGGGCCTGGAGCACATCATCCAGGGGGCGGCCGAACTGTTCGGTGCGCGGCAGACGGGGCGGTTTTCGGCCAGCGTACTGCAGCAGCTTGGCCGGCTGCTGCGCAGCGAGGCAGAGGGGCTGCAGTGCCGGCGGGCGGAGCAAGAGCCGACCCGCCTCATGATAGAGGTGGCGGCGGGCGCCTGGGCCCGCCATGGCGGACACCCCCTGGACGCCCTGGACGATGCACTACTGCGCGAGCAGATAGAGCAGGCCTTTGCCCGGCGCCAGTCGCAGTTTTCCACTCACCTCGCCGCCTTGTACATCCACACCCCTCAGGGCGATGAGCTGGTGTTTGTGGTTCCCACCGCAACGGAACTCGATGACGCCCTGCGCCACCTGCTGCAGTTGTTCGGGCTTTATGTATCGGTGGGTTACGACAATGCCAGCCTGTTCGAAAAAATCGAGGATCTGGCGTTCAATGATCACCTGACCGGCGTGCTTAACCGCACCGGCTTCATGTATGCCCTGGGCAAGCAGATTACCCTGGGGCAGGATTTTGTGGTGCTGCTGGCCGACATCGACAACTTTCAGGCGGTCAACGACGGCCTGGGCCACCAGGTGGGTGACCTGACCCTGATCCGCATGGCCCGCCACCTGGAGATGGTCTTCGGCAGCCACAACTCCCTGGGCCGGCTTTCTTCCGATACCTTCGGCCTGGTACTACCCGCCTGCCATGGCCATGAGATAACGGCCATCAGCCAGCGCCTGAACGACTCCCTCCGGCAGGGGTTTAGTCTGCAGGGCTACGACATTCCCGCGTCCCTGACCCTGGGGGTGGCCATGTACCCGCAGCATGGCAGCACCGCCAAGACCCTGCTGCAAAATGCCGGCATCGCCCTCAAGAAGTGCAAGGCCGATCATCGCGGGGCCGTGGCCATCTTTGGCGAAACCCTGGAGCTGGCCCTGCATCAGCGGTTGCAGATTGCCACCCGGCTGCGCCACGCCCTGGATTTAAAAGAGCTGAGCCTGTGCTACCAGCCCCAGATTTGCCTGAACAGCGGGCGCATCATCGGCGCCGAGGCGTTGCTGCGCTGGCACAACGACGATCGCCTGATACCGCCCGACACCTTTATCCCGGTGGCGGAAAGCACCGGCAGCATAGTGCCCATCGGCGCCTGGGTGCTGGAGCAGGCCTGTCACCAACAACTGGCCTGGCAGCGGGACACCGGCCAGGCCCTGCGCATGGCGGTGAACGTGTCGGTCCGCCAGCTCAAGGACCCGGGTTTTATCGACAGCCTCGACCGGGTCGTCGGCCAGACCGGCATCCCCCCCGGGCTGCTGGAACTGGAGATCACCGAGTCCATGATGATGGAAGACCACCAGGCACTGATTGCCACCCTGCAGGCTGTGCGCGCCCGGGGCATACAGGTGGCCATGGACGACTTCGGCACCGGTTATTCCTCCATGAAATACCTGCAGGAGTTGCCCATAGACCGGCTGAAGATAGACCGCAGCTTCGTCAGCCGCATGACCGAGAGCGAGCAGGATCTGGGGCTGGTGGAGCTGATGGTGAAGATGGGCCAGTTGCTCCGCCTCGGGGTAATTGCCGAGGGAGTGGAGCAGCCCCGGGAAAACGACCTGCTCAGGCAGCTGGGTTGCGACGAAGCCCAGGGGTACCTCTACCAGAAGCCCACCAGCCCCGCCCATATCGCCCTCCTGCTCAAGAAGCAGGGTTAACGCGAATTTATTCGCGTAACCGGCCCCCGCAACGAGCAGCCGGCCTGAGCGGAGGGTATTGGTCACACCGTGGAAGACGGGATCCGGTTACCGGCCCGGGCCTTTTCCAGCCGGACGGCAATAAACTTGGAGGTGGGGGTAAAGGTGCGGTCACCGTAACTTTCCAGCGGTACCAGGGAATTGGTCTCCGGGTAATAGGCCGCGGCCTGCCCGGGCGGGATGTCGTAGGCCACCAGCATAAAGCCGGACACGCGGCGTTCCCTTCCGTCTTCCCACAGGGACACCATATCCACTCTCTCGCCGGGTTCGAAGCCGAGGCGGCGAATATCCTCTTCATTCACGAAGACCACCTCACGGATACCGAATACGCCACGGTAACGGTCGTCGAGCCCGTACAGGGTGGTGTTGTACTGGTCGTGGGAGCGCAGGGTCTGCAGGATCAGATCCGGTTTCTCGCCGCTGGCCAGCACGGCCTCGTTGACGAGTTGCCCCGGCAGGGCGCTGGCCGTGAAGCGGGCCTTGCCGCCTTGGGTATTCCACTTGCGCTCGGCGGCGGCGTTGCCGAGGTAAAAACCACCCGGCTGCGTCAGCTTCTCGTTGAAATGCTCAAAGCCCGGAATGGTGTCCGCTATCATGTCGCGAATACGGCAATAGTCGGCAACCGCCCATGCCCAGTCGATGGGATAATTGCCCAGGGTCGCCCCGGCGATACCGGCGATAATGGCCGGCTCCGAGCGCAGCTGTGAAGAACGCGGCTGCAACTGGCCGTAGGAAAGGTGCACCATGCTGAAGGTATCCTCGACGGTCACCCCTTGTGGCCCCGCCCGCTGCATGTCTACCTCGGTGCGCCCCAGGCACGGCAGGATCAGCGCCTCGCGCCCGGTTACCAGGTGGGAGCGATTCAGCTTGGTGGAAATCTGCACGGTCAGGTCGCAGTTGCCGAGAGCGCGGTGGGTACGTGGCGTGTCGGGCGTGGCCTGGGCGAAATTGCCGCCCAGGCCGATAAAGACCTTGGTGCGTTTTTCTTCCATCGCCTTGATGGCCTGCACGGCATTATGACCATGCCCGCGCGGCACCTTGAAGCCGAAGCGCGCTTCCAGGGCATTCAGCAGTGACTCGGGCGGCTGTTCATTAATGCCCATGGTCCGGTCGCCCTGTACATTGCTGTGGCCACGCACCGGGGACAGGCCCGCACCGGGCTTGCCCACGTTGCCGCGCAGCAGTTGAAGATTCACCACCTCCTGAATGGTCGGCACGGAATGGCGATGCTGCGTCAGCCCCATTGCCCAGCACATCACCACCCGCTCCGCACGCCGGTACATGCGGGCCGCCACCTCGATCTCGGACCGGCTCAGGCCGGACTGCTCGACGATGTGCTCCCAGCGGGTGGCATCCACCTCGGCCAGGTACTGCTCCAGGCCGGTGGTGTGACCCTTGATAAAGTCATGATCGAACACCGGCGGCTCACCGCTTTCCTGCGCCTCACGCTCCCAGGTCAGCAGGAACTTGGCGATACCGCGCATGACCGCCATGTCGCCGCCCAGCGCCGGGCGAAAATACGCCGTGTTGGTCGGCTCCGAGCCATTGCCGAGCATTTCAAGCGGGTGCTGGGGATGTTGAAAACGCTCCAGCCCACGCTCCTTCAGCGGATTGAAACACACCACCTGGGCACCGCGTTTCACCGCTTCCCGCAGCGGCTCGAGCATGCGAGGATGGTTGGTACCGGGGTTTTGGCCAATAACAAAAATAGCGTCGGCCAGCGCCAGATCCTCGAATACCACGGTTCCCTTGCCGACACCAATGGTGTCGGCCATGCCGATGCCGCTGGCCTCATGGCACATGTTCGAGCAGTCGGGCAAGTTATTGGTACCGAAGGCGCGGACAAAGAGCTGGTAAAGAAACGCCGCTTCATTGCTGGCTCGGCCGGAGGTATAGAAGTCGGCCTGATCCGGTGAATCCAGCCCCTGCAAATGACCGGCGATCAGGGCGAATGCCTCGTCCCAGCTGGTTTCGACATACCGATCGGTTGCTCCGTCGTAACGCATCGGGTGCGTCAGGCGCCCCTGATACTCCAGCCAGTAATCGGTCTGCTTCGCCAGTTCCGACACCCGGTATTTGGCAAAAAATTCCGGATCGACCCGACGGCCCGTGGCTTCCCAGTTCACCGCCTTGGCACCGTTTTCGCAGAACTTCACCATGTCGTTTTCCGGCGACTCGCCCCAGGCGCAGCCCGGGCAGTCGAATCCGCCGTTCTGGTTTGTTTTCAGCATGGCCCTCAGGTTTCTGAAGCCATTCTCGCTGCCGAGCCAGCTTTTGGTTACGCTCTTCAAGGCCCCCCAGCCTGCCGCCGGGCCGGTGTAATTTTTGATATGTTTCTTTTGACTCATAAACGTCCCCCGTTGATGGGAATCATCGCAATGTCGGTAATAACGACCCTGTATACCAAGGCTGCGGAGATGTTTTAACGAAGCATTAATAACTCCAACAAGGCTGACATCCGTTTATGGCCCTTAAAGTGAAAATAATAACGAACCAGGCAACCGTTTTCCGATTAACATGATCTCGGTCAAAGACTATGGATATTCAGGAAGAGTGTCTAATTGAGGTGACTGAATAGATCATAGAGCGCGTCTATCAGCCCAGAGAATACCCGGAAAACAGAACATTTAATAAACAGGAAGCAAACTTATCGGCAACCATTCTGAAGTGCCAGACCGGTCCATGCTCCCCGGATATTCATTCGCCGCACAACGATGAACACATGTAAATAACTGTTCCGAATGGTAGATCACTACTGGCAGCGACTGGGTTCCGCTAAGCAGACCCTCCGCGCCAGGGATGGCGCGGCGGAGCCCCCAGGGATGGGTTCACGGCGTGTCTGCGTGCGGGGCCCGGTCGATGTAGCACTATTAGGATCAGTTATTTACACTTACCCCACCAGCATAGGACCCGCAGGCAAAACAATGGATATTAAACAACTCAAGTATCTGATTGCGCTGGATAAAACCAGACACTTCGGCCAGGCTGCCGCCCTTTGCCATATTACCCAACCCACGCTTTCCATGCGGTTGCGCAAGCTTGAGGATGAATTGGATCTTGCTCTTGTCACTCGCGGGCAACGTTTCGAGGGGTTCACCGAAGAAGGTGAGCGGATCCTCGCCTGGGCCAAGGCACTGCTTGCCGCCCACGACGGCCTGCAGGCGGAAGCGGCCAGTTGCCGCGGTCAGTTGGTCGGCAGCCTGCGGCTGGGCATGGTTCCCCTTGCCAGCCTGAACCCGATGCACTTGCTGAAACCCCTGGCGCAACGTTATCCGGAGTTGCGATTCCAGCTTTCTTCGATGACATCGGAGCAGGTCATCGATGGCCTGAACCGCAACCAGCTCGATCTTGGCCTCTGTTACCTGGATCAGGTCGACACCCGTTTTTTCGAGATAATCAGGCTGACGGCCACCCGCATGGGCCTGCTGCACGACGTTCGCCACTTCGAATTTTCTGTGCCCGAAGTGAGCTGGGCATCACTCGGCACGTTGCCGCTGGGCCTGTTGACCAAAGGAATGCACTACCGCCAGTCGATAGATCTCAGCTTCAGCAGCCATGGTATTGAACCGCACTCAATACTGGAAAGCGACTCCACCTTTCACCTTATTCAGGCAGTCAATGCCGGCATCTGCTGCGCCGTTATGCCGCTGCAAAGCGGAATTGAGTCATTGAATGAACACTTGCGGATTATTCCCATTGCCGATGCGGTCATTCACTCTTCAATCGGACTGTTGATGCGCCGGAGCGAACCCCGTTCGGCCTTGGCCGAGAAATGCTTTTCGGATGCACTGTCTATTCTTCAACCGGAAGGGCCGGTTCGCTAAAGCAAGTTTTTATGATACGAGCCAATACCGATAGAGAGTGTTTATTAACGCATAGAGGCAAGCGATTGGACTCCCCGGTAACATTTACCTAACCTGGGCCGGTATTTGATGTAAAGGCATGGTAATGACTGTTCCCGTTAACCCTGACTGTGATATTGCCGATATTAATTCGGCCCCGCCCTTGCCGGAAACCTTTGGATATCGCGAACTGAACGATGACGGTGCCGCGGGAAGCTCGGCGCTGGCCAGCGAGACCGCCCTGGCCATCAGCTACAACGGTATCAGCCAGGCCGTGATGATGGTGACACCGGGCCACCTCGAGGACTTTGTGAACGGCTTCAGCCTGAGCAATGATATCGTCCACTCGTTAAACGAAATCCATGACATCACCCTGAGTGAATCCGATGGCTCCCGCCACGCGGCGGTGACCCTCTCCAACCGGGCCTTCTGGGCGCTGAAAAAGTACCGCCGCCGGCTGGCCGGCACCAGTGGCTGCGGCATCTGCGGCGTTGAAGCCATCGAACAGGCCCTGCCCCGGCTAACCCCGCTCCGGCCTGTTCCGCCGCCACCCGCCGCCCGCTTGCACGACTTGCGCCGGCATATCCGGGAGGTCCAGCAGCTCGCTCAAGGCAGCGGCGCGCTGCATGCCGCCCTTTATGTTGACCCTGAAGGGGTTGTCCGGCTCTGCCGGGAAGACATCGGCCGCCACAACGCACTGGACAAGCTGATCGGCGCCATGGCGCAAGCCCGCATCAACCCGCGGGAAGGCTTTGTCGCCATTACCAGCCGCTGCGGCCTGGAACTGGTCCAGAAGGCGGTGCGGGCCCGGTTTGGCACCCTGATCAGCCTGTCGGCCCCCACCGCCATGACGGTGCAATGGGCGCGCCGCCACAAACTGAACCTGATCCATCTGCCTCATCGCAGCCCACCCCGGCTCTACAGCCCGGCCCCCTGACCGGGTCGGCTTGCCACAGCCGGCAATGAGTTTGTTGTCACTCTCACGCAGGCGAACCGGCAAGGTATGCCCTCATTCGGTGCGTGAGCTTTGCTGCTGTTCCGCCTGCAAAACGGCGCCGGCACGCTCGGCCAGCACGGCCTGGCAACAGGCTTCCAGTACCTGCGTGGCCAAGGCGGGATCACTCAGAGCCCTGGCCACCGCCACACCCCCTATCATCATCACCACCGATCTCAGCGCCGCGGCATCGGGCGCCGTGTTCGGCCGGGCGGAGACTCTGGAGGCCAATGCGGTGAAGATGCGGGTGTAACTTTCACGCGCCTGTTGGTCTCGCTGACCGGTATCGGACACCAGGAAGGCCAGCGGGCAGCCCCCGTTCTCCTGGGCAAGGTGCTCCGGACTGAGGTAACGACGGATATCGAAATGGCGGTAAAAGGCGCCACGGGTCATGCCTGCTTCCTGCATCACCTGGTCGATGCTGACCTGATCGAACCCCTTTTCGGTAAACAGGCGCTCGGCACCGAACAGGATCCGCTCGCGGCTTTCGGTATGGCGGTCACTGGGCCAGGGTATATCATTACTCCTATTCGGACTGGTGGCAGCAGCATGCCACTGCAGCAGAATATGTTCTTTAACATATTTTGAGCAGGCTGCAGACTGTGTCCATTTCATCACCCCCACGGAGTAACCGCATGGAACACCGCGTCTATATTTTCGCACCGACGTTCAGTAATTTTGCCCGTTCGATCATGCTCTGCTGCGAGGAGAAAGGCATTGCCTACCGCTGTGGCATGGCCCCTCAGGGCACGGAAATCGGATTCAGGAGTCCCGAGCACCTGGAGCTCCATCCCTATGGCAAGGTGCCTGTACTGTTTCACGAAGGCCAGACGCTGTTTGAGACCAACACCATCTGCCGCTATCTCGATACCCGCTTCACCGGGCCTGCCCTGCAACCCGCCGATCCCATGGCACGGGCCCGGGTGGACGAGCGTTGCGGAGAAATCGCGCTCTACATAGACCAGGCGCTGCTGCGGGAAATCGTGCTGGAGTTTGCCTTTCCCAAGGGCACCGACGGCAGGGTGAGGCGGGATCTGGTCGAGGAAAAACTGCCGGCGGCACGGGCGGTCCTGCAACGGCTGGGCACGCTGCTGGGAGATTCCCCCTTTATCTGCGGCCCACACTACACGCTGGCGGACGCGCTGCTGACCCCCATTCTGGACTATGTCGACAAACTGCCGATCGGCGGCGAGTTGATCGGAACCGGCCCCTTGCAACACTATCTGGAGCGGATGCGTGAACGGCCTTCCGGGCAACAGGTGTTGAACGCAGGGTGACTCCGTCACCCTGCCGGAGCGGCGACAGACTCCGGCCGGAGGTGCCGGGCACGGCTGCCGATGCGCGGCGCACACGGCCACCATCCGCTCCCATGGCCCTGGGAGAGCATCGAACAGGGCCACTTCGGCTCAGCCCACCGCCAGCAGGCGAGCATAGAGCGGTATGCCCACCACCACGTTGAAGGGAAAGGTCACCGCCAGGGCCGCCAGCATGGCCAGCCCGATGTCCGCCTCCTTGATGGCGGCGGCAATGGCGGCCGGGGCCGCTATGTAGGAAGCACTGGCCACCAGGGTCACCAGGATCAGCGCCGAGCCCTGGGGCAGCCCCAGCAGCCAGGCCGCCATCCCACCGATGCCCGCCAGCACCAATGGTGCCAGCAGGGCGAACAGCATCACCGGCCAGCGATGCCAGGGCACCGGAGTGAGCGCCTTGGCGGTGCACAGCCCCATCTCCAGCAGAAACAGCGCCAGCAGGCCCTTGAAGGCGGTAATAAAGAGATCGCTCACCGGCGCCGCCTGCTCGGGGCCGTAGAAGTAGCCGATCAACACCCCGCCGGTGAGCAGCACCACCCCCCGGCTGGTGAGCGCCTCGTGCCACACCGCCGCCTTGCTGCCGGTGTCCTGCCCCGACAGGGTCTTGTACAGGTAGATGGCGACGATGATGGCCGGCAGCTCCAGCAGCACCAGGTAGAGGGTGGTTTGCGGGGCTATCTCCAGCCGCAGGCTCTGGGCGTAGGCCAGGGCCACCGCGAAGGTACCGGCGCTGACCGAGCCGTAGTGGGCGGCGATGCTGGCACTGTTGGCGCTGTTCAGCCGCAGCAGCTTGCGCGCCACCGGGTAGCACAGCAGCGGGATCAGCACACCCAGGGCGGCCACCGCCAGCAGCTCGGGCAGCAGCCGCCAGTGCAGGTTGCCGTGCAGCGCCAGCCCGCCCTTGAAGCCGATGGTGAGCATCAGCAGTATGCTGAGGGTGTCGTAGGCCGCCTTGGGCACCTTCAAATCCGAGCGGGCCAGCCCCGCCACCACGCCCAGCGCAAAAAACGCCACTACAATATCCGGCATAACAAATCCTCGTGATGATTAAACAGGGTAGAAGTCAGACCGTGAGCCCGGCGCCGGAAGGAACTACACGCCGACTCGCCATAGGACGTGACACTCGCTGTTTCGGCCTGCTGCGAACATTCACTGGATGCTCGGTCAGACCGAAATAGCTCGTTACGGCGGGCAAACTCGCCTCCTGGGGGCTCGGACATGCCATCTCTGGCATGTCACGGTCGGCTTAGCAGTTTCCTTCCGGCGCCCAGTCAGACTTGGTTGCCTATCCAGGAATACAACGGCGGACATTGTGCGGATCCAGGTATATAGTTACCAATAAATGTTGATAACAGCAGATATAGATAATCATCCATGAATATACGCCACCTGACCTTTCGCCTGCTGCAGGTGTATGTGGCCGTGGTGCGGCTGGGCTCGGTGTCCCGCGCCGCCGCCCAGTTGCACCTGACCCAGCCGACCGTGTCGCAGCAGCTCAAACGCCTGGCCGAGGCGGTGGGCGAGCCCCTGCTCGACAGCCGGGAAGGGCGCCTCCGTCCCACCGCCGTGGGCAGCGAGCTCTACCACGCCGCCCTCGACGCCCTCTCCCGCTTCGACGACTTCAACGGCTTTCTGCAGGACGCCCGCCAGGGCACCCGCGGCGGCTTCAGCATCGGGGTGGTGACCACCGCCAAATACATACTGCCGCGCCTGCTCGGGCCCTTTAACCGCCGCTTTCCCGAGGTGGAGGTGTCCATCAGCGTGGGCAACCGGGGCTACATCCTGGATCGCCACCGCCACCAGCAAGATGATCTTTATCTGTTCAGCCATCCACCCGCCGGCGAGCACACCCTGAGCGGCCGCTTTATCCGCAATCCGCTGGTGCTGATCACCCCGCCGGACCACTGGGCGGTGCGCCATCCGCCGGCGGACTTTTCGGCCCTGCTGGGCGAGCGCTTTCTGTTGCGCGAACCGGGCAGCGCCACCCGGCTGGTGTTCGAAGAATGGCTGCGCAGCCGCAACCTGCAACTGAAGCGGGTGATGCAGATAGAAAGCAACGAGGTGGTGCGCATGAGCGTGGAGCAGGGCCTGGGGCTGGCGGTGCTGTCGGAGCATACCCTGGCGGAAGGCGAGCACCGCCTGGGCCGTCCGGCGCTGCCGGAGTTTCCGCTCACCAGCCACTGGTACCTGGTGTGCCACAACAACCGCCGCCTGCCCTACCCGGCGGCGAATTTTGTCCGCTTTATCAACGACAATCTGGCAAGCTGTGTGGACAGCCGCTATATCCACAATGACCTGGCCAACCTGCTGGCCCATCTCCAACCCCCGAGCAAGGGAGCCTGAACATGAAAATCCATCGCCAACAACTGGAGCAGGCGGCCCATAGGGGCCTGCTGCAAACGGAACAGGTGGCGCCCCTGTGGCAATTCCTCGAGCAAGACGCCCCCGCCGGCTTTCGCTTTGCCCATGTCCTCTATTACCTGGGCGGCCTTATCGCCATGGGCGCCATGACCCTGTTCATGACCCTGGGTTGGCAGCTGTACGGCGGCTGGGCCCTGGTGGGGCTGGGCCTGCTCTATGCCCTGCCCGCCCTGGCGCTGGCCGAAGGACTCCAACGCCGGCGGCTGTGGGTGCCAAGCGGCATTATCGCCGCCTTTGTGATTTGCCTGACGCCCATTACCGTGTACGGCCTGCAATACGGCCTGGGCTGGTGGGATCCGGCGCTGGACTACCGCCAATACCACCGCCTCATCCACGGCCGCTGGCTGAGCCTGGAGCTGGCCACCCTGGCGGTGGGCGCCCTGATGCTGTGGCGCTATCGCCAGCCCTTTCTGATGCTGCCCCTGGCCGCCACCCTCTGGTATATGAGCATGGATCTTACCGAATGGCTGATCGGCAGGGGCGAGGTCGGCTGGAACTTCCGCCAGTGGGTATCGCTCTGGTTTGGGCTCTCGCTGGTGGTGCTGGCCTTTTGGGTGGACATTCGCAACCAGAGCCGGCGGGACTTCGCCTTCTGGTTTTACCTGTTCGGCGCCGTCACCTTCTGGGGCGGACTCAGCCTGCTGCTCTACGACGACGGCGTTCAGCGGCTGCTGTTCCTGCTGGTCAACCTGTTGATGATACTCACCGGCACCCTGCTGGCCCGGCGGGTGTTCGTCGCCCTGGGCGGCCTGGGCGTGGCCTGGTATCTGGGTTGGCTGGCCTGGGACGTATTCGAGGACAGCCTGTTGTTCCCCCTGGCCCTCACCGCCATCGGCCTGGCCGTGATGGGCCTCGGCATCCTCTGGCAACGTCACCAGCAGCGACTGACCAAGCGCCTGCAACGGCAGTTGCCCGCCGAGCTGCGCGCACTGCTGGCGAGGAGGGAGTAGGTTTTGGGGCGGCTTTGATTAGATGGAATAAGGTACTGCGCACGAGTGCTCCCGCATACGGCGATATCCCCACAACGCCACGAGCAGCACAGCTCCTCCCGCGATCAGGGCAACGCTGAAACCACCGCGTGCGCCATCCATATCCACTATCTGGCCAGATACTGCGGCGCCAAGCGCCACCCCGATATTCAACCCCGCGAGCAACCAGGTCATCCCCTCGGTCAGCTTGTTTTCCGGCACCATGCGCTCGACCAACGACATTGCCACAATCATTGTGGGGGCGAAGCACAAACCCGCCACAAACACCGCGCCGGCCAGTCCGGCAATATTACCTGCAAACAACAGGGGCAGTGTCGTTGCTGCAGTCGCCAATCCCCCCAATAGCAGCAGCCGATACAACGGGGTTTTCAATTTGAGCGCACCGAACAGCAAACCGGCCAGGCAGGAACCAATAGCGTAAACCGACAGGACGATACTGGCCGCCGCCGGACGCCCCACTTGTTCGGCAAACGCAACACTGACGATATCGACAGTGCCAACAATGACGCCCATCGCGACCATCAGCAAAGTAAGCAACCGCACATCTGCCAATCGAATAACCGAGCCCGCGCTGCCCAGAGCGGCGGCGTGCTGCTCTACCGGTGGCTCGGTGCCACGCAGTGCGGCAAAGGCCAGTACGCCAACAGCCAGCAACATCGCCGCCACCAGTGGGCCGGCTTGAGGAAATAGCGCCACACTAAGGCCTACCGACAGAGGGGGACCCGCGATGAAGGTAACCTCGTCCAGCACCGTCTCCAGTGAATACGCAGTCTGCAGCCGGGGCTTTCCCCTATAGGCGGCAGTCCAGCGGGCACGCACCATCGCCGACATGCTGGGCATGAAACCAGCCAGCACCGCCCCTATGAACAGCGCCCCATCAGGCGTCTGCCAATACGAGCAAGCAAGCAACAGCAAGATGCCCAGAACACTGATACCGGCAGCGGCTGGCAGGACCCGGCCTTGGCCGTGTCGATCCACCAGGCGTGAAATCTGCGGTGACATCAGCGCATAGGTCAGCACGAAGGTGGCGGCAACTGCACCAGCCAAACCATAGCTGCCGCGCAACTGGGATAGCATGGTAATGATACCTATACCGGTCATCGGCAGCGGGATGCGGGCGACAAGGCCAGCCAGAGAAAAGCTTTTGGCGCCACGGGCTTCGAACAGTTCGCGGTACGGATTAGGCATATCAACTCTCCTTTTCTACAGGGCCCGGCTTGCCAAAGCATCGCTGGGTGGGAATAATACATACATGGCGTATGATTAAGAACATATATTCATACGGAGTGAATGTAAATGATCAAACCATGGATTGATGAAGAAGGAGAAGGCGATGGTGCGACGTACCCGAGCCGAGATGGAAGAAACCCGTGCCACACTGCTGGCAACCGCACGTCGGGTTTTCAGTGAACGGGGCTATGCCGAGACGTCGATGGACGACCTTACCGCACAGGCCAGCTTGACCCGCGGCGCGCTCTATCATCACTTCGGTGACAAGAAAGGGCTGCTGATAGCGGTGGTAGCCCAGATCGATGCTGAAATGGATGCAAGGCTGCAGGCCATTTCAGATGGCGCCGGCGATGCCTGGGAAGGCTTCAGGAGCCGCTGCCGGGCCTACCTGGAGATGGCACAAGAACCCGAGATCCAGCGCATAGTGCTGCGTGATGCCAGGGCGGTCTTAGGCAATCCCTCCCCCGGGGATCAACGGCACTGCATAACCTCTATGCAAACACTGCTGGCTCAGCTCATGCAGCACGGCATTGTGGAGCAATCCGATCCCGAAGCGTTGGCCCTGCTGATCTACGGCAGCCTGGCCGAGGCTGCGTTCTGGATCGCCGAGTCCGAAAACAGCACAGCACGGCTGTCACAGGCACTAGGCGCCATGGAGTTACTGTTAAGGGGGATTCGCGCCTGATAATGGAGATCACCCGCTGGCTGGCCTGGTTTCTGGCCCCCTGCAAGCAGCGCGATAACAGGTGCTGGACCAGGAACATGTTTCAACACCCCGTCCGTTCCCAACAACAACACATAAGACCCCGAGTTGACCCATGCAGGCATTGATCAGGTCGGCAAAGCGCATCGTAAAAGCGCACTCCCCGTTGCCCTTTTCGGTGTATTCGTCCAGACAGGAGCAGCGCATCCTCAATGTGCCGGTGCACAACCCCTTGCTGATTTGTGTGCTCAACGGCCACAAGCAACTGGGCAGCCAGGGCGCGACCCATTGCCCGGCGGGCAGCTTTGTCTTTTTATCCAACCGCCCCGGCATCGACATGCGCAACATTCCGGCCGGAGCGGAATATTTCGCCCTGCTGCTGGCATTCGAGCAGGAAGACTTCGATGGCTTCACCGGCCGCCGGGCCAGCGCCCGGACGCACCTCCAGGGCCCCCTCCAGCCCTTGCTGACAGATGCGCTCAGGCAGTTGATCGAATGGTCGGCCTATGCCCCGCCCGAACTGTGGGGGCTGAGGCGCCGGGAAATCCTGCACACCCTTCACCACCTGGGCCACCGGGAGCTGGCCGCCCTGGCCGCGCCGCCCAGCCTCGGGTACCGGGTCCAGTGCCTTATCGGCAGCCGGATGGCGGAAGAGGTGGGCATGCCGTTTGTGTCTGCTGCACTGGCGATGAGTGAATCCACCCTGCGCAGGAAGCTGGCCCATGAGGGAACCAGCCTGCAGGCCATCAAGGACAGGGTGAAACTGGGCCACGGGCTGCATTTGGTGCAGACCACCGCCAGCCCCATCGGCCTGATTGCCGAGCAATGCGGCTATCATTCCCAGTCTCGCTTTACCGACAAGTTCAAGTCGCTGTTCGGCCTTACGCCGACGGAGCTCAGAAAAACCAGAATGATTGAAACGGGCGAATGAATGAAGGATTGGGTGCTAACCCGGGCCCGGATGCCCCCGTATGATCGGCCTCTCAAACCAAGGTGTTTTCAGGAGGCTCTTATGCTCACTCACGCAAAAAAATGTTCCCTGGCGGTGCTGGCCGCACTGGCTTCCGGCCCGGCCCTGGCCGGGGAATTCACGCTGACCAGCACCGACATCGCGCCCGGTGAGCTCATGGCCAGCGCCCAGGAATTCCAGGGCTTCGGCTGCGCGGGCGGCAACCTGTCGCCCCAGCTTTCCTGGTCCGGCGCCCCGCAAGGCACCCGGGCCTTCGCCATTCTGGCCTATGATCCGGACGCCCCGACCGGCAGCGGCTGGTGGCACTGGCAACTGGTGAATATTCCCGTGGAAGTGCGTTCCCTCCCGGCCGGCGCCGGCGACCCGGGCCAGCAACTGGCCCCCGCCGGCAGTCTCCAGATCGCCAACGATTATGGCAGCCCAGGCTTTGGCGGCGCCTGCCCACCCCAGGGACATGGCGTCCACCGCTACCAGTTTACCCTGCATGCCCTGTCGCAAACGCTGGACTTGCCCGACAATCCCTCCGGGGCCCTGGTGGGTTATATGGTGAAGGCGCACTCGCTGGGCTCGAGCACCATAGAGGCATTATACCGGCGCGATTAACCCAACACGCCCGCACCGGCTCACGAAACACTGCCGGGCCTGTCCCCCGACCGGCCCGGCAGTGTTTACGCCCCGCTGCGGGCATGCTTCCTCCCCGGCCGATTCTTCGCTTGCTCAGCCCGAGAGGCCGGTTATGCTGATAACCGTGTTCGGCGGTGGTGTCTTGACCACCAACCGAAGAAACATTTCGGTATCGCCACCGGATATCGGGCCATAAACGAGCGGGCGGTGACATCCGTTAGACCGAAGTGACATCAGTTTTGATCAGCCGGATAACAGAGATACCAGCAGGAAAAAGAGAATTTTCAGTTTCATTGCCATCAACCGGTCCTTGCATCCTGGTACATCAAGCGATAGCCCACGCCAGCCTCAGTCCGGATGTAATAAGGTTCAGCCGGATCATCGCCCAGTTTTTGCCGCAAATGACTGACAATAATCCGTAAGTAGTGGCTGTTATCTTTGTGTGCCGGACCCCATATTTCCTGTAACAGCTGAGTTTGTGTGATGACACAATTCGGGGACTGCGCCAAACGGGATAACACCGCATATTCTTTTGGTGTGAGATCCACTTTATTTCCCGACATAGTCACCCAACGCTTTCCCAGATCGATGCATAGTTTACCATCATCCAAAATGACGGGAGCATCCGGCTTGATATGATCGCGAACATTAGCACGGACGCGTGCCAGGAATTCTTCAACGCTGAAAGGTTTGGTTACATAATCCTGGGCCCCCGTGTCCAAGGCACGGACCTTCTCACGATCGTTGCTCCGGACCGAGAGCACGATCACCGGCACTTTCGACCAGGTCCGCAGGTCATTTAATACTTCGTGCCCATCCATGTCGGGCAAGCCCAAATCCAGCACCACCAGCTCCGGTTGATGGCGAGCAACGGCAGCCAGTCCGGATTCTCCGTCTCCTGCTTCGGCAACATTATAGCCTTCACTTTTCAGAGCGATGCTCAGCATGCGCCGAATCGGTGCTTCATCGTCAATAATGACAATCTTGATACTCACGCCTTATATTATTCCTCTGAGCTGATGTTATTGACTGAAGGCTCATCAAAAGGCAGCTTAACCTCGATTTTTGTCCCTGTATGCCCAGTCCCTTCCATTGCGCGGATGCTGCCACCATGGGCACCAATCATGCCTCGGCAGATAGCCAGCCCCATTCCCGTATTTTGCTTTTTCTTGTCCCCTTCCGAGACGACAAAAAACATATCAAAAATTTTTTCTCGCACATCCTCTGGAATCCCCGGTCCCTTGTCCTCGATCCCGATGATACATTTCCCGTCTTGAGCCGTGATAGTTACCCGTATTTTTTCGTTATCCGGTGTAAAGCGTGCGGCATTCTCCAAAATATTAAATAGCGCCTGCTCAATCAGGGCAGCGTGAACATACAGTACCGGCGCGGCCTCCTGGAAATGGGTCTCGGTTTTCACATTGGGATAATAGCGCTTAAGGCGCGTCAGTGCACTACCGACGATATCGGCGATAGAGACCCAGTCTCGCTCTATTTTCAATGTTCCGTAACCCAGCCGGGTCATATCCAGTAAATTTTGGATATAACTATCCAGCCGGCGACTTTCCTGAAGTATGGTATCCATCAATTCATGACGGTCCTGCGTGTCCAGCTGTTGATCCAGCAAGCGCAGGCTTTCTGCCGCGCCCATCATCGCGGCCAGGGGGGACTTCAGATCATGAGACACTGAGGACAAAAGAGCGGAACGTATTTGTTCGACTTCGGTTTTCACCTGCGCGGCTTCGAGTTCGCCCACAAGCTGCGTCCGCCGCCAGGTGTCCGCCGTCTGGTTGGTAATCGACGTAATTAATGCCTTATCGCCAGAAGGCAAAATACGGGTGGATTCCGAAAACTTGATCAGAACACAGGCAACTGTGTGCTTGTCTTTATGGATGGGGAAAATGCTCCACTCGGACGCATTGAGCGTATCGCTGAACCGGCCTGACATCTGACCGTTGCGACGGGTCCAGTCTAGCGCAGCAATATCCACCGGAATAAAAGACCTGGCCGGTTTCGGCCATGTTTCGGCGTCATTGCCTGTCGGAACAATAATGCATTCAACCTGTAGAGTGTCCGAAATCACCTTGTGTACCGCTCTCCAGATGGCCTTCGGATCTTCCGCCACCGACAGTTCCTGGCCCAGCAGGCTCATGGCTTCGGAATAGCGGTTTGCATCGCGTAGCAGGATGAATTGACGCCGAATGCGTGAGGCGGCCGGCCCGCAAGCCAGCGCGATAATAAACAGAAATATCAGTGTTGTCAGCTCATCCTGTCGAGTCACGTGAAGGGTGTAACGCGGCTCGGTCAAGAAGAAGTTAAAGCTTATAAACGCAAGAATCGATGCCGTGACTGCCGGACGCCAGCCATATTTCAACCCAGTAGCCACCACCGCCAGCACATAGACCAACGCCAGGTTCGCATTTGCTACCAGCAATTCCAAAGGGACGGCAACCGTGGTAGAAACCGTTACCGCCAATGCAGCAAAGACATGGCCTTTCCAGGATATCCCGACAGCTTTTTCGGTGTTGAGAGTGATTGAACGCGCGGTGGAAGACTCAGTGGGTGGGCGAATAACCGACACTTCCAGTGGCAGGCCGGATTCAATTAACTGTTGGTACAGCCGTTTGCGCCAGAAACGAAAGCGATTCCTTGTACCCGAGCCCACCAGAACCGTGTTGATCCTGTGCTCGGCAATAAACGGCACGACTGTCTGAAAGGTGCTGGGGCCACGCAGGGTTTCTGTTTCGGCACCCAGATCCCTGGCCAGGGAAAAGGCGGATTGTAGTCGCAGTGACGCCTGCCGCCTGGCAACACGACCCGTATCGACCCAGACGACCAGCCAGGGAATTTTGCGCCGATCGGCAATTTGCCGCCCGATGCGGATCAGGTATTCGTGGTCGCTGTTACTACTGACCAGTACCAAAAGTTTTTCCTGGATGGTGAAAGACCGCTCCTTGGCATCGGCGTTCAACTCAGTGGTTAACCGTACATCAACCCGCTCCATGACTTCGCGCATCGCCAACTCTCGTAATGCGGTCAGATTGGATGGCGAAAAGAAAGAATCCAATGCGGAGCGAGCGTATTCGGGCAGATAGACCTTACCCTGCTGCAGGCGTTCGATAAGGATCGCCGGCGGCAGGTCGATAAAGAGGATCTCGTGCGCATCGTCCACAAACTGATCGGGCACGGTTTCGCGTACCCGTACGCCGGTAATC
Source organism: Zobellella sp. DQSA1 (assembly GCF_041950555.1). Lineage (GTDB taxonomy): Bacteria > Pseudomonadota > Gammaproteobacteria > Enterobacterales > Aeromonadaceae > Oceanimonas. The sequence goes on from NZ_CP169531.1 coordinate 2,453,256, forward strand.
TGCAGCACCAGATCATTGAGGCTGGCCAGGTGCTGGATATTGACGGTGGTAAAAACATCAATCCCGGCGCTGAGCAGCTCCGCAATGTCCTGGTAACGGCGCTTGTGGCGACTGCCCGGCACGTTAGTGTGAGCCAGTTCATCCACCAGAATGAGTTGTGGGTGTCGCGCCAACGCCCCATCCAGATCGAATTCAGACAGGGTGGTGTTGTGATAGCTCACCGACTGGCGGGGCAACTGCGCCATATCGGCCAGCATGGACTCCGTATCCGCCCGTCCGTGGGTTTCAACCAGACCAACCACCACATCCACGCCTTGCTGCAACCGCTCTCGGGCAGCACCGAGCATGGCATAGGTTTTCCCGACTCCAGGTGCGGCGCCGAGAAAGACCGTCAATCGTCCGCTCTCTTGATCCTTGATTCGTTGTAAAAGCGCCTCTGCATGATCCGAGCGATCAACCATCGCTGGCTCCCCATGATTTTTCTGCGTTGACTTTATTATTGCTTGGCATATTTTCGTGTTATTTGACTCACTATGGGTGATCTTTTCCGTTAACAGCCTGGCGGTCAAGGGCTAAGTTGAGTAGTAGAACATTCACCCTAGGTTGCCCAAACAGGCCCCACTGCGGGCCTTGGATGTGCTGTTCAATAACGTCTAAAACGACCTTTTCCGACAAACCGCGGGCAGCCGCGATACGAGGGGCCTGGAGGTGGGCGGCTTCCGGAGAAATATGCGGGTCCAATCCGGCGCCAGAGGCTGTCACCAGGTCAACCGGGATGTCAGCAGGAGTTACCCCTTCCAATGTTTGAATTCGATCACTATCCGCGCGTACCCGATCACGCAACTCAGGGTTGCTGGGGGCAAGGTTACTGCCCCCGGTGGCGGTAGGATCGTAGTCGGCCGCACTGGGCCGACCGTAGAAATACTGCGGACTCTCGAATGGTTGGCCGACCAGGCGGGAGCCGACGACTCGGCCCTCCTGTTCAATCAGGCTGCCAGTGGCCTGTTGGGGAAATAGCGCACCGCCGAGAAGGGTGGCGGTGCCGGTGTAAACCAGGCCACACAGCACCAGGAAGACAACGGCGGCCCGCAGCGCAGTCAATAGTTGGCTCGATACTGAGGGTGTGCGAATAAAGTCCCTCGAAACGGTTACGGAATGGCACCTAGAGGATGTGCGGGTAAAGTCATTGGTCATTTGAGTTCTCCTAAAATTCGTTACAGAAACAGACCCAGCGGCAAATCGATCACTTTGATCACGATAAATGGCAGCACCAGGCCACCGAGCCCGTAAATCAACATGTTATTGCGCAACAGCTTCTCGGCCGTCATGGGGCGCAACTTCACACCCCGTAATGCCAGGGGAATCAGCGCGGGAATAATGAGCGCATTGAAGATCAACGCCGCCAGCACGGCACTCACGGGACTGTTCAGGTGCATAAAGTCCAGAACGGCAATAGCAGGCAAAGCGCCGGCGAACACGGCTGGAATGATGGCAAAATATTTTGCCACATCATTGGCCAGGGAGAAGGTGGTCAGCGCACCACGCGTGATCAACAACTGCTTACCAACTTCCACCACCGCCAGTAACTTGGCCGGGTCGGAGTCCAGGTCCACCATATTGCCGGCTTCCCGCGCTGCCTGGGTGCCTGAATTCATGGCCAGCCCCACATCGGCCTGGGCGAGCGCGGGGGCATCATTGGTGCCGTCACCCACCATGGCCACCAGTCGGCCTTTGGCCTGTTCCGCCCGGATCAGGTTGAGTTTGTCTTCGGGTTTCGCTTCGGCGATAAAGTCATCGACCCCGGCTTCCGCAGCAATCACACCCGCCGTCACCGGGTTATCGCCGGTCACCATGACGGTACGCACCCCCAGCGCGCGCAATCGTGCAAAGCGTTCGGCAACCCCGGGTTTAATCACGTCGGTCAAGGCAATGACCCCGAGGATCTGACTGCCGGTGGCCACGACCAGCGGTGTACCGCCGCCTTGGGCGACCTGTTTGACCAAGCTATCGAGATTGTCCGGGATCCTGATGTGACGAGATTCTGCCCACTGTTGAACCGTATCGCTGGCCCCCTTGACGTAGGTGGTGCCATCGGCAAGGGAAATGCCGGATAGCCGGGTTTCGGCGGAAAACGGCAGGTATTCCGCGTTCGTGGGCCGTTCTGGCAGACGGTAGTCTTCGCGTTCGGCCAGCACCAGCACCGACTTGCCTTCCGGCGTTGGATCTTCATAGGAGGTCAGTACGGCGGCGGCGACAAGATCCGACATTTTTACCTCCCCTGCCGGTAAAAACTGGGTCGCCTGCCGGTCACCAAAGGTGATGGTGCCGGTTTTGTCGAGCAGCAGTGTGTCGACATCTCCGGCCACTTCCACGGCCTTGCCGGACTTGGCGACCACGTTGGCGGCCAGTGCCCGGTTCATGCCGGCGATACCAATTGCGGGAAGCAGGCCACCAATGGTGGTTGGAATGAGACACACCAGCAAGGCGATCAACATAGTGTAATCGAGAGCCGCCCCCATAAAGCCGGCCATGGGAGGCAGGGTGATCACCACCAGGATAAATACCATGGTCAGCGCAGCCAGCAACACGGTAAGGGCGGTTTCATTCGGAGTTTTCTGGCGCTGGGCACCTTCCACCAGGCCAATCATCCGGTCCAGAAAGCTGTGGCCAGGATCAACCGTCACCTCGAATTCAATCTCGCCGGTGAGCACCTTGGTGCCGCCGATAACCCCGCAGTGGTCACCACCGGCTTCTCGCAATACAGCGGCGGATTCGCCTGTCACGGCGGATTCATTGACCGTGGCCACCCCTTTAATAATTTCGCCGTCGGCGGGAATGTACTCTCCCTGACTGACGCGTACCCGATCACCTTTGCGCAGCAGATCAGCATCCACCGTCTCCTCACCGCCATTTTTCAGGCGGCGGGCCTTGAGCGCCCGCTTGGCCGAACGCAGACTGGAGGCCTGGCCACGTCCCCGCGCTTCGGCCACTGACTCGGCAAAGTTGGCAAACCAGACCGTAAAGAACAGCAACAGTGTCGTGGCCAGTTCGAAACCGAAGGATTGGCCGGTCAATAACTGCTGTAACGTGAATATTGCTGTGATCACCGTACCGACCAGGACGACGAACATCACTGGGTTGGTCGCCATAGTTTTGGGATTCAGCTTTTTAATCGCGAGCCAGGCGGCGTCGGCCATCACTTGCCTATCGAACAGGCTGGGGTTTTGTCTTTTCATGGTCGTTACTCCTGACTTGAAATCATGCTGGAAAGCTGAAGCCCTTCACCGATGGGCCCCAATACTGCCGAAGGCAGGAACGAGAGAAAGTTAAGGATCAGAATAACCGCCACCAAAGTGGCGCCAAAGGTGACACTTTCCAGCCGCAACGTGCTATTCGAGACCGGTGCCACGCGTTTACTGGCCAGCCAGCCGGCAATCATCAATGGCAGCACCAATGGCAGATAGCGACCAAGGATCAACGCCAGCACACAGGTCAGGTTCCACCAAGGGGTATCATCGCCTAGCCCTTCAAAGCCGGAACCGTTATTGGCAAAGGCGGAGGTGTATTCATAAAAAACCTGGGAGATCCCGTGAAAACCGGGGTTGCTGTTTTGGGCCAGGCCCGGTATGCCCACCGTTATAGCCGTGAGCCCCAAAATGACAACTGTCGGCAGCACGATCAGTGCGCCCAGGGTAGTGATTTCCCGAGTTTCAATCTTGCGGCCGAAAATTTCCGGGGTGCGCCCAATCATCAGCCCGGACAGAAACACTGCAACCCAGACGTACACCAGGAAACCAACGAAGCCGACGCCGATCCCTCCCCAGATGGCGTTGATCAACATGCCGGCTCGGGTCATTAAACCACCGATGGGATTAAATGAGTCGTGCATGGCATTGACCGACCCATTAGAGGTCTGGGTGGTAAAGGTTCCCCACAGAGCCGATAATTCAGGACCGAAGCGCACCTCCTTGCCTTCCATGTTAGGCCCGTCGGCGCTGAGCCCGGTAAAGGCGGCATTGGGCTGCAGCTCGCTGTAAACCGTCGCCCCGATAAACGCCAGGCTCATTACGCCCATGACGGCAAGTGACATCACCGCGAAGCGACGACGCCCCAGCAGGAAGCCAGCCATAAACACGGTAGCCATGGGGAACAGCACGAGCGAGATAGTTTCGATGACATTGCTCACCGGCGTGGGGTTTTCCAATGGATTACTGCTATTGGGGCCATACCAGCCACCGCCATTGGTGCCCAGTTGTTTAATAGCCACCATAGGCGCGACCGGGCCCACCGGAATCTTCTGTTCCTGCATTTCCACAACAGGGTCCAGTGTCTGGCTCACCTGGGCGCCATCATAGGTGCTGGGCACTCCTTGCCAGGTCAGCAGCAATGACACAACCAAGGCCACCGGTAACAAGATACGCACCACGCCACGCACTAGATCCACATAATAGTTGCCCAGATCGCGGGCTTCACCTTCCTTAGCGGAATCTTTATTCCGTCCTCCCATCATGCCCCGCAATATGGCCACGCACACTGCCAATGCGGTAGCGGGAGTGACCACCTGCAAGGTGACAATCAGAAAGCCCTGTGACAGGTAACTCAATTGCGCCTGCCCCGAGTAGTGTTGCTGATTGGTATTGGTCAGGAAGGAGACAGCCGTATGCAGGGCCAGATCCCATGACAGCGGACCAATATGGTCTGGATTCATCGGTAACAGATGCTGAAACAGCAGAATGAGGTAGGCCACAATCCCCAGCAACAAATTGCTGAGGAGGAAGGCCCTGGCATAGTCTTTCCAGGTCATGCCCTGCGTAGGGTTTACGCCGATAAGTTTATAAATAACGCTCTCAACCGAGCCAAACACCCGGTTGCTGACACGCGCATTGCCGGAGAAGACCCCGGCCATATAGCGCCCTAATGGCCAAGCAAGGCCCAGGGCAAGCAAGATGATCAGTGCAACTTCAATCATAGCGACACCCTAAAATTTGTCTGGACAGAGCATCACTGCCCCTAAATAAACGATCAGTGCCAGTGACACCAACAACAGCACACCACTCATAGCAAAAGCCTCCACGGGTTAAATCGTGGATTCAGAATATGAAAAGGCCGGATAAAGTCTCTAGGTTGAGGGAGGCATGAGGCGTAATTTTTTCGTAAAAGTTGCAGCGTCACTTATGGGGGTACTGGCCCGCATGAAAGCAATCAGGGCTGACGTTGTCGTGGGCTGGACACGGGCCAGGAAGAACAAACCTTCTCACTGGAAAATGCCGAGGTAAATAACTGATCCTAAGGGTGCCACATCAACCGGTCACCGCACGCAGACACGCCGTGAACCCATCCCTGGCAAGAAGGGTCAGCCTAGCGGCACCCGATCGCTGCCTTGATTGATCTACTATTCGGAACAGCTATTTACTGGCTGATATATCCCGTGTTACTGCTGAAGAATTGACCAAGGTTGAACAAACGCTCCAGCGGCTTGAAGGGCCGATCACCCTGGCCGCTGAACAGCCTCCGGACCAGACGATGAGCTAAGTCACAATAACCGCTAGGCCGCACAAACGGCGATGCCGTGGTCGTGCTCCTCGACCAAACAGCGATGCAAGCTTCGAACACCCTGCTCGTAATCACTGACCGCAACGACAAATTGTATATCCACCTGGCGCATGGATTGGTGAATGGCCAATACGCTGATGTCAGCAGCGGCGAGCGCTGTTACCGTTTTTGCGAGGATACCCGGTACGTGCATATCGCTGCCAATGGCGGATAAAATCGCCACTTTACGTACGCCAATATCGGCATCGGGGAACTTCTCCGTCAATACACTCTGAATGCGCTTAACCGTCTTGAGATTTGATGCCAAGTAATGCGTGATGGTATTGGCATTGGTGTCTTTGGTAATGAGCTGTACCTTGAAGAGATTGAGCTTGGCCAGAATGCTACGGTCATATGACTCGATTTTGCCCATCATGTCTTGATCAAACAATTCCAGCGCATACACGTTTTTGCATCCAGCAATAATTTCAACGTGCGGTTTTTCGCTAGTATAGCCATTCGTTATCAGCGTACCTGAATGCTTCGGCTCAAAGGTGTTCTTCACCCTGAGTGGGATATTGGCCCTACGTAAACCTTTGGTTGCATTAGGGTGAATAGCTTCCATACCCAGATTGGCAAGTTGATCCGCAACATCGTAGTTGGTACGACCAATGGGCACGGCGCGTGATCCGACCACACGCGGATCTGCGCTGCTCAGATGATATTCTTTGTGAATCACGGCCTCGCTGGCTTTTGATATAACCGCAATACGACTGAAGATTATTTCGCTGTAGCCACGATCGAAAGTCGACATCAAGCCTTCCAAGCAACGCGCATATCCCGTGATGATGGGTAACTCCCGGCCGGTATCCAGCCGTGCAAGGCTATCACGGATGTGATCGTCCAGATGCTTTACATGCTGGGATTGCCAGCCCGTGAGGTCAACAAAGACAGCATTGATGCCATCGCGTTGCAACAGGCTGGCCATGTTCCAGGCACTGTGCGCCTCGCCGATGCTGGCCAACATTTCGCGTACTGTCTGCAGATGATCCTGCAGGCTGAAATGCCCATGGTGGCACAAGGTTTCCAGTTGCTTCAGGCATGTCTCAGCGTTATCCAGGCGTGCGCAGATGAAGCGGTTTGCGCCTGCGCACAGAGGCGTTTCGCCGAACCAGCGCCGGTTGATCGCCGTCATTTCTTCGCGCGCTGTTTGCAATGAATCCTGCCAGGCGGAACCCTGTTCATGGTTGGCAAATTGGCCAAATATACCAGGCTCGCCGGTTCTCTTGTTTTCAAGCAAGCGGTCGGTGATGCCACCGTAAGCGGACACAACAAACATTCGGTTGTAAATACCGGCGGCGCATGCACGCTCCGGCGAAGCGCCTTTCAAGATGATATTGTCACGGACAGCGTCATATTGGCTCATGGATGTTCCGCCAATTTTTTCAACAGTGTGCATGTGGCCTCCTATTTATTGTTCCAGAACTGCTTCAGCGGTTATTGGGTATACCCCATTACTATCGTGTACCTCTTTGCCGTGCAGTGGTGGATTAAAAACACAGGCCATCTTCATTTCTATGTTGGCACGGAGTATATGCTTGTCGTGTTGGTCGAGAATGTAGAGGGTGCCTGCCTCAATCGGATAAACCTTGCCATCCACAGCGCTCTCAACTTCGCCAGAGCCGGCGAGACAATAAACGGATTCGAGGTGATTCCGATAGTGCATGGTCAGATTGGAGCCTGCATAAATAGTAGTGATATGGAAGGAAAAACCCATGTTGTCATTCTTTAGCAACAGTCTGGTGCTCTCCCAGCCTTCTGACACTACCCTTCGCTCGGATTTTTCTGCATCGTGTAATCGTCTGATGATCATACAGCATACTCCTCATTAGTTTGGCAGCTCAGGCTTCATTAAACCCTTCTGAGTTGTTTGCCCAGCACCGAGTGAAAACTCTCACTAAGCCGCTCTAGACCTGCACCAAGCTCGCTTTCGCTGATGGTAAGCGGACAGAAACATTTGACCACTTGCCTCCGGTTACCCGCAGTTTCAATGATCAGGCCCTTGTCGAATGCCTGCTGGCTGATGCGGCCTGCCAGCTCGCCATCTCGACACTCCAGCCCCTGCATTAGCCCCCGTCCTTTTCGCCTTAGGTGCTCATTGCCGAAGTGGGATACCAGTTGTTGAAAACATTGCGTAACCTGCGCTGCGCGTTGCGCGACGGCACGACTGAAGTTGTCATCCAGCCAAAAGTGCTGGATCGCGGCAGTGGCGGTGACAAAAGCATAATTGTTACCGCGGAATGTACCGTTGTGCTCACCCGGTTGCCACTGATCAAGCTCGGGCCGTAGGCACAGGACTGCCATGGGCAAGCCGCAGGCACTGAGTGATTTGGACAGCGTGACCATATCGGGCTTGATGCCAGAAGGCTCGAAGCTAAAGAAGGTGCCGGTACGTCCGCAACCCGCCTGAATATCATCGATAATGAGCAGCATATCGTGGCGTTTACATAATCTTGCCAGACCTTGCAGCCAGATATCGCTTGCTACATTCAGGCCACCCTCGCCCTGAACGGTCTCCACCAGAACTGCTGCTGGTAAATCAATGCCACTGGATGGATCGGAGAGCAGTTGCTCTATCATTGCCAATGAATCGGACTGGTCTCCGAAGTAGCCACAATAAGGCATACGCACAACATCATTCAGCGATACCTGTGCTCCACTACGGTGATGACTGTTGCCCGTCGCCGCCACCGAACCCAGGGTGACACCATGGAAACCGTTAGTGAAGCTGAGGATATTGCGCCTACCTTTTATTTTTCGGGCCAGTTTCAGTGCTGCTTCAATGGCGTTGGTGCCTGTTGGCCCGGTGAATTGCAGCCGGTAGTCTAGTTGACGAGGTCGCAGGATATGGTTTCTGAACGCTTCAAGAAACCTGGATTTTGCTACAGTGTGTAAATCCAGGCTGTGGGTCACACCGTCAGCAGCTATGTAATTCAGTAACGCCTGTTTGAGTACGGGGTGATTGTGGCCATAGTTTAATGCGCCCGCCCCGGCCAGAAAATCAAGATACTGTCGATTATTGCTGTCGAAGAGAAAGACCCCTTGAGCGCGATTGAATTCCGTCGGGAAAGATCGGGCATAACACTGTACGGCCGATTCCATTTCACTATAGATAGTCATTACCTTATCCTATTTTTTCTTCAGAGGGGAAACACTGTTGCCCGAAGGAGAAATCTGTCACCGGGAAAAAGGACCTATGCGTAGCAACACTTCATCATCATGCTGCCCCGCAAAATGTTTATCGCGTTCAAACAGCGTTTGTTTGGACAGCGAGGTATGCATGCTTTTCGCAATCCCGGTAAACAATGCCCATGATGCCCGATTGTCTGGAGTGACAGTTGTTTCGAGGTAACACACCTGTTGCCGAGTGGCTCGATTGAGTAATTCAGTAAGCATGAGCTTGCCCACCCCCCTCCCTCTTACCTGGGCTGATACAGCTACCTGCCAGACGAATAATGTATTGGGCTTATCGGGAGTAATATAGCCGGAAATAAAACCTACTAATTCATCATCAAGCACTGCCTTAATTGACGTTGTTGAGAAATGCGTGCATTGCAATAAATTACAATAGTGTGAATTGATATCTAGGGGAGGACAATCGTCTATAAGATCATTAACGGCCACTCCGTCTTCCGGAGCTGGTCTGTGGAGAGTAATCACATCCGTTTTAATACCATTCATTTCAAATTTTCGTACTACTTTAGACTCTGATGCTTTCATGATTAGTGTTTCCATTAGCTTTAACCTAGAACGCAATACATTAATCAATTAAATTTCACGTACAGAATTCTTCCTTAGCAAAATTTACACCGTATTTTTCATTGTAATGTCTAGAACATCTACCACGATAAGTGCGTTATGTGTGGCATGCGATGCCTCCTCTCTGTACAATTGCCCTGAGTTCAACCACAGAACACTATTCGTAGCGAAAACCTCCACCTGTTAAATCGTGGATCTAGAATATGAAAGGTTCGGATAAAATATCTAGATTGAGGAGCGTGCGAGGCGTAATTTTTTTGTATAGATGGCTGCGATATTGCCATTCGCTGACCTAGTTGCTGGCAGTTCGTTTCAGGGTAACCGAGGGTTTCTACCCCTCGCCCCCACAACACCCTGCATGCGGGTCCGCACAGGGCGTTTCACTTAGAATGGTGAAGCCTGATCCATCCATCACGCAGCGCATGTCAGCCCTGGGCCTTCAGGTAAAGTCGCTGCAGCCGACGTCGGCGCTGTCGCGCCTCCTCGGCTAAGCTTGGCGGTTAGCATTCAAGCAAAATCACGAGGGAGCCAGTAGCATATGAACGATCCAGGCAAACCGATGTTCTGGCGCGATCTGCGCATGCCCTATGTGGAGCTCCGGAGGGTCGGGGACGGGCGAAAGGTCTGCTACGCCCCACACAGCCATACCCAATGGTCCCTGGGCGCCATCACCGAGGGCAACAGTACCTTTCTCTACCGAGGTGATCAGTTCAAGGTCAGTGCCGGGACTTTGGTCATGATGAACCCTAACTGGGTTCATGCCTGCAATCCGATCGACAATCAGCCTTGGGGCTACCTGATGCTGTATATTGACACCAACTGGTTAACCAACTTGCGCTATGAGGCTGGCCTGCTGGATGCACCTTGCTGGCAGGATATCTCGACAGCCATCATCTCTGATCCCGAGTGGTATGCGGGCTATTGTTGGATGGCGGAATGCTTACTGGATTCAAATAGAGCGTTGCTGGAAAAGCAAACCGTTGTGGTGGAATACCTCACCGCCTTGATGTGCGAACTGGCAGACCAAGCGGCGGAACCACTCCCGAAGGCACCCGATAAGTTGCAGGCGCTGGCCGCCTACTTGAAGGATCATGCGGCGGTGGAGGTGTCTTTGGACACCTTGTGCGAGCGCTCCGGTTACAGCCCCGGTCATCTCATCCGCGCCTTTAAGCATTACTTTGGTTTCACGCCCCATGCGTATCTGATCAATTATCGAGTCCAACGCGGACAACAGGAGCTGAAACGGGGCAAGCCTATTATCGAAACTGCACTTAACACCGGATTTGCCGACCAGCCACATTTTCAGCGTACCTTCAAGCGATTGTTGGCCGCCACACCGAAGCAGTACCGACAGTCCTTACTCAATCAGCAGATACACGCAACTGGCGGCAAGCAGCAATGCGAGTGCCCGGTTGCAGAAGACCAACACTCTGGGCCGATGAATATACCGACGCAGGAAGGCACCGGCGTAAACCCAGCAACTCAGCGACAGCCAGCAGATGGGCAGATAGAGCGCCGCAAAAAGGATGACCTCATGTAAGTCGTTACCACTGGTGTAAGCCCCGATGCCCGAGGCCGATGCCAGCCAGGCTTTGGGGTTGAGCCACTGCATGATCGCGCCGCTAATAAAGCCCGGTGCTTTGTGGGTGTTACCTTCAGGCAGGCGCCCATCATCGCGGAACAACTGAACACTCAGGTACAGCAAGAATGCGACGCCGGCCCAACGCAAGATTGCGTTGAACCCCGGCACAACCGTCAGCACCGAATAAAGCCCCAAGCCGATGGTAACGAAAAGGGCGATAAAACCCAGGGTGGCACCGGTGACGAAGATCAGCCCTCTTGCGAGGGGATAGCGAGTACCGCTGCTCAGACACACCAGGTTCACGGGACCAGGTGAAATGGATGCCGCAAGGGCAAATGCTGTCATTGGCAAAATCAATGAAATTGTCATGGTTTTCCTCTTTGTTTGTGGGCTCCAACTGAAGTTTGCGATAGCGTCGGTGCGAAGTATTGAACAAAATTGCGGTGACTCTGTTCAGCGGAGCCGGCTGCATTCAATAATGAGGAAGCAGCATGAGAGTTCATTATTTGGAAATTGTATCGCTAGATGTGGATGCGGTGTGCAAAGCCTATGAGAGCGCCCATGGCGTCAAATTTGGCGCTCCGGATGAATTGCTCGGTGGAGCCAGAACCTGCAAATTACCCGATGACTCAATCGTCGGAGTAAGGGGCCCTCTGAGAGAGACTGAAGATCCGGTGGTGAGGCCCTATTGGCTCGTAGAGGATATAGACTCAGCTGTCTCTAGCGTTGAAGCTCAGGGGGCGAAGATTGCTATGCCTCCGATGGGCATTCCCGGGAAGGGAAAATTTGCGATTTACATACTCGGCTCTAACGAGCATGGGCTCTGGCAACGTTGAGCTCCGGCCGCCTGGCAAGGTCAGTCACGGCGACGGCTACCCTGTATGCATGCGGCTTCGCCGCCATTCCACGGCCGAACGTATCCTGGGTAAAGCAAGGACGACGCCTGAGCGGCCTGTGCCCAGGATAAACTGAAGGGACGTTCATTTAAAAAGGCGTTCTCGATGAGAACGCCTTTTGGTTATGCCGCCGACCCAGACGGGATAGCGATTATCAGGGAAGCGCCACCAGCGGCTCTTCACGCAACGCGGTGTCCTGACCGCCCTGAATAGCCTCGACCTTGTCCAGTGCCTGCCGGGTGTCCGACCGACTCTGCAGCAGGGTGTAGGTCAGGTTGAACGCTTTGGTTTCTCCCGGCTTGATGGTGGGTACCAGCCCCAGCGGACGCTGGTACTTGGTGTTATAGGCAAAGCTGGTGCCAGGCTCAATACCGGTGACGTAGCCCTGCTTGAGGGTATCGGTGTTTTTCCACAGGGTCAGTACCGGCAGCTCGGTCACGTTAAACCCGACCGCCACGCCCTGATCACCGGCGGCGTTATGCAGTACCGCCAGCGTGTTACCGTTTTCGTCGGCGTTCGGCATGATGTTGAAGACCATCTCATCAAAGTCCTTGGTCGGCCCCAGGTAGGTCTGCCAGTCTTTCAGCCCCGCCTTGGCATAGTCATTGAAAGGAGACACCTCTTTAGCCGGAGCGGAGAACTTGGCCCCTTTTTCCAGGATCGGGGTGCCGAAGTTGCCGTGGTAGATGATCTGGTACTCGTTTTCATAGTCGGCCAGGTTGGTCAGTTCGTCATGCAACGCAAAGCTGTTCTCGCCCGGTATCACCGTTAGTGTCATTTCGGTTTTGAGATCGCTGAATTTGAACGTCTTTTCAGAGACTTCACCGGAAACATGGATGGCGTACGGCGGCTGCTCGTCAATCACCACCTTGACCATCGAGGCCGGGGTATTCTGTACCCGTCCGTGGAGGCTCTTCAGGAAGCCGTCATCATCGACCCCCGGGTGGCCGGTCCACTCATAGCCGCAGCGCACCAACATCTCGTTGAAGCCGTCCAGCCAGCCCAGCCCATTACGGCTCTCCAGATCGATGAACGCCGGGTTGACGATCTCCTTGACCGGCGACGTCCAGCCCAGGCGCAGGTCGCCGCTTTTCACCTCGTAAATCCCCATCCCCCGGGTCGGCACCAGGGTAATTTCCATCACGCCGTTATCGATAACGATGATGTCTACGCCGGCCTGCTTGCCGCCGAACAGTCGCTTCTTCTCGACCGTGAAGGGAGCCGGGCTGTCAATTCCCAGATCGCCGTTGGAGATCTGCCAGTTGCCGACATCACTCCCGGCGCTAGCATCGGTCAGTATGAATTCCGCAGCCTGGCTCGGCAACGACCCCATGGCCACCAGCAATGCAAGCGAGGTTTTCTTAAGCATATTGACTCCCTATCAGAAACAATTGACCAGATGAAAAACCAGGACACCACCCCCAGATATAACGGGGCGTTACCAAGAACAAGTGAATCGATTCAGCTGGATTCAGTCTAGTCCCGGTGAAGGGCTTTTCAATCCGCCGGAAAACAAACTGTGATGGCCGCGTCCTTTTTTTGAACTTTGGGTCACCAGCCTGAGAGCTGACTCACATATCAGCACAGAACAAAAGCGGGGAGCGCTGTGCCCACTCCTTCGAGCACCGCCATGTGCTGAGCGGACGCATGACGCAGCAGCTCACGCAGAGATGGTTGCACCTGGCAAAACGGCAGCGGGATGATATGTTAAACAGCACAGCATAAGGAGGAGATAGATTTATGATGGCCTACACCATGGTTGGCACAAGGGATCTGGAAAAAGCGTTGAGGTTTTACGCTCCCCTTTTTACCGAAATGGGGTTGGACGTTTGCTGGAAAGACGATGTCTCCATTTCGTATGGGAAAGCCGATGACTTGAACTTTCCAAGATTTTTTGTTGGCTATCCCTTTGATGGCAATGAGGCCAGTGTGGGGAACGGTGCCATGACTGCGTTTCAATTTCCTGCTCCCGAAAAGGTCGACAAGTTATATGGGGTTGCGATAAATAACGGAGGCAGTGACGAGGGTGCTCCCGGTTATCGACCTCGGTATGGGGATGGTTTCTATGCGGCATATGTTCGCGACCCGGATGGCAACAAGCTGGCATTCGTTGTCTATTCAAAAAAAGATGCGTGACAAGGCCGTTAAATTCGTTTCGTGGCAAAACTTAATTTCCGAAGCACCCCAATAACAGGCAATGGCAGCGATCCAATTTCGCCGCACGCAGCAGTCGGAGGTAGGCCAGCGGCCCAGCCGGTGTTCAGCCCGCCTGGTCTGTGCACAACAGTCCTGAGTCCGGCTCGGCCCCGATACCAAGCGATAATTGCAGCCGGCACAGGGTGTCCGGCTGCAGCGCCCGGCCCTGGCGCTCGTCGTTGAAGCCCAGCTCCAGGGCGCTCAGGGTGCCGTCGTCGGCCAGGCTCACCAGGGTCTGGGACCGGGTGCCGTAGCCGGGGTGCACGATAAACACCGCCGACAGCGCCCGCTCCCACTCAAGAGTGATGCCGGTGTCCGGCAGCGCCTCGTCCGCCGCCCGTGTCTTGTCGCCCAGCAGGGCCAGGGCCTCGGCTTCGTCATGGTGGGTGGCAAGATGCGCCAACCCCTGTTTCAGCCGCTCCACCTTGGGCCAGGGGCTGTCCAGTACGGCGTTGGACAGGCCATAAAGTCCGGGCGCCAGCGGGCGGGCATCGGCGCCGGGCCGGTTACCGCCGTACCAGAGTTCTCCCCCGATCAGATCCCCCACCAGCAGGTTGAAGCCCTGGTAGGCATGGCCCCGGGCCATCACTCCCGCCATATAGTCCTGCGGGCTCAGGCTGCCGGTCAGAAAATCCGCCACCAGCTCGCCCCGGGAGCGGGCATCCGCCAGGGGCGCGGCCCGGCCGTCCCTGTGGTTGGTGATGGCGGCCAGGCGACCGCCGCGCGTCAGCCCCAGCCAGCTGCCGCCCGCCTGCAGATCCCGCCCGCCCCAGATATGGGGATGATCCGGCCACCACTGGGCCGGGGCCGTGGGCCGGTGGTAGAATTCGTCACGGTTGGCGAGCAGCAGCAGCGGCCGTCGGCCCCCCGGCTGCCAGGAAAAGGCGATAAGGCACAAGGTGCGGATCCTCGGTTCGATGGCGTTGCCTTCTACCTTACCCCCGGGCAGGCAGCGGCGCCAGCCTCAGGGCTGCCCGGGCTCCTCGTTTCTCACCCGCAGGAAGCTGGCGAAACGGGGCAGGCCGGTGGCGGTTTCGCCCCGGTGGCGGTAAGTAACGGTTGCGCCCGGCGCCGGCGGGCGGCGGCGCTGCTCGTCGCTGAAGCCGGTGCCCAACCGGAAGCGCCGGCCGTCCGGGGTTTCCACCAAGAGCGCGCCCAGCATGCCTTCATATTTGCCCTGGCCGGGCAGGTGCGCCAGCACCACCGCCTCGGCGTCCTGGCGGCGTGTAAGCTTGAGCAGATCCTCGTTGCGCCCCGGCAGGTAATGGCTTTGCCGGTGGCGCAGCATCAGCCCCTCCCCGCCGCCGGCTTCCACTTCCTCCAGCCAGGCCGCCAGTGCAGCCCGGTCCGGCACCCGCCGCTGTTCCACCAGCTCGAGGTGGGGAGACGAAAGGGTGGCGACCAGGGCCTGCAGTGCCGAGAGCCGTGCCTCGAAGGGCAGTTCGCTTGCAGGCAAGTCGAACACCATAAAGCGCAGCTGCCGCCATTCGGCCTCGATGGGCGTGAAACGGCGCACCGCGGCGGACAGCTCGTTGAAGCGGCCCCGCCCCAGCCACAGCTCGCCGTCGAGCGGGGTGGCGGGAAAGCCGGCCACAAACCAGCCCGGCACCGAGAAACGGTGACCGCCACGAGACAGCAGCTCGCGGCCGTTCCAGTAGGCGCGCACCCCGTCGAGCTTTTCGCTCACCCGGTAAAGGGCCGTGTCCTGCTGTTGATACACCCCTGCCAGTTGCAGCGGCGGTAGTGTCAGTGCCGGCGCCTCGGTGGCAACCCACACCAGGCCCAGGGGCAGCAGCAATGCATGTTTCATAAGGGTTCCTCCCTGCCTGAGACCAAGCATAGGCGGGTGCTTGCCCCATTGACCCCTTTCGCATGCAGAATCCCCCTAAGGGAGTAAGCCTAACGCTCCTGGTCCGGCACCACCGTTGCCGGGCGGGCCGCAACCCAGCCGAAGCAGGCCTGGAAGAATTGCAACGCCAGCATGGTAAGCAGGGCCCATTGCCAGGCGCCGCTGATATCCCGCAGCAAGCCGAGAGAAAAGGGCCCCAGGGCCGCCAGCAGATAGCCGATGCTCTGGGCCATGGCGGAAAGCGCCGTGGCCTGGGCGGTATTGGCGGCCCGCAACACGAAAAACGACAGCGCCAGGCTGAGCGAGCTGCCGCAACCCATGCCGATAAGCGAGGCCCACAGCAAGGGTGCCGCCGCCGGTTGCCACCACAGGCCGGCCACCCCGGTGAAGGAGGCGGCAAAAATCCCCAGCACCAGCAGGCGCTGGCTGCGCATCTTGGCCGCCAGTATGGGCACGAACAGGTTGAAAGGAATGCTCACCAGGTTGATCAGGGCGGTGGCGGTACCGGCCTGGTGGGCGTCCAGGCCGCTTTCCAGCAGGATCTTGGGCAGCCAGATGGCCATGGAATAAAAGTAGAAGGACTGCAACCCCATGTAGAGGGTGATGGCCCAGGCCATTCTGTCCCGCCACAGGCTGACCCGCAGCGGGTTGCTGGGCCGGCCCACCCCTTTCACCTTCAGCATGGGCAGCCAGAACAGCAGGCAGAACAGAGGCAACAGTGCCCACAGCGCCACTGGATAGCGCCAGTTGCCGAATTGCTCCATCAGCGGCACCGCCAGATAAACACCCAGGCCCGCCCCCAGGCTGAGGGTCACCGAGTAGAGGCCGGTCATCAGTCCCACCTGGCGCGGAAAGAAGGACTTGACCAGGCCGGGGATCAGCACGTTGAGCACGGCGATGGCCGAACCCAGCAGCAGGGTACCGAGGATCACCAGCGGGAACTGCTCGAGCAGCCGCAAGGCGACGCCGAGGCTGATCACCATCAGGCCGGCAATGGCCAGGTACTGGGGCGCCCAGCGCCGGGTCAGCCAGGGTACGCAGATGGACACGATACCGAAGCAGATCAGCGGCAGCGTGGTGAGCAGGCTGAAGGCACTGGCGCTGATGCCCAGCGCCTCGCGGATTTCCACCACCAGGGGACCCATCACCACCAGGCCGCCGCGCAGGTTGGCGGCCGCCAGCATCAGCGCCGCAATGGCGAGGGCGGCAACGAGGGGGCGGCCGCTGAAGGGGCCACCGGGCAGGTTTTTTATTGTCATTATCATGGCCTTAGCTGGTGCCGATACCGGAAAACCAAAGGCAGCCTGGCCTTGCAAGGGGCCGGGGCCTTGGCATTGACTCGCCGGTTATCTTTTTGTCGGGCCCCCATGTTAGGAGCAGGCGTCGTTAAGGGCAAGCAACATAAAAATGCCATTTGTTTGACGTAAACCCTGCTCTTGGCGGGGTTAAGCGGTTAATATTAATAAAGAAAGCCGTCATAGTTGGGAGCAGTATGCTGGATCCGAGAGAGATTACCGCCGTTATCCTTGCCGGAGGCGAAGGGCGCCGCATGAACGGCGCCGACAAAGGATTGCTGCCGTTGTGGGGCAAGCCGTTGGTAATCCATGTGCTGGAACGGCTCAAACCCCAGGTAGGAGAAGTATTGATCAACGCCAATCGCAACCTGGGCGAATACCGCAAGCTGGCACCGGTGGTGCGGGACGACGGCTACGGCTATGTGGGCCCCCTGGCCGGATTCGAGGCCGGGCTGACCCATGCGCCGAGCGAGTGGGTGCTGTTCGTGCCCTGCGACAGCCCCTTGGTGCCGCGCGATCTGGCCAGCCGGCTGTGCAGCGCCGTGCAGCGCCATGATCAGATAGCGGTGGTGGACGACGGCACCCAACTGCATGCCGCCACTGCCCTGCTGCACCAGTCGCTGCTGCCTTCCCTGTGCAACTACCTGGACGGCGGCGATCGCAAGCTGCAGCTGTGGTACGAACGCCACCAACTGGTGCCGGTGGACTTCAGCGACGAGGCCGGCGCCTTTTTCAATCTCAATACCAGCGAGGCGCTGGCCCTGCTGGAGCAAAAAGGAAGGGGCTGAGTCGTCCCCGGACTGGACTACCGACAGCCCCTGATGTTGCTACCGTGCTCCCGCGCTCCTCTCATCACTCCCGCGTCCACTCTCGTCACTCCCGCGCAGGCGGGAGTCCATGCGCGCCTGCAGACCAGACGGCGTCATCCGGGCCTGTGCCCTGGATGCCCGCCTTCGCGGGCAAGACGGTGATCGGGGGCTGAGTCGCCCCACCCCTTACTCCTGGCCGAAATGGCGCACAAACTGGGCCGGATCCCGTTCCGGCAGCTTGCGCACTTCCACCAGCGGGGTGCCCAGGTACAAAAAGCCCACCAGTTGATCCTGCTCGCCCAGGCCGAGCCGGCTGTGAATGGAACGATCGAAGATAAACCAGCCGGAGCGCCAGATACCGTTGAAGCCCTGGGCCTGGGCCGCCATCTGCATCGCCATCAGGGCGCAGCCGGCGGACAGCTGCTGTTCCAGTTCGGGTACCTTGTCGTGGGATTGAACCTTGGCTGCCACGGCGATCACCATGGGCGCGCGCAGGGGAGCATTACGGGCCTTGTCCACCGCCTCGGGTGCCTCGCCCCTGACCTCGGCGGCCGAGGCCAGGATGTCTCCCAGCCGGTCGCGCTGCTCACCGGTAAAGACGATAAACTCCCAGGGAGTCAGCGCCGCATGATCCGGGGCACGCAGCCCGGCCTTGAAAATGGTGTCCAGTTGCTCGCCCGCCGGGGCCGGCTCGGCCAGGCGGGGGCAGGAATGGCGGTTCAGTAACAGTTCCAGTGCGTCCATCATTTCACTCCAGATTGCAATGGCGCTACCTTAACAGCCGACCGGAACGGAGCAAAGCAAAAAAGAGGCATTCTCAAATGGCCGCTGCGGGCCCGGCGGCCTTGGTCTGCCGTCACTCCCGCGCAGTCGGGAGTCCATGTGCGCCTGCAGACCGGGCGGTGTTATCCGGACCAGTGCCCCTGCCCCGGGTGTCCGCCTTCGCGGGCATGACCACGGGGCTGATGCAGATCGGCCGGGTGGCTCAAATCCCCGCCGCCAGCACCGCGCCCTGGCGGATGGCGCGCTTGGCATCCAGTTCCGCCGCCACGTCGGCGCCACCGATCAGGTGTACCTTGCAGCCCCTGGCCTCCAGCGCCGCCTGCAGGGTACGCTCCGGCTCCTGGCCGGCGCAGACGATGATGTTGTCCACCGCCAGACAGTAGCTTTCGCCGTCCTTCTCGATATGCAGGCCGGCGTCGTCGATACGCTGGTAGCTTATTCCCCCCCACATCTGCACCCCGTGGTGGCGCAGGCTGGCCTTGTGGATCCAGCCGGTGGTCTTGCCCAGACCCTTGCCCGGGTTGCCGGCCTTGCGCTGCAGCAGCCAGACCCGGCGACCGGGGGCGACCGGCGCCGGCGTCATCAGGGCACCCGGCTCCCGGTAATCTTTGTCGATGCCCCACTCCGCCAGCCAGTGTTCGGTGCTCTGGGCCGGGGTGGCCACCAGGTACTCGGCCACATCGAAGCCGATGCCGCCGGCGCCGATGATGGCGACCCTCTCCCCCACCGGGGCATGCCGCGCCAGCACGTCCAGGTAGCTCAGCACCCTGGGATGATGGATACCCTCTATCTCCGGGGTGCGCGGGCGGATGCCGGTGGCCAGCACCACCTCGTCGAACTCCGAAAGCAGCTCGGGCGTGGCCTCGATGCCCAGGCGCAGGCTCACCTCGCTTCGCGCCAGCCGCTCCCGGAAATAACGCAGGGTCTCGTAAAATTCCTCCTTGCCCGGGATTTGCTTGGCATAGTTGAACTGGCCGCCGATGTCCGCTGCCCGGTCGAACAGGGTCACACTGTGGCCGCGTGTCGCCGCCTCGCAGGCGAAGCTCATGCCCGCCGGCCCCGCGCCCACCACCGCCAGCCGTTTGGGGGCGGCCGTGGGCAGAAAATTCAGCTCGGTCTCGTGGCAGGCCCGGGGGTTGACCAGGCAGGAGGCGCGTCGACCCTTGAAGATATGATCCAGGCAGGCCTGGTTGCAGGCGATACAGGTGTTGATGAGCTCGGGCGTGCCCGCCGCCGCCTTGGCGATGAAGTCCGCATCCGCCAGGAAGGGCCGGGCCATGCACACCAGATCCGCCTGGCCGCCGGCCAGTATGGTTTCCGCTACCTCGGGGGTGTTGATGCGGTTGGTGGCCACCACCGGCACCGACAGCGCCTGGCGCACCCGCTCGGTAACCCAGCTGAAGGCGGCCCGGGGCACGCTGGTGGCGATGGTGGGCACCCGCGCCTCGTGCCAGCCGATGCCGGTGTTGATGATGGTCACCCCGGCCCGTTCCAGGGCCTGGCCCAGGGCGATCACCTCTTCCAGGCTGGAGCCCTGTTCCACCAGATCCAGCATCGACAGCCGGAAGATGATGATGAAATCCTCGCCCACGGCGGCACGCACCGCCCGCACCGTCTCCAGCGGGAAGTGGTTGCGACGCTCGGCGTCGCCGCCCCAGCCATCCTCCCGCCGGTTGGTACGGGCGCAGATGAACTGGTTGATAAGGTAGCCCTCGGAGCCCATGATCTCGACCCCATCGTAGCCGGCCTCCCGCGCCAGGCGGGCGGTATTGGCGAAGTCGTCGATGCAGTTGCGGATTTGACGCTCGCTCATCACCGCCGGCTTGAAGGGGCTGATGGGCGCCTGCTCGGCGGAAGGCGCCTGCAGGAAGGGATGGTAGGCATAGCGCCCCGCGTGCAGGATCTGCAGGGCAATTTTGCCGCCCTCTTGGTGCACGGCCCCGGTCACCAGACGGTGTTTGGCCAGTTGCCAGGGAAAGCTGAGCTGGGCCGCGTGGGGCATCAGCCGGCCACGGAAGTTGGGGGCGATGCCGCCGGTGATGATCAGCCCCACCCCGCCCCGGGCCCGTTCCCGGTAAAAGGCGGCCAGCTTCTTGAAGCCGCCCTTCTCTTCTTCCAGGCCGGTGTGCATGGAGCCCATCAGGACCCGGTTTTTCAAGGTGGTGAAGCCCAAATCCAGGGGCGCCAGTAAATGGGGGTAACGGCTCATGATCCCTCCGCCGATAAATGCCGAAATGACCTGTTCAGGCTAATGGATTAAAACACCTTTTTCAAACACTTGTTTTACATTCGGTGATCATGGCATCCGTGGTATTGTGCCGCCGCTCACGTCATAATAGGCCGATTCGACAATTTTTCTTGTTAAGGCGTCGCTATGTGGTCTGCCATCAAATGGTTTTTCCGCACCCTGGGCCGGGTGCTGAATGCCATTCGCATGTTGATTATCAACCTGATTTTTCTGGTCATTCTGGTCTCTTTTTTTCTGATCTTCACCGCCAAGGAAGAAACACCCCGGCTGCCGGACAGCGCCGCCCTCAGCCTCACCGTCACCGGCCCCGTCCTGGAGCAGGACGATCCGGTCAGTCCGCGCCGCCTGGCCCAGAAATGGCTGGCCGGCGACACCACGCCGCCGCCCATGACCCTGGGCCAGATCAAGGAAGCCCTGGATCGGGCC
The DNA here is from genome assembly GCF_041950555.1 of Zobellella sp. DQSA1. GTDB lineage: Bacteria > Pseudomonadota > Gammaproteobacteria > Enterobacterales > Aeromonadaceae > Oceanimonas. Next base: position 2,474,691 of record NZ_CP169531.1, read on the forward strand.
CGCAACGACGACCGCATCGGTGCCCTGGTGCTCAGGCTGCAGAACATGACCGAGTCCAGCCTGACCAAGCTGGATGAGATCGGCGAGGCCATAGAAGGGTTCAAGACCTCGGGCAAACCGGTGTACGCCATCGGCGACTATTACACCCAAAGCCAGTACTACCTGGCCGCCCACGCCGACGAGATCCTGCTCAACCCGGCAGGCGCCGTGACCATCCAGGGCATGGGCGTGTACCGGCTGCACTACAAATCGGCCTTCGAACGCTTCAACATCACTCCCCATGTGTTCCGGGTCGGCACCTACAAGTCCTTCGTGGAGCCCTACCTGCGTGACGACATGTCGGCAGAAAGCCGGGAAGACACCCTGCGCTGGCTGAACCAGCTATGGCAGCACTACCAGAACAACATCGTTACCCTACGCGGCATCCCGGCCGACCACATCAGTCCGGACAAGGACCAGTTGCTGAGTCGCTTCCGCGCCGCCGGCGGCGATCCGGCCCGCTACGCCCTGGAGCTGGGCCTGGTAGACCGCCTCGCCAGCCGCACCGAGATGCTGGAAACCGTGGCCGAGCAGGTGGGCTGGGACAGCCAGGCCAACCAGTACATGGGCGTGGAGCTCCCCACCTATCTGAACCGCAGCGAGCGGCGGCGCCACAGCGCTCCGGCGGTGGGCCTGATCACCGCCAGCGGCGCCATCATGAGCGGCGAGGCCGGCAGCCACACTATCAACGACGAGTACATCAGCCAACTGGTGGAGGAAGCGCGCCTGGATGCGGATATCCAGGCCCTGGTGCTGCGCATCGACAGCCCCGGCGGCAGCGCCTTCGCTGCCGAGCAGATCCGCACCACCCTGCTGCAGTTCAAAAGCAGTGGCAAGCCGCTGGTGGTGTCCATGGGTGGTACCGCTGCCTCCGGCGGCTACTGGATAGCGGCGGACGCCGACCGGATCTACGCCGCCCCCACCACCCTCACCGGCTCCATCGGCGTGTTCGGCCTCTTCCTCACTTTCGAGGAGGCCTTCGAGAAGCTCGGCCTCAACACCGACGGTGCGGGCACCACCGACTTCGTCGGCGCCGGCCTCACCACCGGCCTGCCCGAGCATACCAAGGAGCTGATCCAGCTCGGGGTGGAGCATACCTATGAGCAGTTCGTAAGCCTGGTGGCCAAGGGCCGGGGCATGAGCCCCGAGCAGGTGGAACGCGCCGCCCAGGGCCATGTATGGACCGGTACAGACGCCAAGGAACTGGGCCTGGTGGACGAACTGGGCTACCTGGACGACGCCCTGGCCGGTGCCGCCGAACTGGCCGGCCTGCCGGAATTCAGGGTCAAGCCGGTGCGGCTGCAACCCTCCGCCAAGGAAATGCTGCTGGAGCAGCTGCTGCTCGACTCCGGCGCCACCCTGAGCGGCCTGATGCAAAGCGCCCTGCCCGCCGCCCTGCGCCCGGCCGGTGAGCAGTTGGGCCGGGAGCTGTCCGCCCTGGCCCGGTTCGACGACGTCAAGGGTCAGTACGTGCTGTGCGTGGAATGCCAGGAGTTCTGATGAACAAGAAGAAGATTTATATCGCCTACACCGGCGGCACCATCGGCATGCAGAAATCCGCCAAGGGCTATGTGCCCCTGGCGGGCTTTATGACCGACAGCCTGGCCAACACCCCGGAGCTGCACCGTCCGGAAATGCCCGATTACCATATCCACGAGTACGATCCGCTGATCGACTCCTCGGACATGACGCCCGCCGACTGGCAGCGCATCGCCGACGACATCAGGGCCAACTACGACCGGTACGACGGCTTCGTGGTACTGCACGGCACCGACACCATGGCCTTCACCGCCTCGGCACTGTCGTTCATGCTGGAGGATCTGGAAAAGCCGGTGATCGTTACCGGCTCCCAGATCCCGCTGGTGGAACTGCGCTCCGACGGCCGCAACAACCTGCTCAACGCCCTCTACATCGCCGCCGAGTACCCCATCCACGAGGTCGGCCTGTTCTTCAACAACCGCCTCTATCGGGGCAACCGGGCCAGCAAGGTGCACGCCGACGGCTTCAACGCCTTCGACTCCCCCAACTTCCCGCCCCTGCTCAACGCCGGCATCCATATCAGCCTGGGGGCGGGCGAGCTCGGCACCACCACCGGCAAGTCGCTGACGGTCAGCCCCATCACTCCCCAACCCATCGGGGTGGTCACCCTGTATCCGGGTATTTCCGCCGAGGTGATAGGCAACCTGCTGCGCCAGCCGGTGAAGGCGCTGCTGCTCTTATCCTACGGGGTGGGCAACGCCCCCCAAAACGACGCCATGCTCGGGCTGCTGGCCGAGGCCTCAGCCCGGGGCGTGATCATCGTCAACCTTACCCAGTGCCTGCGCGGCTCGGTCAACATGGAAGGCTACGCCACCGGCCACGCCCTGGCCGAGGCCGGGGTGATCTCCGGTTTCGACATGACCACGGAAGCGGCGCTGACCAAGCTGCACTACCTGCTCAGCAAGAAGCTGCCGCCGGAAAAAATACGCGAGCTGATGGGCCGTAATCTCAGGGGCGAACTAAGCCCGGCGGGACAGCCTTAAGCCGGACTTTTGGTCACAAGTCCGGCTGCCTGATTTGACGTAGAGAAGAGGCAAGTCCTGTTAGCCCCAACGCCGTCTGAGGGTGATGCCAGCAGGCAGCTGCGGGCAATAGGGAGGACAAAGGGCGCAGCGAAGCCGGCCCTCCGCGCCAGGGAGGACGCGGCGGAGCCCCCATGGATGGGTTTACGGCGTGCCGGAGGAGGAGTGCGCTTTGGCCGATTTTTTATGCCTGTTTAAAAGTCAGCAACAACGTGTGACCAAGAGTCAGGCTGGACGCTGGACGATAATGGCTGACAAGACGGTTAACACTCCGGCACCGCCAGCCAGTGGATCCGGTGGCCGGTACACTCGGCGAAACGCAGCAGATCGGCGCGGCCCAGCAACAGGGTGGCGGTGTTACGCAGAGGATGGCAATGAAAGTTGTCCCCGTCTTTCAGATCTTCATCCAGCCACAGCTCCACCTGTTGCTCCCCGTCGTTCACCAGCGCCAGCACCGACACATGGCCAGGGGCCACGCCCAGGTAGCGTTGCAGCCGTTCGGCCGAGGCGAAGCCCAGCCGGGACCAGCCCACCCGGCGGGACAGGGCCTTGAGATCCACCTGCTTGTCGGGCCGGGTCAGCAGCAGGGCGTGGCGGCGGCCGTAGTTGTCGCGCAGGAACAGGTTCTTGAGCCGGGTGCCGGGCCTGCCCACCAGCAGCCGGTCGGCGTCGTCGCAGCTGTGCAGCGGCGGGTGCTCAATCAGCGGCGGTCGTATCTGCCAGCTGGCCAGTCGCGCCATGATGTCCATGATTCTTCTCCATTTTTCAACCATCGGCATAAGATATGCCGTCTTTGGATAGCGGATGCCGGCGAAATATGTTGTTATCGAGCCATTGTTTCAATTGATACCATAACCATTTATGAGCCTATTATCCAAGGTCAGACTGTCCATCCTGGACCTGGTGCATATCCGTACCGGTTTCGATGCCGCCGACGCCATCTCCAACTCGGTCGCCCTGGCCCGCCATGTAGAGGGCCTCGGCTTCGAGCGCTTCTGGCTGGCCGAACACCACAACCTGGACGGCATCGCCAGCTCCGCCACCGCCGTACTGGTGGGCCATATCGCCGGCCAGACTTCCCGTATCCGGGTCGGCTCCGGCGGTATCATGCTGCCCAACCACCCGCCGCTGGTGGTGGCCGAGCAGTTCGGCACCCTGGCCACCATGTACCCGGGTCGTATCGATCTGGGACTGGGCCGGGCCCCGGGCACGGATCAGGACACCATGCGCGCCCTGCGCCGACGGCCGGAAGACGGCGAGGACTTCCCCGAGCAGGTACAGCAACTGCAGCAGTTGCTGGGACCGGCCCGCCACGGCCAGAAGCTGATGGCCATTCCCGGCGCCGGCACCCAGGTGCCCATCTGGCTGCTCGGCTCCAGCCTGTTCAGCGCCCAGCTGGCGGCACAACTGGGTCTGCCCTACGCCTTCGCCTCCCACTTCGCGCCGCGCATGCTGCATGAGGCGGTGGCCATCTACAAAGACCAGTTCCGGCCCTCGGCGGTGCTGGCCAAGCCCTACCTGATGCTGGGCGTGCCGACCATCGTGGCCGGCACCGACCGGGAAGCCGAGTTCCTGGCCAGCACGGCGCAGCAGAAGGTACTGTCGCTGCTGCGCGGCGACACCCGCATGCTGCAGCCGCCGGTCACCGACATGGCAGATCGCTGGCTGCCCCACGAGCAGCGCGGGGTGGACGGCTTCCTCGGCGCCGCCGTGATCGGCAGCCCGGCTCGGGTGGCGCAGCAGCTGGAAGTGCTGCTGGCCCGGACCGGCGCCAACGAACTGATGGTGGTGTCCGATATCTACGATCAGGGCGCCCGCCACCACAGCCTGTCACTGCTGGCGGGTCTGGTGGGGTGAGGATTACCGCGCCGGATTGACCGCCAACACCCCGGCACGGATCACCGATTGCTCGGCGATAAGCGGGTTGACCACGGCGCGGCTGGCCTGGTAGTGCGGGGTTTCCTTGTGGGCCGCCAGGGCCACTTCATCCTGGTAGATCTCGTACAGCCAGAACAGCTCGGGATCCGCCTTGTCCTGCAGCACGTCGAAGGTGTGGCAACCGGGCTCGTCGCGTACCGAGGCGGCGGCATTGGGCAGCATGGCATCGAGAAAGGCCTGGGTGGTGCCGGGCTTGAGCTTGGTTTTGACAATAATTGAATACATTGTAAACTCCATTTGTTTATTTTAATTAAACAAACAGTACACAATATTTTCAGTAAAGAGACAAGGAGCCCCGCCATGGAAAGACCCGGTCGTTTCAACGGCATGCGCCATATCGCCTTCACCATGCCCAACCTGGAAGAATGCGTGCAGTTTTACACCGAGATCATGGGCATGGAAATACTGAACCGGGCCCATGAGGATCTGGTGTACCTTACCTGCGGCAACGACAACCTCTCCCTGGGCCGCGCCGACCTGCCCGCCAGCGGTGTGCAGCGCATGGATCACTTCGGCTTTATCGTGGATACCAAGGAAGAGCTGGACCGGTGGTATCTGTACTTCAAGAGCAAGGGCGTGACCCTGCTGGACCGGCCCTTCGACCACAGCGACGGCGCCCGCAGCTTCCACATCACCGATCCCGCCGGCAACGTGATCCAGCCCCTCTACCATCCGGCCATCTCCGGCCAGCGCTTCAGCCGGCCGGAATAAATTCCGTTTTATCCCTTCGCCGTGGTTTTCCCTGCCACGGCTTTCCGTTATGGTAAGGACATAGTGCCTACGCACCCCCGTTTTCCCGTATTTAGAGAGACCTATGTCCTTGCATACCGATGAACTGAGAAGTCGCCGGCTGGCAGCCCTGATCACGCCGCACCAACTGAGCGAACAATACCCCCTGTCCGACGCCATGGCCGGGACGGTGCTCGATGCCCGGGCCGAGATCGAAGCCATCCTCACCGGCAACAGCGACAAGCTGCTGGTGATCATCGGCCCCTGCTCCATCCACGACCCGGCCGCCGCCCTGGCCTATGCCGAGCGCCTGGCCCCCCTGCGCGCCCGCTATGCCGACAAGCTGTGCATCGTGATGCGCACCTACTTCGAAAAGCCGCGCACCATAGTGGGCTGGAAGGGGCTGATCAACGATCCGCACCTGGACGGCAGCTTCGACGTGAACACCGGTTTGGGCCTGGCACGCAAGCTCTTGTGCGACATCAATGCCTTAGGGCTGCCCACCGCCACCGAATTCCTGGATATGGTGACCGGCCAGTATATCGCGGACCTGATCAGCTGGGGTGCCATCGGCGCGCGCACCACCGAATCCCAGGTGCACCGGGAAATGGCCTCGGCCCTGTCCTGCCCGGTGGGCTTCAAGAATGGCACCGACGGCAATATCCAGATTGCCCTGGACGCGGTGCGAGCGGCAAGCCATCCCCATATCTTCTGTTCGCCGGACAAAGACGGCCGCATGACCATCTACCAGACCGACGGCAATCCCTACGGCCACCTGATCCTGCGCGGCGGCAAAGAGCCCAACTACGATGCGGACAGCGTGGCCCGGGCCGCCGCGGGGCTGGCACAGGTCGGCCTTTCGCCCCGCCTGGTGGTGGATCTGAGCCACGGCAACAGCCTCAAGCAACACCAGCGCCAGTTGCTGGTGGCGGAAGACATCTGCCGCCAGCTGCGCCAGGGCAGCCGCTCTGTCGCCGGCATCATGGCCGAGAGCTTTATCGAGCCGGGCCGCCAGGAGGTGGTGAACGGCAAGGCCGAGGTGTTTGGCCAGAGCATCACCGACGCCTGCCTGGGCTGGGAAGACAGCGAACGACTGCTGGACATGCTGTATCAGGCTGGAGGCTAGAAGCTGGAAGCTTCAGTGTCCGGCAGCAGCAGCCGGGCGCCGTCTTGCTCCAGCAACCGCACCCTGACGCCGAACACCTCGGCAATCAACTCCGGCGTGATCACCTCGGGCCCGCCCCGGGCGGCAAGCCGCCCCCGGTGCAGGCACCAGATTTCGTCCGCGTACTGGCAGGCCAAGTTGATATCGTGGATGGAAGCCACCACCGCCAGCCCCCGGTCGGCATAACGACGCAGCAGGCGCAGGGTGGCGAGCTGGTGCTGCCAGTCGAGTCCCGCCAGAGGCTCGTCCAGCAGCAGCAGGGCGCCGTCCGGATTCACTTTGGGATCCACCTGCAGCAATGTCCTGGCGATCAGCAGCCGCTGCTGCTCTCCCCCCGACAGGCTGGTCAACGGGCGGGCATAGAGGCTGTCCAGCCCCAGCGGGGCACCGAGCCCGGCCATGGCCAGGCACACCGCCTCGCTGACCCCGCCCACCGGCTCGGCGGCCAGCGCCAGCAGTTCGTAACCCCGCAAGCCTTGGGGTAGCTGGGCCTGCTGGGCCAGCATGGCCCTGTGCCGGGCCAGTTCGCTCAAGTCAAAGCCATGCAGATCCTTACCCAACAGCCGCACCCGGCCCTGGCCTTCGTTCAGGCCGGCCGCTCCCGCCAGCAGGCTGGATTTGCCGCTGCCGTTGGGGCCGATCAGCAAGGTCAGGATGCCCGCCCTGAACTCGCCGCTGACCGGGCCTACCCGGCCGGCCAGGACAAACTGCTCAAGTTCCAGCATAACGACGTACCAGCAACCAGATGAATACCGGAGCACCCAGGGTGGCGGTCACGGCCCCGATGGGCAGTTCGCCCACGGCCAGCGTCTGGCGCGCCGCCACATCGGCCAGGGTCAGCAGTGCGGCCCCCGCCAGCACCGAGGCCGGCAGCAGGAAACGCTGCTGGCCGCCCACCAGCAGCCGCAGCAGATGCGGCACCACCAGGCCGATAAAACCGATGACCCCGGCCATGGCCACACAGAAGGCGGTGAGCAGGCACACCGCCAGCACCAGTCGGGGCCGCAGCCGGTGCACGTCGAGCCCCAGCAACCGGGCCTGGTTTTCTCCCAGCGCCAACATATCAAGTCGCCGCCCCTGCATCGTCAACCAGCCCAGGGTCAGCAGCGCCGGCCACCACCACCAGAACGACAACTGCTGGCCGTAGCCCAGGCTGCCCATCATCCAGAACAGAAAAGTACGCAGCGAAGCATCGTCGGCCAGGTACAGCAGCCAGGTAATAATGGCGTTGGCGAAAATACCCACCGCCACCCCGAACAGCAGCAAGGCGCCCTGGCCCAGGCGGCGCCGGGCCAGGGCCAGCAGCAGCAGGGTCACCACCAGGGCCCCGGCAAAGGCCGCCAGCGACAGGCTCCAGTAGGGCAGTTGCAGGCCAAAATGGGTCGACAATGACAGCGTCAGTACCGCCGCCAGGCTGGCGCCACTGGAAATACCCATCAGCCCCGGCTCGGCCAGGGGATTGTGCAACAGCACCTGCAGCACGGCGCCGCACAGGGCCAGGCTGGCCCCCACCAGCACCGCCAGAAGGGTGCGCGGCAGGCGCAGTTGCCAGAATACCTGCTGCTCCAGGGCCGATACCGGCCGCCACAGCGCCTCGATACCCACCCCTACGGCGCCCAGTTGCAGGCTGAGCAACACGGCCAGCAACAGGGCGGCCCCCAGCCCCAACAGCCAGTAACGGTATTTATATTGTTGTTGGATCAGCAGTGCACTCAGCACGGTGGGATCTCGTCGGCATAAAAAGGCCATGGTATCACCCTTGGCGGAGCGGAAAAACACAGGACGGGTTCCGTACCGGGCCGCTCCTGATGGCGGCCTGCGTTGTACGTTAAAGGCTGTTACACTGGAATATTCCCAATCGGAATAGGTACCCGCATGCTACTCGAAGGACTGGAAACCCTCACCCTGCTGGCCCAGGAAAAGACCATGGGCAAGGTGGCCGGCCGGCTGTACATTACCCAGTCGGCGGTGAGCAAACGGATCAGCAACCTGGAAGCACGCCTCGGCAAGAAACTGGTGGAGCCGGACGGCCGCCACCTGCGGCTTACCCCCGATGCCCAGGCTCTGCTGGAGCGTATCGGCCCCAGCCTGAACGAACTCAGGGGCCAGCTGTTCGACAGCCAGCACCTCACCGATGAGAGCCCCTTGGCCATCGCCTGCTCGGAAACCATCCTGGCAGGCTACCTGGGGCCCCTGCTCAACCGCTATCTGCGCCGCGACCCTTATCTGCAGTTTTCCACCCACCACACCCCGGTGATCCTGGAGCGAGTGCGCGCCGGCGATGCGGCGCTGGGGGTCTGTGCCGGAGAAATCCTCCATGCCCGGGGACTGGAAGTGGTGCCGTTGCTGGAAGAAGAAATGGCACTGGTATCCCCCGCGCCGCCCGCCTTCGGCCGGCCGTTGGCGGTGGTAACCATCGATCTCGGCAACCCGGCCAACCGCTACCTGGAGCACCGGCTGCGCAGCGCCGGGCTCATTCCCTGGATGCAGATGGACTCCTACTTCGCCGCCGCCGAACTGGGTCGGGCCGGGGTAGCGCCGGCGGTGGTGCCGCTCGGGGTGGCCCGGTTGATGGGTATAGACGCCGCCCTGCTGCACTCCCCGCCCGAAGGGGCCCGCCTGACCCGGCCGGTCAGCCTGGTGTTCCGGCCCAGCTCCCGCAAGCGGGAACGGCTGGCCAGCCTGATCGATGTGCTGGAGCGGCACTTCGCCGAGCTGGCAAGATAGGGCGGGTGTGGCGCAGGGTCCGTTGCAACGGCCCCACCCATCATCGACGCCCCTACCCCACCCAGGCGAACCACTCCGGGTGCTGCTGCCACAGCAGCCGTACCGACATCACCAGCGACACCGTTACCAGCATGGGGCGAATAATGGAAGTCCCCCTGGTCACTACCATCTTCGAGCCCAGCCGGGCACCGACAATCTGGCCGAGCGCCATAGACAGACCGACGACCCAGGCCACCTGGCCACCCAGGATAAAGAACAGCAAGGACGCGATGTTGGAGGTAAAATTCAACAGCTTGGTATGGGCGGTCGCCCTGGCCATGCTGAAACCGGCCAGGGCGATAAACCCTAAGGCAAAGAAGGAACCGGTGCCGGGGCCGAAGAAGCCGTCGTAAAAACCCACCCCGGTGCCCACCAGCAGGGCGAAGGGGATCATGCCGAGGCGCCGATGGCGATCTTCGTCCCCTATCCGGGGTGAAAACAGGAAGTAAAGGGCGAAAGCCGCCAGCAGGAAGGGCAGCACCTTCTGCAACAGGCTGGCGTCGATGCGCTGTACCAGCAGGGTGCCCAGCACGCTGCCGACAAAGGTACAGGCCACCGCCCATTTCATGCTGCGCCAGTCGATAAGGCCCCGCCGCAGGTAATAGAGGGTGGCGGAAAAGGCGCCGAAGCTGCTCTGCAGCTTGTTGGTGGCCAGGGCCATGGTCGGCGGCATGCCGGTGGCCAGCAGCGCCGGTATGGTGATAAGGCCACCGCCGCCGGCGATGGCATCGATAAAGCCGGCCAGCAGGGCGGCCAGGGCCAGCAGCCCCAGGGTGAGTAAGTCCAGTTCCATTATTATCCCGTACAGCAACAAGAAGGCGCCCAGCCTAACAGCACGGGCGGATGGGCAACAGCGAAACCCCGGACTAATATCTATTCCTTTTATTCATCAAAGAAAACTGCGAGTACAGCTTTCAGGCAGTCGTCGTCATACGCGGCCTGCGAGTTGAGCCAACTCCGACAAATGCTGTGAGACGGCTTGCCTGACTGCCAGCAACGATGCGGGAATGCTAGCGACGTATCCGCCGATTTCCCCAAAGAATACCGCTTTCTCTGGAGCACTAATGAGGGCAGCGATAACGCCACCAATGAACCCAAGCAAAAAGCCGCCAGTCAAACCATAAATAAAGACACGCCAACAAATACTCCACCAGACTGGCAGCGTCTCTTTCCATGTGATGTTCATAATATTTTCCTTATAACCCAGCGGATAATGGCAGAGGATAACGCAGGGGCAAACAAAAACAATTTCCAAATGAGACCAAAATAGGTCACTTGCATCGCACTATACGAAAACTTGATCTGACCGGCTCTGAACAGACTGCTCCCACCCATATCGTGCGAAGCCCGGCCCACCCGAGCGCTCCTGGACTGTCATCCCATTCCCTCACTAACTCCCCACACGGCCTTGTCCCGGCCTCTCGCTGTGGTAACTTAAGCCCCGTACCCACGAGGAGATAATAAAATGACGGATTCCGTACTGAGTCTGCTGCCCAATGACTTTCCCGATGCCGACGACCGCACCTTTATCAATACCGGGGTGCGCCAGCTGGTGCTGGCCGGCGGCTGTTTCTGGTGCACCGAGGCGGTCTATCGCCAACTGGACGGGGTGCTGGGTGTCGTGTCCGGCTATGCCGGCGGCACTGCGGACACGGCCGACTACGACAGTGTCTGCAGCGGTACCACCGACCATGCAGAGGTCATTTGCATCGAATACGACAGCGCCCAGATCGGCCCCGCTACCCTGCTGAAGGTGTTCTTCGGTATCGCCCACGATCCTACCCAGCTCAATCGCCAGGGTAACGATCTCGGTCGCCAGTACCGTTCGGCGGTGTTCTACCGGGACGACAACGAACGGCGCCTGGCGGCGGACTATATCGCCCTGCTGGAAGAGCAAGGGGTGTTCAAGGCTCCCATCGTCACCACGCTAGAGCCGCTGGATGCGTTTTATCCAGCCGAGGGCTATCATCAGAACTACGCGGCGGCACATCCCAATCAGCCTTATATCGCCGCCGTCGCCCAGCCCAAGGTAGCCAAGGTGCAGCATTATTTTAAACACCGGTTGAAAAAGGATCTGTAATCATGGCGCAAACTCCCAGTCCCTACGATCTCAGCCCGCCCAGCGACGAGCAGCTGCAGCAGCTGGCCGACGCCCTGAGTCCGGAAGAGCGGCGCATCCTGCTCAACCAGGGCACGGAACCTCCCTTCTGCGGAGGCCTGCTCGACAACCATGAAGAAGGCAGTTATGTGTGCCGGCTGTGTGCCCTGCCGCTGTTTTCCTCTGCCTGCAAGTTTGAGTCCGGCTCAGGCTGGCCCAGCTTTTATGCGCCTTACCATCCGGACCATATCCGCGAGCTGGTGGATCTGGGCCACGGCATGCGCCGAGTCGAGATCCGCTGTGCCCGCTGCGACGGCCACATGGGCCATGTGTTTCCCGACGGTCCCGCCCCTACCGGGCTGCGCTACTGCCTGAATTCGGCCTCGCTCAGTTTCTGCGGCGATGGCGAGCCCAAGCCGGATCCGCTCCGGCGGGGAGAACGCGACTTTTTATAGGAGAGCGCCATGGCGGACGGCAGCGGTACCGAAGGCAGGTTCGAGCAACTCAAGCAGGTCCTGAGTAACAGTCCGCTGCTGGTCAACGGTTTCGACCGGCAGGGTCGCTGCGTCTTGTGGAACCATGAATGCGAGCGGTTGTTCGGCTGGCGGTTTGATGAGCTGGTCCGGCACCCGGAGCCCCTTGCCCTGCTGTATCCGGACGATGCCATCCGTCAGTCGGTAAAAAACACCTTTAGCACCGAGTCCGGCTCCCGTTTTTGCGAATGGGCGCCCCTCACCCGCCAAGGACGCTCCCTGCCCAGCCTGTGGGTCAACATTGCCCTGCCCGATGGCGAGCTGATCTGCATCGGCCACGATATCAGCGAGCAGAAAAAAGCCGAAACCCAACTGCAACTGGCCGCCCGGGTGTTTGAATGCAGCTACGAAGGCATTCTGATCACCGATGCCGATAACCGCATCATCCGGGTCAATCCCGCCGTTACCCTGATCACCGGTTACAGCACCGAGGAGCTGCTCGGCCAGTCTCCCGCCCTGCTCGCCTCGGGGCGCCACAGCGCCGATTTTTTCGAGGCCATGTGGCACAGCCTGCATACGGAGGATCACTGGCGGGGCGAGATCTGGAATCGGCGTAAAAACGGCGAAATCTATCCCCAGCTACTGGCCATTTCCGCCCTGCGCAACCGCGACGGGCAGATCAGCCACTATGTGGCCGTGTTCAGTGACATCAGCCAGCTCAAGGCCGATGCGGCCGAGCTGGAGCAAATCGCCCAATACGATGCCCTCACCGGCATTCCCAACCGCCGGCTGCTGGCCGACCGACTGCTCCAGGCCATGGCCCGCACCAAGCGCCAGGGCAGTCAGCTGGCGGTATGCTACCTGGATCTGGACGGCTTCAAACAGGTCAATGATGAACACGGCCATCCCGCCGGGGATCAACTGTTGATCGAAATCAGCTGCCGTCTCAAGCACATACTGCGTCAGTACGACACCCTCGCCCGGCTCGGTGGCGACGAATTCGCACTGCTGTTCGCCGAACTGCAGCACAGCGAGGATCTTCACCCCATCCTGACCCGGGTGCTGGAAACGATAACTACCCCGATAGAGCTGGCCGATGGCCAGGCCCGGGTCTCGGCCAGCATCGGCGTAACCTTTTACCCTCACGACGACAGCAATGCCGACCTGCTGCTGCAGCATGCGGATCAGGCCATGTACCAGGCCAAGCAGGCCGGCAAGAACCGCTATCAGTTTTATGATCTCGAGCAGCAAACCGAACAACTGAACCGCCACCACCAGTTGAAAGTCATCGAACAGGCCCTGCAACACCAGGAGTTCGTGCTTTATTACCAACCCAAGGTGGACCTGCTCAACGGCCAGGTGATCGGACTGGAAGCCCTGATCCGCTGGCAACACCCGCAGTTGGGCCTGCTGGTACCCGCCGCCTTTCTTTACCAACTGGACGGCAGCCGCCTGGAGTGGACCCTGGGTCAATGGGTGATCAATTCGGTGCTGCAACAGATTGCCGACTGGCAACAACAGGGGCTGGATCTGACCGTCAGCCTCAATATCAGCGCCGATCACCTGCTGCAACCGGACTTTGCCGATCACCTGAAAATGTCCCTGCAACACTACCCTCAGGTATCCCCCGCCAGCCTGGAGCTGGAATTCCAGGAAATTGCCGCCATTCGCCAACTGGAGCAGCTCATCCGGGTGCTGGAGCAGTGCCACCAACTCGGGGTGCAAATCGCCCTGGACAATTTCGGCACCGGGTTGTCCGCCCTCTCCTTCCTGCGTCAGTTGCCGTTGGACATTTTGAAACTCGATCACAGCTTTGTCAGCGACATGCTCACCAACGACGAGGATCTCAGCCTGGTCAGCAGCGTACTGCACCTGGCCCGCACCTTTCATCACCCGGTGGTGGCGGAAGGGGTAGAAAGCCCCGAGCTCGGTGCCCTGCTGCTCAAACTGGGGTGCCGCTTCGCCCAGGGTTACGGCATCGCCGAACCCATGCCGGCAGGACTGGTTCCCGCCTGGATCGACAACTGGCACGGCAAGGGGCTCTGGGCCGATCTGACCAGCCACTTCGGCCCGGACCAGACGATGAACTCACGCGAATAAATCCGCGTCTGCGAGGGATGCCGGTCTCCACGAAGCGGCCGGCGCCACGACTCCCGGCGCTCAGCCCACCATCGTGACGGGTCAGTCCACCTCCAGCCGGCGCACGAAGTCCTCGATAACCATGTCGTAGAGCCGGTCTTTCAGGAACACGTCCTCCACCCCGTGATCGATATTGGGATTGTCGTTCACCTCTATCACCGCCACCCGGCCCTTGCCCTCCTTGATGTCCACCCCGTAAAGGCCGTCGCCGATGGGCTTGACCGCCTTGAGGGCGGCGTTGATCACCGCCCTGGGCGCTTCGAAGGTGGGCAGGGTGGCGAAGCCGCCGGAGTCCGCCTCCCGGCCACCGCCGTTGTGGCGGTAGATCTGCCAGTGCCCCTTCACCATAAAGTACTTGCAGGCGAAGATCGGCTGGTGATTGAGCACCCCGATGCGCCAGTCGAACTCGGTGAAAAAGTACTCCTGGGCCAGCACCAGGGCCGAGGCGTTGCGCAGCTTGACCAGGGTCTCGACCAGGGTCGCCCGGTCGGCCACCTTGTACACCCCGCGGGAAAAGGCGCCGTCGGGAATCTTCAGCACCAGGGGATAGCCCAGCTCCCGCTCCAGCCACTCGACGGCATCCTTCTGCCTGGGGTTGACCATCAGCGTCCTGGGCGTGGGCACCCCGTGCTTGGTAAAGCTTTCCGCCAGGAAAATCTTGTTGGCACAGCGCAGTATGGAAGTGGGCGAGTCGAGCACCACCAAGCCTTCGTGCTCCGCCTTCTGGGCGAAGCGAAAGGTGTGGTGGTCGATGGCGGTAGTCTCGCGAATAAAGAGGGCGTCGTATTCGGCCAGCCGCTGGTAGTCCTTACGGGTGATCATCTCCACGTTCACCCCGGCCCGCTCTCCTGCCTTGACGAAGCGCTTGAGCGCCTTGGGATCCGAAGGCGGCAGTGCTTCGTCCGGGTTGATCAGCATCGCCAGATCGTAACGATAGCGCTTCACCGATTTGGGCTTGCGCCAGATGATGCGAGAGTAGGCCTCGAGGGCGTTGGCGAACTGATCTTCCTCCTCTCCCGCCAGATCCCGGGGCGCCAGGGTGGCCAGCCCGGTCAGTTCCCAATGGGTTCGGCGCTTGAAGCCGAGCTCCATGATGGGACACGGCAACCGCTCGAACAGCTCCCGGCACAGGTTGGCCAGGCCCGGCACCTGACAATGGCCGAAATAGCTCTTCACCTTGAGCTGCCTGACCGGCTCCCCGCCCGCCACCCACTGTTCCAACACCTCGGACACGCCATCGAAGCCGAAGGCGAACAGCCCCTTGTTGCGCAGGTTGTTGAGGGTGGATACCGAGGGGATCACATGCTGGCCCCGTGCCTCCGCCAGCAGCGAGCAGTAATAGCCGTTGGACAGGTACTTGCCGGTCTTACACAGGTTGATAACCCGGGTGCGGGGTGCGTTCCTGGCCGGTGCCTGCTTGAGATAGGTCTGGAAGTCGACCAGGTTTTCGGAAGGAAAATAGGGCTCCCAGGCGCTGAGTTCATCCACCACCAGAATCAATTGGGTCATGGGGAAATCCGTGTTGGCTGCAGACGTTATGTGTGCCTAACTCTACTCCCAAATCCGCTCGCCGGGCATTGGAAAATGTCTCGCTGACGGAATATTTTTGACGTATGTTGAAGGTATTCATCTGGCCCATCCGGTGACCTATGTCAGACCCCCTCGTCCGCCCTGCCCGGAAGTCCGAACTCACCGCCCTGCTCGCCCTCGAGGCCCGCTGTTTCGAGCAGGACAGGATCAGCCGGCGCAGTTTCCAGCGCTTTATCGAACATCCCCAGGACATGCTGCTGGCGGCAGAGCTCGGCGAACAATTGCTGGGCTACATACTGGTGCTGTTTCGTCGCAACACCCGCCTGGCCCGGGTCTATTCGGTGGCGGTGTCCCCCGATGCCCGCGGCCTGGGGCTGGGCCAATCGCTGATGCTGGCCGCCGAGGACGGCGCCCGGGACAAGGGTGCCGTATTTATGCGGCTGGAGGTGCGCGCCGACAACACCGCCGCCCAAAATCTCTACCAGCGGCTCGGCTATCGCCAGTTCGGGGTCTTCCACGACTACTACGAGGATCACCAGACCGCCCTGCGCTACCAGAAACGTATCCACCACTATCACCCCCTCACCGGCGCCAAGGCCGTACCCTATTACCGCCAGACCACCGACTTTACCTGCGGCCCGGCGTCGTTGATGATGGCGGTAAGCGCCCTGGACTCGCACTACCGACCGGAAATCGACGAAGAACTGCAGCTGTGGCGCGAGGCCACCACCATCTTCATGACCCAGGGCCACGGCGGCTGCGGCCCCCATGGCCTGGCCCTGGCCGCCAAGCGACGCGGCTTCGAAGTGGAACTGATGCTGAACCTGCAGGGGCCGCTGTTCGTCAGCAGCGTGCGTACCCCCGACAAGAAGCAGATCCTGGAACGGGTGCACGAACAGTTTCTGGCCCAGATGGCCGAACTCGGCATCCGCCCCCAGTACGGCAGCTTCAGCCTGGAGCAACTGGAGCAGGGGCTAGCCCAGGGCCGACTGCCGCTGGTGCTGATCAGCACCTACCACCTGGACGGCCGCAAGGCCCCCCACTGGGTGCTGGTGTGCGCCATCGACAAGGAGTTCGTCTACATCCACGACCCGGATATCGACGACGATGCAGGCGAAAGCCCGGTGGACAAACAGTACCTGCCGATAGAGCGCGGCCGCTTCGATCGCCTGGCCCGCTACGGCCAGAACGGCCTGCGCACCCTGGTCTGGGTGTACAAACGCTGAACCGCTCCCGCTACGGACAGGAGCTGTCGGTCACAGGTTGTCACCAGGGGGGCAACAAAAAATAATAATTCATTTAAAAACAATAACTTGAAAAAAATTACCGCAAAGGGACTCAAATAATGCCGGAGCGTTGCCGCTTCCCTTTCCGCCTTGCCCATGTATAGTTCGTCCAAGTTGAACAGCCTGACAGAGAGTCTGCATGTTGAAGAAAAACCTTACCTTAAGCCTGCTGCTGCTCGGCGCGGCTCCCGCCATGGCCGGCGAAACCCTCAATACCATCATCGGCGGCGGTGCCGGTGGCGCTGCCGGCGCCGTTATCGGCAAGCAGATGGCCGGTGACACCGGTGCCCTGGTGGGCGCCGCCCTGGGCGGCGCCGCCGGTGGTGCCGCCACCGCCAACCGGGGCAACAAGAACGAAGCCGCCCTGGGCGGTGCCGTCGGTGCCCTGGGCGGTGCCGCCCTGGGCAAGAACGTAGCCGGCAACAGCGGCCAGGTGATCGGTGCCGGCATCGGCGGTGCCGCGGGCTCCGCCCTGGGCGCCAGCTCCGGCGACAACCACCGCAAGGAAGTGCACCACCATCATTACAAGAAGAAAAAGAAGAAAAAATACCGCCGTTGGGATGACTGACATACCAAGGCCCGGTGCAAAACCGGGCTTTTTGTTTCTGCGCCAGATATGTCCCCCCCATCGCTGCAACCTAATACCCGTCACCTCCACGGAGGCGGAGGTCCATGACATGGTGCTCTGGATTCCCGCCTTCGCGGGAATGACAACAGAATGCAACGAGATTGGCCTAAAAAGCCCGGTGAGAGCCGGGCTTTTTCCTTTATTGGCTGCGGGGATGGAACTTTATCTTAAGGAAAATCAACCCTACCCCCATGAGGGTGCCCAAAGGGAAGGACGGCAGCTGTACCGCCACCAGCACCCAGAAGGGCCACTGCCTGCCCATGCCCTCAGTGGACAAATAACCGGCCCAGGCCCGGCGGCACAACCATAGCCAGGCGACCACCAGCACCGCCAGAAACAACCACAACAGCGGGCCCTGCAAGGTCGGCGCCTGTTCGCCATTCTCGGTGGCCTGCTGCATCAACAAGCCGCTACCGATGAGCAGCAGGCTGATCAGCACCGCCTGCACAACAATGATCACTTTTGCCAGGGTATCGGCGGTTTCTACTCGCATCGTCGTCTTCCTGTCATCTTATTGTTATCAAACTGACATTTTTGCCTTCTACCATGGCGTGGTCGTAACCCCATGTGAGCAAAGGATAATTTAAAAATGAGCCAGTTTGAACTGAAGGATGAACAGAACCATCCCCGTGACCAGGTGCCCGAGTTTACCCAGATGGTCGAGCAGGGCCTGAGCCGCCGCCGCTTCCTGGGGGGTGCCGCCGCCCTCGGTGCCGCCGCCTTCTTCGGTGCCTCGCCCATTTCCCGCGCCATCGCCGCCGCCACCGGCAACAGCCCGCTGATGGGCTTCAAGGCCGTGCCCGCCAGCACCGCCGACACCATAGTGGTGCCGGAAGGCTACAAGGTGGAACGCCTGATATCCTGGGGTGATCCCCTGTTTTCCAACGTCGCCGAGTTCATCAATAACGGCGGCAACAAGGCCGCCGATCAGGCCGGTCAGTTCGGCGACAACAACGACGGCATGAGCTTCTTTCCGGTCGACGACAGCACCGCCATCCTGGCCATCAACAACGAATACACCAACTACGAACTCATGTTCTCCCACCAGGGCAAGAACATGAGCGCAGATGACGTCAAGCGCGCCCAGGCCGCACACGGCGTGTCCATCATCACCATCAAGAAGCAGGGCGACGGCTGGCGCTTCGAGAAGGACGGCAAGTATAACCGCCGTATCGACGCCAACACCCCCATGGTCATCAGCGGCCCGGCTAAAGGCCACGCCCTGCTGCAGACCAGTGCCGACGCCAGGGGCGAGCGGGCCCTGGGTACTTTCAACAACTGTGCCAACGGCATGACCCCCTGGGGCACCTACCTCACCTGCGAGGAAAACTTCAACGGCTACTTCGGCACCGACGGCCAGGTCGAGCTCTCTCCGGCCCTGGCCCGCTACGGCGTGGGCGCCGAAGACGCCGGCTACCAGTGGCACAAGTTCGACGAGCGTTTCGATCTGGCCAAAAACCCCAACGAACCCAACCGCTTCGGCTGGGTGGTGGAAGTCGATCCCAGGGACCCTTCGTCCACCCCTATCAAACGCACCGCCCTGGGCCGTTTCAAGCATGAAAATGCGGAGCTGGTCATCGACCAGGACGGCCACGTGGTAGTCTATCTGGGCGACGACGAGCGCGGCGAACACCTGTATCGCTTCGTCAGCAAAAACAAGTACAACCCCGACAACCAGGCCGCCAACCGCAGCCTGCTGGAAGACGGCACCCTCTACGTGGCCAAGTTCCACAATGGCCCCAACGGTGCGTTAAAGGGCAAGGGCGAGTGGATTGAACTGAGCTTCGGCAAGAACGGCCTGACCCCGGAAAACGGCTTCGGCAGTCAGGCCGAAGTACTGATCCACGCCCGCCTCGCCGCCACCCAGGTGGGCGCTACCACCATGGACAGGCCCGAGTGGGTGGCGGCCCATCCCCATGAGCCGGTGGTGTTCTGCACCCTGACCAACAACAAGAATCGCGGCACCAAGGACAATCAGCCGGTGGGCGGCCCCAACCCTCGCGCCGAAAACCACTATGGCCAGATAGTGCGCTGGCGACCCGCCGGTGGCCGCCACACCGCCACCGGATTCGACTGGGATCTGTTCGTGCTGGCCGGTAACCCCGAGGTGCATAACGGCGACCTCTACGCCGGCTCCGCCAACGTCAATGTCGACAACATGTTCAACAGCCCGGACGGCATCGGTTTCGACCAGGGCGGCCGGCTGTGGATCCAGACCGACGGCAACTACTCCAACGCCGGTGACTTCGCCGGCCAGGGCAACAACCAGATGCTGTGCGCCGACCCGGATACCGGCGAGATCCGCCGCTTCCTCACCGGTCCCGTGGCCTGTGAAGTGACCGGCCTGGCCTTTACCCCGGATCAGAAGACCCTGTTCGTGGGCATCCAGCATCCGGGCGAAGAACTGGCCGACTCCCATTTCCCCATGGGTGGCGACAATACTCCCCGCTCCAGCGTGATGATCATCACCCGGGAAGACGGCGGCATCATCGGCGCCTGAGCATCGACTGTCTGAACAAGGGGCCGGGGTATTCACCCGGCCCCTTTTTTATGGAGTCGTGATCTCCCTCCGCTTTTGCTGTTACCCTGTGGCCATGGCGTTTCTGTTCCAACTCATTAATCCCGCTAAGGAAATCCCATGAAATACAGAAAACTGGGTAATACCGACCTCGACGTCAGCCTGATCGGCCTGGGCACCATGACCTGGGGCGAGCAGAATACCGAGGCCGAGGCCCACGCCCAGCTCGACCTGGCCATGGGCCATGGCGTCAACCTGATCGACACCGCCGAGATGTACCCGGTGCCGCCACGCCAGGAAACCCAGGGGCGCACCGAAACCATGATCGGCAACTGGCTGGCCGCACGCGGCAACCGTGACAGGATAGTGCTGGCCACCAAGGTGGTGGGTCGCTCCCGGGATCCCAAGCGCCCTTCCTACTTCCGCGACGGCCAGCCCAAGCTCGACAGGGCCAATATCGTCGCCGCCCTGGACGACAGCCTGCGCCGGCTGCGGACCGACTACATCGACTTCTACCAATTACACTGGCCGGATCGCACCACCAACATGTTCGGCCAGCTCGGCTTCGAGACCCTGGTGGAGGAAGAGAGCATTCCCATCGAGGAGACCCTGGCGGCGCTGGACGAACTGGTGAAGGCGGGCAAGATCCGCCATATCGGCGTGTCGAACGAAACCGCCTGGGGAGTGCACAAGTTCCTGGCCGCGGCGGACAAGCACGGTCTGCCGCGCATTCAGGGCATCCAGAACCCCTACAATCTGCTCAACCGCACCCATGAGGTGGGGCTGTCGGAATTCAGCCTGCGCGAGCGGGTGGGCCTGCTGGCCTACTCGCCGCTGGCCTTCGGCATGCTGAGCGGCAAGTACGAAAACGGCGCCAGGCCGGAAAACGCCCGCCTGACCCTGTACAGCCGCTTCCAGCGCTACTGCAACCCGCAGGCACGGGCGGCCACCACCGCCTACGTGGCGCTGGCCCGGGCCCACGACCTGACCCCGACCCAACTGGCCCAGGCCTTCGTCAACAGCCGGCCTTTCGTGACCAGCAACCTGATCGGCGCCACCACCCTGGCACAGCTGAAGGAGAACATCGAGTCGGTGGAGATCGAACTCGGCGCCGAGGTGCTGGCCGGCATCGCCGAGATCCACAGCAAATGGTCCAACCCGGCGCCCTGATAACAACGCCGGCGTGTCTTGGGGCAGGCATTAAAGGCCGTCACCACCGCAACCTAAGATCGTCTCCCCCGCAACCTAAGATCGTCTCCCCCGCGCAGGCGGGGGCCCAGGGAACCAGGACTGGAATTCGGATCAGTTAAGCTCCGCGTCGCCGGCCCTGGATTCCCGCCTTCGCGGGAATGACCATTTTTTCGTCGGCCCCTGATGTCCGTCTTCACGGACAGGACGGCCCGGCCGTTCAGATCACCGGCCGGCGGACCAGCTCCGCCGGCCGACGCTCCACCAACACCCGGCCCCGGCGCACCGAATAGAGCACCTCGCCCTGGCGGCGGATCACCTCGACATCGTCGTCTCCTTCCAGGATCACGAAGCTGGCCGGCTTGCCGACCTCGATACCGTAGTCGTCGAGGCCCAGCACCCGGGCGCCGTTGTCGGTGATCAGATCCAGCGCCCGGGAAATGTCCTCGTAGCCCATCATCTGGCAGATATGCAGACCCGCGTCCAGCACCCGCAGCAACTTGCCGTTGCCGAGGGAATACCAGGGATCCCGGATGGAGTCTTCGGCCAGGGCCACGTTGATGCCCGCCGCCAGCAGTTCTTTCACCCGGGTCACCCCCCGGCGCTTGGGATAGCTGTCGAAGCGCCCCTGCAGGTGGATGCTCTCGGTGGGGCAGGACACGAAGTGGATGCCGGACAGCTTCAGCAGCCGGAACAGCTTGGAACAGTAGGCGTTGTCGTAGGAATGCATGGCGGTGGTATGGCTGGCGGTGACCCTGTCCCCCATGCCGGCCTCCAGGGCGGCGGTGGCCAGCACCTCCAGGAAGCGGGAAGAAGGATCGTCGGTTTCGTCGCAGTGTACGTCCACCCGTTTGTTATGCCGTTGGGCCAGCGCCATCACCCAGCGCATGGACTCCACCCCGTATTCCCGGGTGAACTCGAAATGGGGAATGCCGCCCACCACGTCCGCGCCCTCCGCCAGCGCCTGCTCCATCAGCCCCTTGCCGTCGGGGTAAGAGAATATTCCCTCCTGGGGAAAGGCCACTATCTGCAGATCGAGCACCGGCTGCAGCCGTTCGCGCAGCCGGACCAGGCTCTTCAGCGCCACCAGCCCCGGCTCGGTCACGTCCACATGGGTACGCACATGCTGGACACCGTTGGCCGCCAGCAGCTCCACCGTACTCAGCACCCGCCGCTCCACGTCCTCCGGCGTCAGCAGCGGCTTGCGCTCGGCCCAGCGCTCTATGCCCTCGAACAAGGTGCCGCTCATGTTCCAGTTCGGCTCGCCGGCGGTGAGCGCTGCATCCAGGTGGATATGGGGCTCGACCAAGGGCGCGCACAGCAGGTTGCCGCCCGCATCCAGCGCTCCCGGCGCAGCCTCCAGGACGGCGGCCTGGGGCCGGATGGCGGTGAAATGTTCCTCGGCCACACTCAGGGAAAAGAGCCCTTCCTGCTTTCTCAGCCTGGCATTGATGATGTTCATCCCGTCCTCCTGCCGATAGGTATTCAAAAAGGTCCTTTTGCAGCATAGCCCGCACGGGAGGGGGGAAACAAGGCCGGTGCTAATCCCGACGGCCGTCGAGCAGCGAGGCACGAAGCCACCGGGCCAGCCCGGTGGCACCGTCCTGCATTACCGCATGGTGGTTCCAGGCGAACAGTGGCCGGGCCAGGGGGGCGGCCAGGTTCATCCAGCGGCGGGTGGTGCATACCCTCCATTCGTAGCGGACCCGGGTAATACCCGCTTTTTCCGTCAGTTGCCAGCAGCCCCAGCCATCCAGATCGCCGCGGGCCTCACCCACTATCACCCGCGGCGGATAGAGCCGGAGCACCCGCATGTCGAACGTAAGGCCGTAGCCCAGCCGACTCTGCCAGAGGTAACGGTATATCCGGCCGATGCCCCGCTCATCGCCGGCGGCCAGCTCCCGTACCTGGACCAGTCCCGGCCACCACAGGGGCCAGCGCTGGGACTGGCTGATGGCCTGGTATACGGCTTCCAGCGGGGCGGCTATCCGCCACAGGGTCACGAAGTGATAGCTCGCCATGGTGGGACTCAGGGAAAGAAAAAGTCGTCGGCAAAGGACGGATCCGGCTCGATGTGCTCCAGCCACACGGTCTCGAGCAGATTGCCCCGGGCGTCGTGGCTTATCACCCGCACGGGGAACAACAGGATCTTGTCCAGCCAGATTTCGAAGCGGGCCGGCTGCCCCGGCGGTGCCTCTCCCCGCGCCAGCAGTTGCAGCACGGGACGCTCGGCCAGCCGGCTTTCTCCCAGCAGCCTCATTTCCCCCTGCAGGCCGAGCCGCCGGGCCTGGCGCAGCAACTCACCCACGTCGGATCGGTCCAGCCGGTGGCCACGGGGACTCTTCACCATGCGGTTGTCGGGGCTCAGGGTCAGGGAGGGACCACTCAGACCAAAGGGCCAGAGCCGCACCCGGTCGCTGTAGGGACTGTAGATCAGCACGGCGCCGGCATGGGGCGAGATCACATCCAGCCGCACCAGGCCGGGCTTGCGGTAGGCGTAGCGGAGCTGCTGGTTGCCCCCGGGTCCTTCGCTGCGCAGCTCCAGCCGGTAGCCCTGCAGCGCGTCGAAGCGTGCCAGGGCCTGTTCCAGCGGATCCGGGCTATCCAGTGCCAGCGCCATCAGCAGCAATACTCCGCTCAACATGGTTCACTCCATTACCTCCAGCACACCCGCCATGCCCCGCTCCTGGTGGCTGGGGAAGAAGGCCAGCTTTTCCTGGCAGTAAAAGGAGGTCTGGCCGGTGGCCATGGGGGTAAAACGGATCACCCTGGCCTCCCGCCCCATCATCTCGTCCACGTCCAGTCCCATACGCGGCGACCAGATCACCAGGCTGTGGGGCGTGAGCCCCGGCTCCTTGCTGGCAATCAGCTCCACCGGCACCCCGACCCTGACGATGATATGGTCGGGACGGAAGAAATAGTTGCCGCCGACGACCTCCACCCGCTGTACCCCGTCGGCATCGAGCCGGGCCAGCACCGGCTCGGCCCATCCCGCCCCCGGCGCTGCCAGCAGCACCAGCAGCGCCAGCACGCCTTGCCATCGCCCATTCATAACGCCTCCCGGGTTGAGATCCTCTTTTTCAGCATAGCAAGCGGCAGGGGCAGATGGACTCCCGCCTTCGAGGGAGTGACTGGAAGACGAGGGGGTGACTGGAGAACGGGAGTGAAAGCTGGCATATCATATCCGCGCAGGCGGATATCCAGATGCAGGTAACAGAAGGTGCCGGCGTATCGGCCGGCACCGCATTCAGGGGGTCAGGCGAAAACGAAGTACTTGCGCACGGTTTCCACCACTTCCCAGGTGCCGCGGAAGCCGGGCTCGACCACGAAGATGTCGCCGGCCTTGAGGTGGATGGGCTCGCCGCCTTCCGGGGTAAGGATGCAGTAGCCTTCACGGAAGTCGCAGTATTCCCACTTGGTGTAATTCACCGCCCACTTGCCCGGGGTGCACAGCCAGGTGCCCATGATCTTGCTGCCGTCTTCCGAAGTGTAGGCGTTGAGGTTGACGGTATGGGGGTCGCCGGAAAGCTTTTCCCATTTGGTGGCATCCAGCAGTACGGTGGGCTGGGTATCGCGCAATACCGTGATCTTGTCGGACATGATGTCTCCTTGTCGCTTGTGGTTATCGGCCTATATTGCCCAGGTGCCGCACGCAGATTCGCCGTAACCCCCTCCCTGGGGGCTCTGCCGCGCCTTCCCTGGCGCGGCAGCTCTGCTTAGCGATACCTGGCCGCTATTTCGTTTATATCGGATGGGTCAGTTGCCCAGTACCACCGTCTTGCCCTGGTACATGAATACCCGCTTCTCGATGTGGTACTGGATGGCCTTGGCCAGGGTGACGCATTCCACATCCCGTCCCTTGGCCACCAAGTCTTCCGGGTAGTGGCTGTGATCCACCGGCTGGATGCCCTGGGTGATGATGGGGCCTTCGTCCAGTTCGTTGTTGATATAGTGGGCGGTGGCCCCCACCAGCTTGACACCCTTGGCGTAGGCCTGGTGGTAGGGCTGGGCGCCCTTGAAGCCGGGCAGCAGCGAATGGTGGATATTGATGGCCCAGCCGGCGAGCTTGTCGCACAGCTCGGGACTCAGCACCTGCATGTAGCGCGCCAGCACCACCAGCTCCGCCTCGCTCTCGTTGATGATGTCCCACATCTTCGCCTCCTGCTCGGCCTTGGTGTCGGCGGTCACCGGCAGGTGGTAGTAGGGAATATGGTGCCAATCGGCCAGCCGCTGCAGATCCGGATGGTTGGAAATGATGGCCGGGATTTCGATGGCCAGTTGCCCGGTGCGGTAGCGGTACAGCAAATCGTTCAGGCAGTGATCGAACCTGGACACCAGTATCACCACGTTGGGCTTGCGCTTGCGTTCGGTCAGTTGCCATTGCAGGTCGAAGCGGGCCGCCTTGGGGGCGAAGCCATCCCGGAAAGCCACCTCGTCGAACTCGCCGTCCGCCGGCCGGCGGAACTCGACCCGGATAAAGAACTGGCCGGCACGGGCGTCATCGAAGGTTTGCATGTCCGCCACGTAGCAGCCCTGCTCGTACAGGTAGCGGGTGACCACGTCCACGGTGCCCAGTCGGCTGGCACAGGTGGCAGTAAGGATCAGGGTATCGTTGACTTGCATGCGTCAGCCTCCTGCTGGTGGTTCCGGCGGGCCTGGGCCGCACCGGTATAAAAGTCGCGTTAATAACGGGCTGGATCATCCCCGCACAGGCGGGAATCCAGAACCCTGGCACCCTGCCGCGAGCACCCCGGGGCCGTTGCCCATGGACCCCCGCCTTCGCGGGGGTGACGGTAAAACCGCGGCGCCGTCCTTACCGACTGATAACCAGTCCGTATTCGCGGCTGGTGTCCTGCAGCCAGAGCCAGAGGTAGTCGGCGAAGCTGCGCCGGACCACCAGCTCGAAGCTCTCCGCCCCGGTGCGGCGCAGCAGCACGGTGCTTTTGGCGAACACCGTGCCCACGCACTTGCCGGTAGGGAAGTTGGAGGGATGCACGTCGTAGGGACAGGACTTGCGCACCACCAGCTCCGCCTTGGGACCAGACAGCTCCAGCACCGTCTGGCCACCGCTCACGTCCGTGATGGCGTAATGGCCGGAGAGATGTTCCCGCAGCTCCGCCTCGAGCTGCCCTTCCCGGCCGCCTTCCACGATGATCAGCCACTCGTCCGGCGCCAGCCGCTGCACCAGCACCCGGTCGGTCTCCGCCGAGCTGCAGGCCTGGGTGGGCAGTGCCACCCCCAGCACCCGCTCCACGGTTTTGGCGAACAGCTCGTTGCCGGCATTGCCGCGCAACACCAGGTGACCCAGCAGTGCCTTTTCGCGCAGCACCACCTCCCCCTGCTGCCGCTCGGCCGCCAGGGCCGGCAGGTTGGCGTGATAGAGCGGGGATTCCACCCGCACCCGGGTCTGTGCCTCGGCCAGTTTGGTGGTGACGTTAGACATGCTGACGCTCTCCTTTGGGATCATAGAAAACGGGACTGGTGATCTCGGCTTCCAGCACCCGGCCGTCGGCCAGGGGGAAGAACACGGTTTCACCCATGCGGCTCAGGCCGCCTTTCACCACACCCATGGCAATGCTGTAGCCCAGGTTGGCGCTGTAGTAGCTGGAGGTCACATGGCCGACCATGGGCACCGGCACCGGGTGCTTGGGATCCAGCACAATTTGCGCCCCTTCCGGGATCACCGCTTGCGGCTGCTTGCACTTCAGGCCCACCAGCTGCTTGCGATCGGTACGCGCGGTGTCGCTACGCGACCAGGAGCGCTTGCCGATGAAGGGGAAGGGCTTGGTCTTGCCCACACACCAGTCCATGCCCAGATCGTAAGGGGTCACGGATCCGTCCGTATCCTGACCGACGATGATGAAGCCCTTCTCGGCCCGCAGCACGTGCATGGTCTCGGTACCATAGGGGGTGATGTTGAACTCGGCCCCCGCCGCCATCAGCGCCTCCCACACGTGCAGTCCGTAGTTGGCCTGCACGTTCACCTCGAAGCTCAGCTCGCCGGTGAAGGAGATGCGGAAGATGCGTCCGCTCACCCCGGCGATGGTGGCATTCTGCCAGGTCATAAAGGGGAAGGCCTCGCCGGACAGATCCACGCCTTCCACCACTTTTTCCAGCACCTTGCGGCTGTTCGGGCCGGACACCGTCATGGTGGCCCAGTGGTCGGTGACGGAAGTGAAGTACACCTCCAGCTCCGGCCATTCGGTCTGGTGCCACAGCTCCAGCCATTGCAGCACCCCGGCGGCACCACCGGTGGTGGTGGTCATGATGAAGTGCTGATCGTCGATGCAGGAAGTGACGCCGTCGTCGAACACCATGCCGTCTTCCTTGCACATCAGGCCATAACGGCAGCTGCCGGGGTTGAGCTTGGCCCAGGCATTGGTGTAGATGCGCGACAGGAATTCCCGGGCGTCCGGGCCCTGGATGTCGATCTTGCCCAGGGTGGACGCATCGAGGATGCCCACGCTGGTGCGGGTCGCCACGCATTCCCGGTTCACCGCCTGGTGCAGATCTTCACCCGGCTGGGGGAAGTACCAGGGGCGCTTCCACTGGCCCACATCCTCGAACTCGGCACCGTGCTTCACATGCCAGGCGTGCATGGCGCTGAAGCGGGCCGGGTCGAACAACTGGCCGGCATCGCGCCCGGCCAGGGCACCCATGGTCACCGGGGTGTAGTTGGGGCGGAACACGGTGGTGCCGGTCTCGGGGATCGACTTGCCCATGGCCCTGGCGGCGATGGCCATGCCGTTGATGTTGCCGAGCTTGCCCTGATCGGTGCCGAAGCCCATGGCGGTATAGCGCTTGATGTGCTCGATGGACTCGAAGCCCTCGCGCACGGCCAGCTCGATGCCGGCGGCGGTCACGTCATTCTGGTAATCCACGAACTGCTTGGGCGCGCGGCTCACCGGTTTGTCGTGGGGCACCAGGAACAGCGCCTGGGCCTTGTCTTCCCGCGGATCGACCGTATTGAGCTCGGCGTCTACCACCTGGGCGGCGATTTCGCCGTAGCCGGTGGCCTCGGCGGCGGCGCGACCGGCCTCCAGCCCTTCGGACAGTACCCTAGAGAGGCCATAGGTGCCCTGCACCCCGCCGGCCAACAGTTGCTTCTGCACGGTGTCGCCGGGCACGAAGCCAATGATATCGTCATTCCATACCGGGCGGGAGCCGGTGTGGGCAGTCAGGTGCACCACCGGGCTCCAGCCGCCGGAGCTGGCAATGGTGTCGCAGGCAAGGGCTTCGGCTGGGCCTGTGACCTTGCTACCGTCACTGGACAGCGGAGCCACCTTGGCACCGCTCACCCGTTTCTTGCCGGTGGCTTCGATCAGGCCGTGGCCGGTGTAGACTTTCACACCGCGCGCCTTGAGCTGCTGGTAGCGGGCACCGTCGGGCTGGTGGCGGCTGTCCACCACCGCCACCAGCTCGCGGCCGGCGTCCAGCCAGTCGAGTGCGGCCTGGTAGCCGTGATCGTTGCAGGTCATCAGCACCAGGCGTTGGCCCGGCACCACACCGTAACGGTTGACGTAGGTGGAGATGGCACCGGCCACGTAGCAGCCGGGCAGATCGTTGTTGCCGAACACCAGGGGGCGTTCGTGGGCGCCGGTGGCCAGCACCACCCGCTTGGCGCGGATGCGGTGCAGCCGCTGGCGGGTCTTGCCGCTCACCCGTTCGCCCAGGTGATCGGTGCGCCGCTCCAGCACGGACACGAAGTTCTGATCGTAATAGCCGGTGGCAGTGCTGCGCGGCAGCAGGGTCACGTCGGGCAGCTTGCTCAGCTCCTTCACCGCCGCCGCCACCCAGTGGCCCGGCGCCTGGCCATTGATGGGCTGGGTGCTGTGCAGCAGGTGGCCACCGAATTCATTTTGCTCGTCCACCAGTATGACCCGGGCGCCACGGCGACCGGCGGCCAGGGCCGCGGCCAGGCCGGCGGCGCCACCGCCCACCACCAGCACGTCGCAATGGTGGTTGAGCTTGTCGTAGCTGTCCGGATCACGCTCCTGCGGCACCCGGCCCAGGCCGGCGGCCTTGCGGATCAAGTGCTCGTACTTGGGCCACATGGACTGGGGATACATAAAGGTCTTGTAGTAGAAGCCGGGAGGCATCATGCTGCCGCCAAGCTTGCCCATCACGCCCATCAGATCCTTGTCGACGCTCGGCCAGCCGTTGGTGCTGGCGGCGGTGAGGCCGTCGTACAATTCGGCCTGGGTGCCGCGGATGTTGGGGATCATGGTGGCTTCACTGCCGCCCACCTGCAGGATGCAGTTCGGCTCTTCCGCCCCGGCGGCCATGATGCCGCGCGGACGGGCGTACTTGAAGGAGCGGCCGACCACGTCCACTCCGTTGGCCAGCAGCGCCGAGGCGATGGTATCGCCCGCATAACCCTGGTAGCGTTTGCCGTTGAAGATAAAGCTGAGTGGCTTGCTGC
Source organism: Zobellella sp. DQSA1 (assembly GCF_041950555.1). Lineage (GTDB taxonomy): Bacteria > Pseudomonadota > Gammaproteobacteria > Enterobacterales > Aeromonadaceae > Oceanimonas. The sequence continues at coordinate 2,504,171 of NZ_CP169531.1, forward strand.
GGTCCACCCGGCCTTTGCCCTGAATGCGGTGTTGCTGGCTCATGACTGGCCTCCTTGCTCGCCAACCTTGTAGGTTTCCTCGATTTCATAGGTCACTGTGTGCCGGGCCACGTTGAAGAACTTGCGGCAGCCGGCGGCGTGGTACCACATCTCCCGATGCAGGCCGCGCGGGTTCTTGCGCATAAACAGGTACTGGGCCCATTCCTCGTCGCTGAGGGCGTCCGGATCCACCGGACGGGCGATATGGGCCTCGCCGGCGTAGTGGAACTCTTCTTCTTCGCGATATTCGCCACAGTGCGGGCAGTAAATATGTAACATCGGCTCTCTCCTCAGTGGGCTACGCCGGCAGCGCCGTGCTCGTCGATCAGGTGGCCGCTGGTAAAGCGGTCCACACAGAACGGTTTGGCCAGGGGGTGCGGTTCGTCATGGGCGATGGTATGAGCGAACACATTGCCCGAGCCCGGGGTGGCCTTGAAGCCGCCGGTGCCCCAGCCGCAGTTGAAATACAGCCCCTTGATATGGGTCTTGGAAATGATCGGGCAGGCGTCGGGACAGGTGTCGACGATACCGCCCCAGGTACGGTTGAGGCGTACCCGGCTGAAGATGGGGAACATCTCCACGATCGCCGCCATGGTGTGTTCCACCACCGGAAAGGAGCCGCGCTGACCGTAGCCCAGGTAACTGTCGATACCGGCGCCGATCACCAGGTCACCCTTGTCGGACTGGGACACATAGCCGTGCACGTGGTTGGACATCACCACGGTGTCAAGAATAGGCTTGACCGGCTCGGACACCATGGCCTGCAGCGGGTGAGATTCGAGCGGCAGCTTCATGCCCACCATATTGGCCATGACCCCGGAGTTGCCGGCGGTCACACAGGCCACCTTGCGCGCCTTGATAAAGCCACGGTTGGTTTCCACCCCCACCACGGCGCCGTTCTCCCGGCGGATGCCGGTGACTTCGGTCTGCTGGATCAGGTGCACGCCCATGGCATCGGCGGCGCGGGCAAAGCCCCAGGCCACGGCATCGTGACGGGCGGTGCCGCCGCGCGGCTGCCAGGAGGCGCCCAGCACCGGATAGCGGGCGTTCTTGGAACAATCCAGGATCGGCACCAGCTCCTGCACCTGCTTGGTGTTGAGCACTTCACCGTCGATGCCGTTCAGCCGGTTGGCATTGACCCGGCGCTCGATGTCGCGCATGTCCTGCAGGGTGTGGCCCAGGTTGAGCACGCCACGCTGGCTGAACATCAGGTTGTAGTTAAGATCCTGGGCCAGACCTTCCCACAGCTTCATGGAGTGCTCATAAAGCCAGGCGGCCTCGTCCCACAGGTAGTTGGAACGCACTATGGTGGTGTTGCGGGCGGTGTTGCCGCCGCCGAGATAGCCTTTCTCGATCACCGCCACGTTGGTGATGCCGTGCTCCTTGGCCAGGTAGTAGGCGGTGGCCAGGCCGTGGCCGCCGCCGCCGACGATCACCACTTCGTAGCCTTCCTGTTTGGGAGTGGGATTGCGCCACACCTTCTGCCAGTTCTCGTGATGGCTCAGGGCATGCTTGAGGAGCCCGAACCCGGAATATTTTTGCATAGTATCACCTGTTATCTTTAAGTCAGTGTCCGGACTGCTCGGAGTCCGCAGCCTGGGCCATCAGCAATCAGCGATATACCGGGAAGTAGTTACACAGGCTGGCCACCTGATCCTTCACCGCGATAATCACTTCCGGGTCGTCCATATGGTCGAGAATGTCGCAGATCCAGCCCGCCAGCTGACGGCAGTGCTCCACCTTGAAGCCGCGGCTGGTCACCGCCGGGGTGCCGATGCGCAGGCCCGATGTGACGAAGGGTGGCTGGGGATCGTTCGGCACCGCGTTCTTGTTGACGGTGATGTTCGCCTGGCCCAGTACCCGATCCGCATCCTTGCCGGTGATGCCCTTGGCGGACAGGTCGAGCAGGAACAGGTGATTGTCGGTACCGTTCGACACCACATCGAAACCGCGGCCCTTGAATACCTCCACCATGGCGCGGGCGTTATCCACCACCGCCTGCTGATATTCACGGAATTCCGGGGTGAGCGCTTCGGCAAAGGCCACCGCCTTGGCGGCAATGGCGTGCATCAGCGGGCCGCCCTGGCCACCGGGGAAAACGGCGGCGTTCAGTTTTTTCTCGATCTCCGGGTTGGACTTGGCCAGGATCAGGCCGCCACGGGGACCACGCAGGGTCTTGTGGGTGGTGGTGGTGACCACGTCCGCATAAGGCAACGGGTTGGGATAGCAGCCCGCAGCCACCAGCCCGGCCACGTGGGCCATGTCCACGAACAGGTAGGCACCCACCTTGTCGGCAATGGCGCGGAAGCGGGCCCAGTCCATCACCCGGGAATAGGCGGAGAAACCGGCCACGATCATCTTGGGCTCGTGCTCCAGGGCCAGGGCTTCGACCTGGTCGTAATCCACCTCACCGGTAGCCTCGTTCAGGCCGTATTGCACCGCGTGGTAGATCTTGCCGGAAAAGCTGACCTTGGCGCCGTGGGTCAGGTGGCCGCCGTGGGCCAGACTCATGCCGAGCACGGTGTCGCCGGGAGCGCACAGGGCCATGTAGACGGCGGCGTTGGCCTGGGAGCCGGAATGGGGCTGAACGTTGGCGTAGTCGGCGCCGAACAGCTCCTTGGCACGGTCGATGGCCAGCTGCTCCACCTTGTCCACCGCCTCGCAACCGCCGTAGTAGCGCTTACCGGGGTAGCCTTCCGCATACTTGTTGGTGAGCACCGACCCCTGGGCTTCCATCACCGCCGGGCTGGTATAGTTCTCAGAGGCAATCAGCTCGATATGCTGCTCCTGGCGGGCGGCTTCCTCTTCCATGGCGGCCCACAGTGCCGGGTCCATATCCTGAATGCGGGTGTGTTTGCTGAACATCTTGTGACCTCCTTGCTCGGCTCGGGCCTCCCCCAGCCTGACGTTATCCATCCCTTCGGCACCGCCTCTTGGCGGGCTGCCGGGTTCTGCTTTGACTTGCATACTACTGGCGGCCCGGCGGGCAGGGATGACTGGCTGCGGCCTAAAGCTGCGTATTTGCGACAAGGATGGCGCCAGCGGACAAACCGGAGACCGCCGAAGGCCGCGGCCGCCGGCGTTGAGGCGTACACCGTTAACAGGTCGGAAACAGGTAATTAAAGGATCAAGACAAAGAAAATCACACCCGCCGCAGGCGCGAATTTATTCGCGCGTCACCGCCGCCGCCGTTACCACGGCGTGACCTAAGCGGCAACGGTTCCCAAAAGGATGCAAACCCAGGCCCGGCGGAGTACTATCCCAACCAGGTTGTCACCGTCACGCAACTAACCCTTGCGGACCCGTTAACAGATATCATGTCCCCTGTGAGTGAAAAACGCCTTTTCAGCCACCGCCTGCGCGACACCAACAGCGCCTTCCTCCCGGCCCGCCGGCAAGAGGGGCGGCCGACCCGGGTGGGCTTTGTACTGCTGCCCCATTTTTCGATGATGGCCTTCACCGCTGCGGTGGACGCCCTGGTCACCGCCAACCTGGTACAGGCCACCCCGCTGTTCGACTTTGCGACTTACGGCCTGGCCGACACCACGGTGCGCAGCGATCTGGCCATCGACATCTCCGCCAACGCCACCCTGGCGCAGCTGCAACTGGAAGGGGAAGAAACACCGGACGTGGTGATCGTATGCGGCGGCTTTCGCTGCGATCTGAACGAACAGGCGCCGCTCAGCCACAAACTGAAAGCCGCCGCCAAACGCCGGAAGGTGCTGGGCGGCCTGTGGAACGGCGCCGTGGCCCTGGCTCACGCCGGCCTGCTCAACCGCCTGCCCTGCGCCATCCATCCGGACAACCACACCTTCGCCCGGGAGCGTTTCCCCCTGGTGCAGGTGTCGCACCAGGTCATGGTGGTCACCGAACGGGTGCTGACCAGCGCCGGCCCCAGCAGCGCCCTGGAGATGATGCTGGTGCTGATTGAACGGCTGCACGGCAAGGACACGGTGCGTGCCATCCGCGAAATACTGAGCAGCGACCGCATCGCCGACAGCAACGAAACCCGGCTCACCCTGGCGGAAAACGACCCCAGCCTGCCCGAGCCCCTGCGCAACCTGCTGCACCTGATGAACAACAATATCGAAGAGCCGCTGGGCATCGAGGAGCTGGCCGCCTACGTGGGCCTGTCGCGCCGGCGCATCGAGCGACTGTTCCAGAGCCACCTGGAAACCACTCCTTCCCGCTACTACCTGGAGCTGCGCATCACCCACGCCCGTCGCCTGTTGCTGCAAAGCGACGCCAGCATCTCCAATATCGCCGTGGCCTGCGGCTTCGTCAGCTCCACCCATTTCAGCCACTGCTTCAAGGACTTCTTCGGTGTCTCCCCCAGCCAGGCCAGGCAGTTACGCAAGGGATGAACAATCCAGGTTGTAAAAAAATGTAATCACATGTGTTGATTTGTGCGCATCTGCAGCAACCAGACCGTCGTTGACAAGATTGACCGGGCGGTGTTAGAAGTTGCCGGCCAGCGGACGCCCGGTACGCGATTGACCTGAAGGTGAGCACGATATGGACATCAGCATCTTGATTGTTGAAGATGACGATATTACGAGGGACTGCCTCGTTGATTATTTTAAGGAAGAACAATACCGCGTTTATTCAACAGAGTGCGCCGAACAGGCCGAAAAAATACTGCAAGATGAACGAATCGATCTGGTTCTGCTCGATATCCGGCTACCCGGAAAAGACGGCCTCACCCTGACCCGCGAAATCAGGGCCAACTCCGAGATCGGCATCATACTGGTGACCAGCCGGCAGGACGAAATAGAACGCATCATCGGCCTCGAATGCGGTGCCGACGAGTACGTATCCAAGCCCTTCAGTCCCCGGGAACTGCTGGCCCGTGCCAAGAACCTGGCGCGTCGTGTTCGTTCTGCCACCATCAGTCAATCCGCGGCACCCATGGGCAATGTACGCCAATTCGACGACTGGCGCTTCGATCTGGACCGCCGGGTGCTGATCGACGGGGACGATCAGCAAACAGCCCTTACCCACGGCGAATATCAGCTGCTTTGCGCCTTTCTCCGCCATTCGGGCCAGACCCTGTCCCGGGATCAGTTGCTGGATCAGATTAAAAACCGGGAATGGGCCCCCAACGACAGGACGGTGGACGTGCTGGTCGGCCGGCTCAGACGCAAGCTCGGGGACAATCCGGCTCACCCCAAAACCATTCTCACCGTGTACGGTACAGGCTACGTGTTCACCCCCAGGCCGGTGCCGTGCCACTGAGCATCGGCTTTTTGCTGCTGGGATTGCTGCTGGCCCTGCCCGCACCGGCCAAGACACTGGTAGCCTGTGGCCATCCCATGTATCCGCCCCTGTCCTGGGCCGAGCAAGGCCGGCTTACCGGCATTGCTCCTCATCTGGCCCAGCGGCTCCTGAGCGAGTTCGGCTACCGCCTCGACACCCGCATCTTCGGCAACTGGGAGCGCTGCCAACTGGCTGCCCGGCAGGGCAAGGTCGACCTTATCGTGGCTGCCTACAAAACCCGCCAGCGGGAGCAGGCTTTTCTGTTCAGCGATACTCCCATCATCGCCGATCCCGTGGTGCTCTTTACTCACACCGGCAATACAACGCCATCGGGCATGGCACTCGCACTGACCGGCAAAACCCTGGGGTTGTTGTTCGGCGACAGCTTCGGTGACGAATTCGACCGACTGATGGCGCTGCACCCTCATGTGGAGCGCGTCTCCACCGGCGAACAGAACTTTCATAAACTGACCCAGGGTCGCATCGACTACATGCCCATCGGGCTCTCTACCGGCCTATTGCAGGCCCGGAAACAGAACCTCACCGAACGGGTATTTCCCCTGGAGCAGGTCCTGACCGTGGAACACTACCACCTGGCCCTGCCCAGGGGATCCAGGCTGGAGCCGCTGCTGCCTATGCTGTCGGAGCGGTTGCGCCAGTTGACCGACGACAAGTACATCAGCCATATCACCCGCTATTACGAACGTCGCTACCTGGACGGCCCCTGAGATGCACAGCCTGCTTACCCTGCTGCCCCGCTATCGACGCCGGCATCCTCTCGGCTTTCGCCTGTTCCTGTTGGTCCTGGGGTTCAGCCTGATATTTTCCCTGATCTCCACCGCTATCCAGTTGTCCCTCGATTACCGCCAGGCCAGGCAGCAGATGGTGGAGCGACTGTCCCTTATCGAACAGAGTTACCTGGAAGGACTGACCCAGAGCCTGTGGGATCTAAACCTGCCCCAGGCCAGGTTGCAGCTTAAAAGCATGCTCGACATGCCCCATATGGCCCGGCTCACCGTGACCACCGATGCTCGGGAAGCCCCACTGGTCCTGGCCCGGACCGAGGCCGACGAGAGCGAACCCTATCATCATGCCTTCGAGCTGATCTACCCCAGCCCGGTGTTGGGGCCGCAGCACGTAGGCCGGCTCGAGCTGGAGTTCAGTCAGTCCAGTATTCGCAGGCAGCTCGCACAGAATGCCCTGTCGGCCCTGCTCGGCCACAGCCTCACGGTATTGGCCATCGCCCTCAGCCTGATGCTGCTGTTCCAGCGCCTGGTCACCCGCCACCTGGAGCGAATGGCCCACCATGTGGAACGATTGGGCCAGGGACAGTGGAGCCAGGCATTGCAAATGAACCGCAAGCCCCGCCGGCAGCAGGACGAACTGGATACCCTGGTGCGCGCCATCAATACCCTGCGCCAGTCGGTCGAGCAGGACAGACAACACCGGGAACAACGCCAGAACGAACTGCAGTTGGACAAGGCCAGGCTGGAAGCCCTGGTGGACAAGCGTACCCGGCGCCTGCGCCAGGCCAAGGAAGCGGCGGAGGCGGCCGACCGGGCCAAGACCCGGTTCATCGCCAACATGACCCACGAATTGCGCACCCCCATGAACGGCATACTGGGCACCATCACCCTGCTGCGGCCGGAACTCGCCGGCGGCCCCGAGCAGCACCGGCTGGACACCCTCCAGCAGTCGGCCGAGCATCTGCTGATGCTGCTGAACGACGTGCTCGACTTCGCCGCCCTGGAGCAGGGGCAATTGTCCGAAGAAGCCTCCCCCTTTGTCTTGAGCGAGTTGCTCGACAGCACCCTGGCCATGATGCAGGGCTATGCCGATGCCAAAGGGATAACACTGCGACTGGAAAACAGTACACCACCATCGACCCGGCTGCTGGGGCACGCCAACCGGCTGCGTCAGGTGCTGATCAACCTGCTGTCCAATGCCATCAAGTTTACCGATGAAGGGGGATGGGTGACGGTGCGGGTCAACCGGCAGGACGGACGCTGGCAGTTCAGCGTGGAGGACAACGGTATCGGTATTGCGCCCGAGCAACAGCGGCGGATCTTCCTGCACTTTACCCAGGCCGATGAAAACATCACCCGGCGTTATGGCGGCACCGGCCTGGGGTTGGCCATCTCCGATCGACTGGTGAACGCCATGGGTGGCGGCCGGATAAGGGTGGAAAGCCGGCCGGGCCAGGGCAGCCGGTTCTGGTTTTCGCTGCCGCTGAACGGCAGCGGGCAGGCATCGGCCGCCGACCTCCCCGCCCTTGTTCCCCTGCCCAGCCTGAGCCTGCTGCTGGTGGAAGACGTGGTTCTCAACCAGGAGATCATCGGTGCCCTGCTCGAACAGCAGGGCCACCTGGTCTGCCTCGCCGCCAGCGGTGAACAGGCTCTCTCCATGGCGGCACAACAGGCCTTTGACCTGATCCTGATGGACATGCACCTGCCCGGTATGGATGGCCTGGAGACCCGGCGCCGCATTCAGGAACAGCAGCGGGGACTGAACCGGGATACCCCGGTGGTGGCCCTGACCGCCAGCGTCACTCCGGAGGACATAAGCCGTTACCTGGCGGCAGGGCTGAAAGCGGTGGTGGCCAAGCCGATACAATGGCACCAGTTGCATCAGGCCCTGGCGCTGGCCACGGACATGCCGGTTCCTACCGAACTCGATCACCCCCTGTTGCAGGAACACCTGCGGATGCTGGGCCGGCCACGACTGCAGGCCCTGCTCGCCCGCTTTGCCGAGGAGCTGCCCCGGCAGCACGCCGCCTTGTGCCGCGAACTCGCCGACGGCGATCACCTGGAGCTGGCGCAGCTGGCTCACCGCCTGCGAGGCTCGGCCCAGCTGCTCGGTTTTGACGACTTGGCCACCCTGCTAACCGAGATGGAATCGCAGGCAGAGGCCCGGCAGCCGATACGGGAGGAACAAAAAACCAGACTGGCTCTGCTGTTGACACAGACCCTGGCGGAGCTTGCGGCAGTTCAGGCCAGACTGGCGGGTTAAGGGTACAATTTTTTACAATTCCGCACAGTCGACACAAAGCCTCTTTACAGTCATCCCTTAGCCTGAAGTATCCCTCGGGATAATCGATGCAGGTCCGGCAACAACGCCGGTCTACCTGCGCAGGATCTAAGGAGAGAACCAGGATGACAACGAGAGCGCCTCAACAACCCGGCTTCTGGCTGGCTTGCTTGCCCATCGCCCTGACCTTTGCGGTACTGGGTATACAACTGTTTTACTTCAACAACTTCACCCCCCATATCCCGCTCGCCATCGGCGTGGCCGTGACCGCCCTGATCGGCTGGCTGCGTGGCTACCGCTGGGCCGACATGGAAGACGGCATCATGCACGTGGTCCGCCTGGGCCTGCAGTCGGTGGGGATCCTCATCATCGTCGGCATGATCATCGGCATCTGGATTGCCAGCGGCACCGTGCCCTATCTGATCAAACTGGGCCTGAGCCTGATCTCGCCCGAGCTGTTCCTGGCTGCGAGCGTGCTGATCTGCGCCCTGGTGTCGGTATCACTCGGTACCTCCTGGGGCACCACCGGCACCGTGGGCCTGGCGCTGATGGGCATCGGCAACGGCTTCGACATTCCCATGTACTGGACCGCCGGCGCCGTGGTGTCGGGCGCTTTTTTCGGCGACAAGATGTCGCCACTGTCGGACACCACCAACCTGGCGCCGGCCGTGACCGGGGTGGACCTATTCGCCCATATCCGCAACATGCTGCCCACCACCATCCCCGCCATGCTGATCGCCCTGGTCATCTACCTGGTGGCGGGATTCAGCCTGATCGGCGATCAGGCGGTGGACTTTGCCCGCATCAACAACATCATCGGCGGCCTGGACCGGCATTTCAACCTGTCCTGGCCCCTGCTGCTGCCGCTGGCGGTGACCGTGATGCTGGCACTGAAGAAAATGCCCGCCCTGCCCACCCTGTTCGCCGGCGCCATGCTGGGCCTGGCCACCGCCATGCTGATGCAGGGGGTACATCTGCAGCAGGCCTTCGAGTTTATGTTCAGCGGCTACCGGATAGACACCGGCGTACGCGAGATAGACGCCCTGCTCAACCGCGGCGGCATTCAGTCCATGACCTGGGTGATCACCCTGATGCTGGTGGCCCTGGCCTTCGGCGGCGTGCTGGAGCGCACCGGCTGCCTGGCGGTGATAGTGGAAAAAATCCTGTCCCGCTCGAACAGCTTCGGCGCCATGCAGTCCTCGGCCATCGCCACTTCGGCCATGACCAACGTCATCGGCGGCGACCCCTACCTGTCCATCGCCCTGCCCGGCCGCATGTTCGCCCCGGCCTACAAGGCCAAGGGCTACTCGGCCCTCAACCTGTCGCGTGCCACCGAGGAAGGCGGCACCCTGATTTCGCCGCTCGTGCCCTGGAATGCCGGCGGTGCCGTGGTGATCACCGCCCTGGGGCTCGGCATCGCGGAAGGCAACACCATCAACCTGCTGTACATACCGCTGGCCTTCGCCTGCTGGCTGTCGCCGCTGATCGGCATGATGTACGGCTACCTGGGCTGGTTCTCGCCCCGGCTGAGTGCGGATGAAGCCGCCCGGACCGGCGAGGCCGAGTCTTTGACGACCCAGGCATGGGCCAAGTAACACCAAGAGCCCACTAAATAGTTGTTCCGAATAGTAGATCACTGTCGGCAGCGACCGGGTTCTGCTAAGCAGCCCCTCCGCGCCAGGGATGGCGCGGCGGAGCCCCCAGGGATGGGTTCACGGCGTGTCTGCGTGCGGGGCCCGGTCGATGTAGCACTGTTAGGATCAGTTATTTAGGAAAACTCACCAACGGAACCCCCTTCGTTTTCGATGGGGGTTTTATTTATTCACGTTGATGGAAGAACGCTATCCGTAAAATCTCCGCCCGGCGGGAAAGCGGAAAGCCTCAGCTTTCTTCAACTTCGCCAAATGTTTTGCGCCAGGCCCTGGGGCTGACCTTATACCGTTGCCGGAAGTGCTGGCGGAATGAGGTCGCAGTATGAAAGCCCACCATTTCCGCAATTTTTTCCACCGAAAAAGCGTGGTTTTCCAGCAGTTCAAGGCTGCGCTGCAGACGCTCGTTCACCAGCCATTCGCCGAAGCTCATGCCGGTGGCCTTGTGGAAATGGCGGGTGAAGGTACGGCGGCTCATGGCGGTGCGGGCGGCCAGCTCGTCGATGCCGTGCGGCCGGGCCAGGTTTTCCCGCAGGTAGTCGAGCAGGCGGTTGATATGGGCGTCCTGGGTGGAAAAGGCGACGGGCTGCTCGATAAACTGGGCCTGCCCGCCCTCGCGGTGCGGCGGCACCACCATGATGCGGGCAACCTTGTTGGCTATCCGGGTACCGTAATAGGCGCGCACTATGTACAGGCAGCAGTCCAGCCCCGCGGCCGTGCCGGCGGAGGTGATCAGGCGCTCGTCTTCCACGTAGAGTGCGTTGGTGTCGAGCGCCACCGAGGGGAAGCGCCGGCCGAAGTCCCGCTCGGCTATCCAGTGGGTCGCCGCCTTGCGACCATCCAGCAGGCCCGCGTAGGCCAGGACATAGGCGCCGTAGCACAGCCCCACCACACGGGCCCCCCTGGTGTGGGCACGCACCAGCGCCTCGGCCAACGCCGGCTCCGGCGGCACATTCAAATCGTGCCATCCCGGTACCACCACGATATCCGCCGTTTCCAGCAAGTCGAGGCCGCCGTCGGGCGCTATCGTCATCGCCCGCTCGGCCTGCTGCGGCTGGCCGCCGGGAGACACGATTTTCAGCTCGAACAATGGGTTACCCGGAAACATCGAATCGAATATCGCGTAAGGCACCGACACATGGAAGGGGCTGAAGCGAGGATAGAGCACAAGGGCGACCAGGGGCCTGGACATAGGGATACCTCTGCAAATGGTGTGAGCCTCATCCTAACAGCATGGCCCAATCTTTTCGATCATTGGCATACAGGTCAATTTTTTTGCGTGGCCAAAGGCGTCGATAATGGCTCCCGTCGCTTAACCTCTCAGGAGCAATACCATGAACAACAACACCCTCGTCCATTCCCTTATCCTGGCGCTGGGCACTGCAGTTGCTCAAGCCGGTTCGACCACAGCCACCGAAACGGATGGACCGCTGCTTCAGCTGCAACATATCCGCAACGCCACCACCAAGGTCGCCTACGGGGACACCACCTTCCTGGTCGATCCCATGCTGGCCCAAAAAGACACTTACCCCGGCTTCGAGGGAACCTATCGCAGCGAGTTGCGCAACCCGATGATCGAACTGCCGATGCCGGCACAGGCGGTGATCGAGGATGTGGACGCCGTCATCGTCACCCACACCCACCTGGATCACTGGGACGACGCGGCCCAGGCACTGCTGCCGAAAACCATGCCGTTGTTCGTCCAGAATGACGCGGATGCGGACACCATCCGCGCCCAGGGCTTCACCGACGTGCGTGTGATCGGTGAGCACACTGAGTTCAACGGCATCACCCTGAGCAGGACCGGCGGCCAGCACGGCACCGACCAGATGTACGCCATGCCTCCCCTCGCCGAACTGCTCGGCGAGGCCATGGGGGTGGTGCTGCGGGCCGATAACGGCAAAACCCTGTATTTTGCGGGCGACACCATCTGGCGGCCGGAAGTGCAGCACGCCCTGGCCCGGTACCGCCCGGACGTCATCGTGCTCAATACCGGCGATGCCCGGGTGGATGGTTTCGAGGGCGCCATCATCATGGGCAAGCAAGACACCCTGCGCGCCCTCGAACAGGCCCCCCGGGCCACCGTCGTCGCGGTGCACATGGACGCGGTCAACCACGCCGCCCTGAGCCGCGAGGAACTGAGAGGCTTCGTGCAGGAAAAAGGCGTGCAGGACCGGGTGCTGGTACCGGCCGACGGGGAAGTGATGACGTTCTGAACAATACCGGCTGCCTCTATTCCCGAGGCAGTCTGGTATAGCGGCGTAACCGTGACCAGCTGCTTCGTCAGCTGCGGGCCCGGCGGAGAAATACTTCCCGCGTCGACCCACTTGTGGTTTCATATGGGGCATCATAAAAACGGGTTCTCAAAGCACCCTTTCCCGTTCCCTATAGAATCCATGCGGAGACGTTGCGATGAACTACCCCATCAAGGGCTCTTGCCAGTGCGGCGGCGTAACCTACGAACTGAAAGAACCGCCGCTGATGGTGGTGGCCTGCCACTGCAAGGAGTGCCAGAAGCTCTCTACCAGCGCCTTCAGCATCACCGCCGTGGTGCGCGCCGAGGCGGTGCAATTCGAGGGTGAAATGGCCGAATGGCGCCGGGTGGCCGAGAGCGGCAATATCAACGGCGCCAGCTTCTGCCCGGCCTGCGGCAACCGCCTCTACCACTTCAATCCCGATGAACCGGGCATCATCAAGCTCAAGCCCTCCAACCTGGCCGACACCCGCCTGATCCAGCCCAGCGCCCATGTGTGGGTAAGCCAGAAGCAGGACTGGTTCCAGATCCCCGAGGGAGTAAAAGTATTCGACAAGCAACCCTGAAGGGCCTCCAACCCAATAACAGCAAGCAGTACCCGACCCTGCCGCATAAAGATGTAACACAACCCGGCCCTATGTAACGACTGGGTTAATGCCCGCTTGGCCACGCCGCTGTCGGCTATTTTGGTGTCGTTTCTGCGCCTTTCCCGCTCGCGGCAAGTTCCCATACTCGGGTGGAACTCACTCTCAGGGATGACACCGCCATGAAATACACCCTTTCCGTTCTCGCCCTTTCCCTCGCCGCCCTGCTGCCGCTGCAGGGGGCCGCCGCCACCCGGATGGACTTTTCCAACGAATACAACCACGGCTCCATCCATGCCGAAGGCGACAGCTACTTCATCGACAAGGTGAAGGAGCTGACCAACGACGAGGTGGTGATCACCCTGCATACCGGCGGCGCCCTGGGCTACAAGTCGGCGGATCACTTCTACGCGGTGGCGGACAACGCCATCCAGCTGGCGGATACCCTGGCCGGCACCCTGGCGGGGATAGACCCGATTTTCTCGCTCTCTTCCCTGCCCTTCCTGGTGCGCGACGAAGACCAGGCCGAACGGCTGTACCGCCTGGCCCGCCCCCACTACGACCAGGTGTTCGCCGACAACGATCAGATCCTGCTTTACGCCTCGCCCTGGCCGGCCAGCGGCATCTGGGCCAAGCAGGAGGTGGCCTCCGCCGCCAGCCTGAAAAACCTGAAGATCCGCACCTACGACAAGAACGGCACCCTCACCCTGAAGGAAGCCGGCGCCACCCCGGTGAACCTGTCCTGGGCCGACGTGGTGCCCCAGCTTTCCACCGGGGGCATCAGCGCCGTGCTCACCTCCGCCGAGGCCGGCGCCAACGCCAGCTTCTGGGAGCAACTGCGGCACTACAGCGCCATCCAGTACGCCATTCCGCTCAACATGGTGCACATGAACCGGGATGAGTTCGACCGGCTCACGCCCGAACAGCAGGCCGCCCTGCTGGAAGCCGCGCGCCAGACCGACGCCCACAACTGGCAACAGGTGCGCACCCGGGTGGCCGCCAACTACCGGACCCTGAACGAGCACGGCGTGACCATCAGGGAGGAGCTGCCCGCCGACTTCAGCCAGGCATTGCAACAGGCCGCCCAGGTCGCGATAGACGGCTGGCTGAAGGAAACCGGCGAGCGCGGCCGGCAGATCCTCGAGCAGTTCCGGCAGGAAGGCTGAACCATGGCCGCGCTGGTCACCCTGCTCAGCCGCCGGCTCAACCAGCTGGCGGGCGGGCTCGCTATGGGGCTTATCCTTTACATCACCGGCCACATCCTGCTGGAGATAGTGCTGCGGCTGTTCGGCCGTTCCACCTTCGTGCTGGATGAATTCGTGGGCTACGCAGTGGCCACCATGACCTTTCTCGGGCTCGGCTACGCCCTGGATCGGGGCTCCCTTATCCGGGTGAAACTGCTGGTGGACAAGCTGCCGTCCCGCTGGCACTGGCTGCCCGAACTGCTTTCCACCCTGGTGGCGCTGTTCACCTTCGCCACCCTGGCCTGGTACTGGGGCAGAAACGTCTGGCGCAGCTACCAGCGTGGCACCACCAGCGACACCCTGGCCGACACCCCGCTCTGGCTACCCGAGGGCATGGTCTGGCTGGGCATGGTGCTGCTGTGCCTTACCTTGCTGGGCAAGGCTCTCAACATCGCCACCCAGGCCGGTACCCGGCAAGGAGCACGCTGATGGATACCCTGCTGACCGCGGCCGGGGTGATCGGCCTTATCTTCCTGCTGCTGGGTCTGGGCGCCTGGGTGTTTGCCGGCCTGGCGGCGGTAGCACTGGGCTCGCTGGTGTGGCTGGGCGGCTTCGACCTGGATCGGGCGGGCATGATCCTGAGCCGCATCCTCTACCGTGCCGGCAACGCCTGGGAACTGTCGGCCATCCCGCTGTTCATCCTGATGGGGGAGCTGATTTTCCGCTCCAATATTTCGGAACGGCTGTTCCGCGGGCTGGAGCCCTGGGCCCAGAAGATCCCGGGCGGTATTCTGCACACCAATGTGTTCGGCTGCGCCATCTTCGCCGCCGTGAGCGGCTCCAGCGCCGCCACCACCGCCACCATCGGCAAGATCACCACCCACGAGCTGTCCCGCCGGGGCTACGACCGGCAATTGTCCATCGGCTCCCTGGCCGGGGCCGGCAGCCTGGGCCTGCTGATCCCGCCGTCCATCGTGATGATCGTCTACGGGGTGCAGGCCGAGGTGTCCATCAGCCAGCTGTTTATGGCCGGGGTCATACCCGGGCTGCTGATCGCCCTGCTCTACTCCGGCTATATCGCGGCCGTGGCCCTGCGCCGGCCCGAAAAAGCCCCGCGCGGCACGACCGCCGGGCTCTCGCTGTTGGCCAGCTTTGCCTGCCTGGCCCCGGTGATCCTGCTGATTGCCCTGGTGATGGGCTCCATCTACTCGGGTATCGCCACCCCGTCGGAGGCGGCAGCGGTGGGCGTGGCCGCCACCCTGGGGCTGCTGGCGGCACAGCGGCAACTGAGCCTGGCCATGTTCAAAGAGGCCCTGGCCGCCACCCTGCTCAACGCCACCATGGTGTGCAGCATTCTGGTGACCGCCGCCCTGCTTTCCACCGCCATGGGCTACCTGCATCTGCCGCGGGAACTGGCGGGGTTTATCGCCGGGCTGGAACTTTCCCCCGCCCTGCTGCTGGTGGCACTGGCGCTGTTCTATATTGTGCTGGGGCTGTTCCTGGACGGCATTTCCATCACGGTGATGAGCCTGCCCATTACCCTGCCCATCGTGCTGCAGGCGGGGTTCGATCCGGTGTGGTTCGGGGTCTTCCTGGTGATCATGGTGGAACTGGGGCAGATCACCCCACCGGTGGGCTTTAACCTGTTCGTGTTGCAGGGGCTGACCGGCGAACATATCGGCCGGGTGGCCTACTCCGCCCTGCCGTTCTTTATGCTGATGTGCCTGGCCGCCGCCCTGGTGAGCCTGTACCCGGGCCTGGCCCTGTGGCTGCCCCAATGGCTTGCCGGCTGAGCAATGCTTCCCCACCGCCCCCAGGCCGTCGTCAAGGCCCGGGGGCGACGGGGCACGGTTACTCGCCCATCACCACGCCTTCACGGCGCGGATCGGCGCCGCCGAACCAGCCCTGGTCGGTGCGGCCGATCGCCTGCAGACCGCTGGTCATGTCCATCTCGATCAATTCATGATTGCGCGCCCTGAGCCAGTCCAGGGTCTCGGCCGGGAAACGGTTGTCCTCGAGCAGGGTCGGCGCACCGAGGGCACCGAAATTCGGCAGGTTAATCGCGCTCTGGGCGTCCATGCCCCAGTTGAGCATGCCGTACAGCGTCTTGGCCGTGTAGTGGATGATCAGCGCGCCGCCGGGGCTGCCGCCGCTGACCAGCACCCGGCCGCTCGGCTTGTCGAAGACCAGCGTCGGGCTCATCGAACTGCGCGGGCGCTTGCCCGGCTGCACCCGGTTGGCGGTGGGCAGGCCGGCGGCGTCGTTGGGCGCGAAGTTAAAGTCGGTCAGTTCGTTGTTGAGCAGAAAGCCGCCGGTGCCCGTGCCGTAGGGGTTCACCATCTGGCGGGAGCCGAACTGGGCCTCGATGGTCGTGGTCATACTCAGCGCCCTGCCCTCGCGGTCGATGATGCTGATGTGGCTGGTGCCGTATTCGGGTTGCGCTGCGGACACCCCCAAGGAGACCTGCATCGCACCGGGCCGGCCGGGCTCGGCGGTCTTCATGCTGCGCTCTCCGATCAAGCCGGCCCGGGCGGCGAGATAATCGGGCGCCA
The DNA here is from genome assembly GCF_041950555.1 of Zobellella sp. DQSA1. Classification (GTDB taxonomy): domain Bacteria; phylum Pseudomonadota; class Gammaproteobacteria; order Enterobacterales; family Aeromonadaceae; genus Oceanimonas. Next base: position 2,520,716 of record NZ_CP169531.1, read on the forward strand.
GCATGCTCGACCAGTTGCCGCCGGGCGGGCTGACGAAGTCGGGGTCGCCGATGTACTTGGCACGGTCGGCGAAGGCGAGCCGCGAGGCTTCGCTGTACAGGTGCAGCCACTGTGGCGAGGGCAACGGCTTGCCGTCGTCGGTGCGCTGCATCGGCAGCCCGGCGGCCTCGGTATTGCTCAGGATGCCGAGGATCTGGGCGACGGCGATAGCACCGCTGCTGGGCGGGGGGAAGCCGCACAGCACATATTCCCGGCCGCGGGCATCATAGTCGCTGCACAAGGGCTCGCGTTGCTTCGGCCGATAACCGGCAAGGTCGGCCAGTGTCAGCTGGCCGGGGTTGGTCGCATGGCCCCGGACTTTCGCGACGATGGCCTCGGCTATCTCGCCGCGGTGCAAGGCCGCACTGCCCTGGGCGGCGATGTTCTTGAGCACCGCCGCGTAGGGCCGGTTCTGCAGCACATGACCGACCGGGTAGGGGCTGCCGTCGGGCTGATAGAAGTAGGCCGCGGCCACCGGATCCTGCCTGAGGAAGGCATCGGACTCGAGCTGGGTGTACAGTCGCGGGCTGATCGCAAAGCCGCGTTCGGCAAGCCGGATCGCCGGCTGGAACAGGTCGGCCCAGGGCAGGGTGCCATGCTCGCGGTGGGCGAGCTCGAGCATCGCCACGGCGCCCGGCACGCCGACCGAGCGGCCGCCGACCACGGCCTCGTTGAACGGCAGCGGCGCGCCGTCGGCATCGAGGAACAGGTTTTCATCGGCGGCGGCCGGTGCCGTCTCGCGCCCGTCGTAGGCGCTGACCTGCTTGCCGTCGTAATACATCAGGAAGGCGCCCCCGCCAATGCCGCTGCTCTGGGGCTCAACCAGCCCCAGCACCATCTGCACCGCGATGGCCGCGTCCAGCGCCGAACCTCCCGCGGCCAGCACCTGGCGACCGGCGTCGGTGGCGAGCGGATTGGCGGCCGCCACCGCGTACTCCCGCAACGCCCAGCCGGGTTTCTCCTGGTAGCCGGAGGCGGCTTCGGGCTGTGGTGGCGGGGCCTGATAGCTGAATGACTCGGGCTGGCCGGTACAGCCGGCGAGCAGCAGTGATAACGCGATCGCGTGAGCGGATAGCTTCATGGATGACTCCTGTCAGATAGGTCGATTAACGGCCGGACGTTTTCAGCGTTGCCAATGGGAATGGGAGGTACACCCTAAACCACGCCTCCTGGAGACCCGAATGAACAACAACAAGAATGCACGATTGCCCTCCCATGGTCGATGACTTTTCGCCCGTCGGATAATGGAAGCGGGTTTCAGGCCGTCGCCATGGCCTGGGGGTAGCGCCGGGGATCGAAGCGCAGGCAGATCAGCATCACCACGCCGACCAGCGCCAGGTGCAGCGCCCAGCCACCGGCGAAACTGCCGCTCGCTTCCCGAAGCAGCGACACCGCCAGGGGTCCCATGGCCGCAATCAGGAAGCCGCCGCCCTGCATCAGGGCGGTGAGCGCACCCGCCTGCTGCGGCACCGGCAGGTGATCCAGGGCGGTCACCAGCGACAGGGAGAAGTTGCCGCCCAGCCCCATGCCGCACACCGCGGCCCACACCAGCGGGCACTGCCCGGGCCAGAACAGCAGACCGGCGTAGCCGATCGCCTGCAGCAGCAGGGTCAGCCACAACCAGGGGCGCCGATCCCGCCCCCGCGCCAGCAGGGTGATACCTACCGCGAACAGGGCCTGGGCCAGGGCCATTACCGCCACCAGGCCGGCGCTGTCGGCGGCGCTCCTGCCCTGTTGCTGGTAGTAGGGCGCCAGCCAGGTGACCATGGTCGAATAGCCGGCGTTGACCAGGCCAAAGCAGAGCATCAGCTGCCAGGTACGCGGCCGCCCCAGCAGGCGGCGCGCCAGGCCCGGCTCGGGCGGGCGGCTCTGCCGGTCCGACAGGATCCGCCAGGCGCAAGCCAGGGCGATAAGCGCCGGCAACGCCAGCCAGGCCAGGGCCGCGCGCCAGTCGTGGGCACCGCCGGCCAGCAACGGGGTCAACTGGGCGCCGATGGCGCCGCCGCCCATGATCATGGCCGAATAAAGGCCGGTGACCATGGCCACCCGACCGGGAAAATACTGCTTGATGATGCCGGGAAAGGTGGACTGGACAAAGGCCACCCCCAGCCCGCACAGCAGGGCGGTAAAGATCAGGGCCGTACCGCCGGGTACCAGCAGCCGAAGCCCCGAACCCAGCATCAGCAGCACCAACGCCGTGAGCATGCCCCGGCGGGTGCCCCAGCGGGCCTGGAGCCGCGGCGAAACAAAGGCGCCCATGCCCATCAGCAGGGTGGGCAGCAGGGTCATCATCGCCATGCCCGTATAGCCCAGGCCGGTAGCGGCCCTGATCATCTCGATGATGGGCCCGGGCCCGGTGAGAAAAGGCCGCAGGTTCAGGCCAATCAATACCACCAGGAGCAGCATGGCCCCCTGCTCCACCGGCCTGCTTGCTGTCGTCATCGCATCGTCTCTCGGGAATAGGAAAAAGGGGGCAGCTTGCCAGTGCCGCTGTGGGCATGGTAGAAGTCGGACACATTATTTGAAAATTAAATATTTGAATGGATATCAGTGCAAAACCGAATAGCCCCCTGTTCGGGCTGGACCCGCTGCGGGTGATGGTGACCGGCCTGCTGGACGACGCCGCGTCCTGACTCGCACCGGGCATCAAGCGGCATGGTGACTCTTGCTCCGAGCAGCAAAAAAACCCGCGGATAGTCTCACCATCCACGGGATCCGTTTATTTCGATTTTTATTGTTCCGTCAGTTCAGTTATTCCGTCGGTGCTTGCCAGGAATGTCTGGTGGCCGCGGCCCGGAACTTGTTCACGTTTTCAACGCTGGCCGGCGGCTCCGATTCGCCGAAAATGGCCCTGATCCAATGGCCGTCGGTGGGATTGGGAAATATAATGTGTTCAAAGCCAAACTTGCCTTTGTTTTCATCAACCAGCGCCAGCCTTTCTTCCACACCGGTCACATAATAGCTTCTGGAGAAATCGTTGAGATTGTCACCGAGATAGAGAATAACATTAAAGTCCTTGGCAATTTCTTTTTGCCTTGTTTCTTTATTTGATGTTTCCCTTAAAACGGTCAAGTGCTCGGCGTCGACAAAAGGAAAGCCATTTCCCTTTAAATTATTCAAGGCGATATTGAAGGTGTCCTCGCCTTGCTCCCGGCTGGTCACATAAAAAATCTCCACCCCTTTCGACGCCGCATAATCGAGGAACTCCTTCGCGCCAGGAGTCGCGACCGGCTGAGCCTCGGCAACCCACCGGTCCCAGATAGGATCATCAAAGAACTCCATCTCCTGCTCGACAAGGTGGCCCCAATAGGCATTGGTACTCAGAATAGTGTCATCGGCATCGGTAATAATGGCCAGGGGTTTGTCTCCCTCGCCGTGGCGCTGCAAGGCATTGTCGAGATGCAGCTTCGCGATATTGAACCCTTGGTAATACAAGGCTCGATATTCCGCGGCTGTCTGCTTCCAGGCGACTGCAGATATCAGCAGGTTTGAACCTGAAAGAGATTTGGAAGGCTCGGCTTCTTCGGAGGCCAGGGCAGAAAAAGAACCCGCACACAATAAAACGGCAGGCACGATCAGTTTTCTATAACTTAAAGATAATCCCATAAAGACACCCTGTCAGCATTAACGTCCAATTGAATAAATAGCAGCAAAATGAAATATCACATAACAGAAACAAAATATCAACACATTCAGAGTCTGGAATAATTATTCATGTACTGGATATTTAATATCACCGACTCTCAACAAATCACCGAAAAATAAAGCACAGGGATGAATAATATTTCATCATCCTGCCTCCGGGACGAGAAATGCCGGTAAAAATAATATGAAGTCGGCCCGTAGGGCATCATCGGATACCGGGAAATGGCGTAGTGCCTGAGGTTCATCGGATTCGCCCTGTCGCGCAATCATACGGACAGCGGCAGTCAGTCCGCAGGCCCCTCCCCGGAGCGAAACGTCTCCACCAGGCACTCCACCACGGCGCGCACCGCGGGTAACTGCCCGCGGCGATGCGGCATCACCAGGGAGGTGGTGACCTGCCCGGCCTGCCACTCGGGCAGTACCCGCACCAGCCGGCCTTCATCCATCGACGCCCGGCACATGTCCGCCGGCAGGCAGGTAATGCCCAACCCGGCTTCGGCGGCCCCCAGCAGCATGACCGACTCATTGGCGACCATTACAGGCCGAGGTGTCACGCTGGCGGAGCGGCCCTGCCCGTCGCTCAGCGACCAGCAGCCCGCCGTCGGTCCGGTGAGAATACCGTCGTGTCCGGCCAAATCGTCCGGTGCGGCCGGCTCCCGTCGCCGCTGCAAATAGACGGGAGCCGCAATCAGGATAATCGACTCCACGCACAGCCGTCGCTGGATCAACCCGGAGTCCGCCAGCGGCGCAAAATGGCTACGCACCGCGATATCCACTCCCTCCTGCACCACGTCCACCCGGCGATCGGTCACCTCTACCTGCAGTTGCAACCGCGGATACCGCAGCGCCAGGCTTGGCAGCGCTGGCGCCAGATAGCGCTGGGCCACCGGCACCGAGGCGCTGATTTTTACCGTGCCGCTCGGTTCCGCCTGCCGGCTGCGCACCACCGCTTCGGCCGCCTCGGCCTCGATCACCGCCGCCAGCGCATGCTGGTAGAAATCCTTTCCTACGTCGGTAAGGGAAAAACTGCGTGACGTGCGCTGGATAAGACGCGCGCCGAGGCTTTCTTCCAGCACCGCCACCCGTTTGCTGATGGTGGACTTGGGGATATTCAGCCGGCGCGCCGCCGCGCTGAAGCCCCCCTGTTCCACCGCCGCCACCAGCAGGCGCAGATCGTTAAGATTAAGCAAGGCCAATGTCCATATATAGAGACGATAAGTCTATTTTATTCGGTCTACACGTTAATCGTCCATAAAGGTAGAGTTTTCTTACCGGCTCCACCAGGGAGCCTCTTTCTGGAGAAAAATGATGAAACCGATTCTTTTTTACGGCGTGCCTTCCGGCTGTTCTTTTGGTTCTATCGTGGCGCTGGAGTGGCTGGGCAGGCCATACCGGCTCTGCCGGGTGGAAATGCCGGGCGAAGCCGGCAGTGACGCCTACCGCCGCATCAATCCGCTGGCGGAAACCCCGACCTTGCTGACCGCCGGCGGCGAGACACTCAGTGAAAGCATGGCGATCCTGAACCATATTGCGGCGCAGGGCCTTGAAGCGCAGCTCGGTTATCCGCAGGGAAGCCCCGACTTCGATCGCCTGAACCAGATGCTGGCCTTCCTCAACACCACTTTCTTTGGCGCTTTTGCACCGCTGTGGCATGCGCTGGAGCATGAGATGCGCGACGCGGAAAAACAGGTGCTGCTCGATTACGGGCGAGAAGCGGTGGCCAAGGCACACCGGCAACTGGAGATGATGCTGGCTGACCGGCCATGGCTACTGGGAGCACAGCGAAGTGTGGCCGACGCCTATTTTATCGGTATCGCCCGCTGGGCCGAGTATCTCCAGGTTGTGGATCGCAGTGACTATCCAAATCTGCAGCGGCTGTACAACAAACTGGAGCAGGATCCGGCGGTGATTTTCGCCCATGCCATCGAGCAGCAGCGGCCCGTCGTGGGTGGCGGCGGCTTTGCCGGAGAGGTGCCGCTGGCAGAGGCACTCCCTGCCCGGTGAGCATTCCCGGACACAAGAGCGCCGGCTGTCCCCGTTTCAGGATCGCTCGCCCAGCGGCGCGGCCGGCACCACAGCCAGCCGCCGCCACTGCCGCCATAACAGCCAGCCGACGAACAGCGACAGGCAGACGTTGGACAGAGGCAGCGCCAGCCAGACGCCGTCCAGCCCCAGCCAGAGCGGCAGCAGCGCCAGAAAGGGCAGCTGGATCAACATATTGCCCAGGGTGATCAGGGTCGCCTTCCGACCCAGGCCGAGGGACTGGAACCAGCAGGCCGCCAGCACCAGGAAACCATCCAGAAACAGGGCCCACAGGTGTAGCCGGATGGCCCTGGTGGTGGCCGCCAACAGGGCCGGATCTTCCCCCATAAAGGCCGAAGCGAACCAGGCCGGCGCCGCCATCATCGCCAGCACCAGCAGAATACCGCCCCCCACCCCGACCAGGCAGGCCAGGCGCAGGGTCTGGCGCACCCGCACCGGCTGGCCGGCGCCTTGGTAGTAGCTCACCAGGGGCTGCATGCCTCCCGCCACCCCTTCCGCCGCCAGGTAGTAGAAGGCCATCAGGTAACCGGCAATGCCATAGGCCGCCACCTGCACCGCCTGGCCGTGCTTGAGCAGCAGCAGGTTGTGCAGCACCACCGCCAGGCTGAGGTACAGGTACATCAGCATGCTCGAAAAGCCGGTGCCCAGCAGCACGGCGCCTGCCCTGGGTCGCCACCGCCAGGCCCGGTGGTCCAGCGGCGCACGGCTGCGACGGCTCAGCACGAAGCCCAGGCACAGCACCACCACCAGCGACTCGCTCAGCAGGGTGGCCAGGGCGGCGCCGGTCAGGCCCCACTGCAGCCAGGCGATAAAGACCGCATCCAACAGTATGTTGCCGACGGCCCCCAGCAGCAACGCCAGGGTCGCCAGTCGGGGCGCCCCCAGGTTGCGCACCAGAAACGGCAAGGTCACGCTGGCCATCACCAGGGGCGTGGCCGGCGCCATCAGATCCAGGTAGGCCTGGGCGTGTTCCGCCGCCGCCCCCTCGGCTCCCTGCCAGGCCAGGAAAGAGGGACTCAACCGGGTCAATATCAGCGCCAGCGGCAACCCCAGCAGCGGCAGCAGCCATAGGCCCTGAGCCACGAACAGGGCGGCCCGGCCGCGCTTGCCACCGCCCTGGGCCAGGGACGCCTGGGCCCCGGAGCCGATGCCGATCATCATGCCGGCGGCCAGCATGATGCCCACCCAGGGCCAGGCCAGGTTGATGCCGGCCAGGCCGTCGCCGCCGATAAAGTGGCCGACGAAGATGCCGTCGACCACCTGATAGGTGCCGCTGACCAGCAGTGCGGCCAGCGAAGGAAGGGTGTAATGCCAAAAGGCGCGATGGAGCGGCGCCGATGCCAGGTTCATGGTGTCAATCCTGTTTGCGGGGGGACAGATCCGGTGTGGGCAGCGGCCCATGGGGCAACTCCAGGGCGCGGCAGGCCTTGGCCAGCAGCACTTCGAGCTGCTCGAGCTCTTCCCGACTCAGCTCACTGCTCATGACCGCCGCCGTTTCCAGGTAGACGCTGGTTTCTTCCTTCTGCAGGTAGAGCGCCTTGTCGGTGGGCAGCAGGCGACTGGCCCGGGCATCCTCGGGGCAGGCCTCGCGCCGCAGGTAGCCCTGGCGCTCCAGCTTGCGCGCCATGGTGCTGGCCGACGCCTTGCTCACCTGCATCAACGCCGCCAGCTCGGTCAGCCGCAACCCCTGCCCATGGGCCGACATCAGCGCATAGAGGTATTGCAGTTCGCTGCTGGTCAGCTCCATGCTGCCGCTCTGGCGGGAATGTTCGCGCCAGCGATGCCAGATAAACCACTCCAGTTGCTTCAGGCTGTAGGCCAGCGCCATGGGATCCCCTCCAAAATAATTTTAGTTAGTCTAACTAACTAATAAGGGAGTGGCAATCCACAAAGAGAACGCGGGGAAGCCCGGCACCACCGGCCAGGCACGAATACATCCGTGCCTACGCCCTCCCCGCCACAGCCCCCGTAGCCGCGAATTTATTCGCGGGAAACCGGTTCTCAGTCCAGAGGCAGTAACGGTCCGAGTATTCCCATAAGCTGAAAATACCTTTCCCGCCCCTGAATAGCTGTTCCGAATGGCAGATCACTACCGACAGCGACAGGGTTTCGCTAAGCAGACCCTCCGCGCCAGGGAGGGCGCGGCGGAGCCCCAGGGATGGGTTCACGGCGTGTCTGCGTGCGGTGCCCGGTCGATGTAGCACTATCAGGAGCAGTTATTTAGATGCGTAAAAAGCGGGTAAAGAAGTAAATTAAAATAGGCGCGTATCAACAATACGGCTTAACCGATGTATTTTTATCTGGTCAAGTATCCGAAGTGTCGACATGAGCCAACAAGCCGCTTTTTCCAAAAGCAATGTGATCGGCAAGGATATGATTATCCTTATAGTCTCCCCCGTTCTGGCGCCGGAACGGAATGGGAGCCTCTTCAAAGAGCTGCTCGAGGCGCTTTCGCCAGACAGCGATTTCTGTTGCTATCTCCGTCTTGGCAAGATGGGCTGCGCCATAGACTGCGTGTGTGGGCAGTACATCCATTCCAGGGTAAAACAGCACACCATGGGTGACGGGGAACAGCAACTCCTCGAGGGGCCCGTTAATTCCTAGCGGTGAATAGTCTGCTTCCGGCCCGCCGACCATCACCGATAACAAGGCCCTCTTTCCTTTTAATATACCGTCACCGTAACGATAGAGGTTCCCTTTGCCCTTGTATCCATAGCCAAAGCCATAGGCGTACACCCGATCTATCCATCCCTTGAGGATGGCCGGCAAGCCAAACCACCAGAGCGGGAAGTGGAATATGACCGCATCGGCAGCAAGCAATTTCTGTTGCTCAGATACCACATCGTCCGTCTGCCGCCCGGTCGAATAAGCGTGTCCCGACTCTTTAATGAAAGACAACCGGCCAAGGTCGGCTCGACAGGGAAAATCCTGTTCATCAAATGTTGCTTTCCAGCGCATGGCGTACAGATCCGACAACAATACGTCATGGCCTTGCTCTTGCAAGCTCTGCACCGTCGCCTCGACAAACTGGCGAGTCAAGGAGGTGGGCTCGGGTTGCGCATACACTATCAGCACTTTCTTAGTCATATCGATGCTCTCCATCTGGTTCATGGTCAGGCTTCGGGAAACGATACCAAAGCCATTCTTCGCAATAAGCGCAGTTCCACATCCCCCCCGTTCGGAGACTGTTCACGCAGCGGTGACGTCTCCTGCCCGGTGGGTACAGAGCAAGTGTGCGGGGAGCAATACTATAAGTGAAATTCAAAGATTTTTTGTTTATTATATTAATTATGGATAGCAAACGACTCGACCTAAATTTACTGACAACGCTCGAAGCCCTGCTTGAAGAGCAAAACGTCACCAAGGCGGCAGCTCGCCTGCACCTCAGTCAGCCTGCAGTCAGTGCCCAGTTGACCCGTTTGAGGAGCATGTTCGATGACCCTCTGCTCATTCCTGCCCATAGAGGCATGACCCCCACAGCCAAGGCAATGGAACTGCTTGCCCCACTTCGTCTTGCCCTGGACCAGGTGCGTGATACGCTGACAATCCACCAGAGCTTCACACCAGAAAAAGCGAAGCTTACATTGACCATCGCTTGTACCGACTATCTTTATACCGTCATCATCACACCGCTTATCAAAGAACTTGGGCGGAAAGCCCCCGGTATTCGGGTTGCCGTACGCAACCTGGTGCCATCCGAGCTGGAAGCTCAGATGGCTCTGGGCGAAGTAGATCTAGCACTCATGACGCCGGAAGACGCCCCTTCCAACCTGCGGACCAAACATCTGTACGATGAAGGCTATGTACTGATTGCCCGACAAGACCACCAACAGCTCAGAGATGGAATAACCATCGAAGAATATGTACAACTTGAGCATGTTGTGGTTTCACTCAGCGGGGGCAATTTCGTTACCCCCGTAGATCAAGCCCTGTCAGCCTTGGGATATACACGCAACGTAGTGCTTTCTGTCCCCTCGTTTCTTTTTGTCCCCGACATTGTTTCCAGATCGCACTTCGTCGCGCTTGTTCCACGCCGCCTGGTCCTGGGAGCGACTGAACAACTCAAGTTGATTACCCCTCCCTTGCCTGTGGAACAATTCTCGGTAGGAATGGTGTGGCACGAACGCAACCATGGGCACGCCGCCCATCGCTGGCTTCGCGAGATGGTTAGCGCAGTAGCCGGCATAAAGTGAGGTTGTGGCCCTGTTTTGTCCATCAAAAACAGGAGCTCAGCAAGGCCCACCAGACAGCAGCCACAAATTTAAAAAGGGGCAAGGTCCCGGACCTTGCCCCATCTCCTACAGGCAGCCCTCTTCCGCCCAGCGGCACAGCGGGGGCTCGGCATGGCGCAGGCAGTCATCGCTGCGGCACATGACCGCGCCCAGGGGCCAGTTGGCGTCCGCCACCGGGGCATCCGCCGGCACGCCCAGGGCGGTCAGGTAGCTCGGCAGGTAGGCGACCCGGAAACAGGAGGTTTCCGCGTTGTAGCACTGGCCTTTGTTCATGCAGCAGGTGTCAAAGTGGCTCTCTTCCATGTACTTGAAGGCGCCGGTCAGATACCAGTTGGACAGGCCGGACGAGGTAACCGGCACCCGCCGATGGCCGCCCCGCCGTTGCTGCTGCACATTGTAGGGGTCTTTCAATCCTTCCCGGGCGGCAAAGCGGAGCTGCCCGGTGCAGTGCTCCAGCGTCCAGTCCGGCTCTTCCGAGCCGACCCCATGGCGACAGCCGGCGGGCTGCCCCAGCGCCTTGGGGGCTTCATCCTGTCCCAGCCCCAGAAAGGAATAGCTGTAAAACGCCACCGGTTCCCCGTTGAGCCATACGGGCCGCACCGCGTCGTCCGCCCGATCGCAGCGCGGGCAGGGAAAGGCTATCTGGGACGAGGCGCCGCCCATTTCGACGATGCCGAAATCAAGATCGTCGCGGCCAACACCGACGGCGAGCCAGGCGAACAATCCTTCCTCGTAGCCCGTCAGGGTACGGGTCAGCACGGGCACATCGCCTGCCTTCGCCTGCAGCTTCTCCGCCAGCAGCTGCCAGAGCCGGGCACTCCCGGCCCTGTCCTCCGCCTCGGCAAGGCGCATGCCCGCCGTGGCATACACCATGACGGAACGCAGATCACAGCGCCGCTCCCAGTCGAAGGCGTCCCACCCTGGCCGGCCCTTGTCGTCCACCGGCCCCTCCTGCTTTATCTGTGCCAGGGTGGCGGCAATCTCCTCCGTCACCGCGTCCATATCCGCATGGTTTTTGCCGCGGATCTGCCGTACCGGATCCGCCAGGGCCGACACCCTGGGGCCGGTGTATTCCCGCCAGCCTTGCTCCTGTTTCTGATAAACATACATGCGAGTTCCACTGCTGCCCGCGTCATAAACGACATGGCATTCCGGCACTGCCGCGCCAAGGGCGGGTACAACACTCCCCAGCGCCGCAACGCACACCAGCCAACGCAATAACGCCATCATCCTGCTCATACTTTCTCCTTATTTTTCTTGTCGACGCGCCCGTCCGGCCAACCAATCGGGCTTATCCGCAGCCAAGTTCATCGACTTTATCCATTTGAAACCAACGGACAACACCGCAAACGATTCGCATGCCGCATTTTTGTGACCTTGTATGCAATACACCACCTCGATACCCTTTTCCGCCCGGCGGTATACCCCGCCCATTCCTCCCCAATCAGAAGCCGCACAAAGTATTTAATGACGCAACCATTTACAAAATAAGAATTGTTTGTAATATCACTCGCCATCCTGGTAATTAAGTGAGAACAGCATCATGCATCGCAGCACATTTCTGGCCGGCGCGGTGGCCGCCCTCTGGTCGCTGGCCCTGAACGCCGAAACCATCACCATCACCGACATCGCCAACCGTCAGGTAGAGGTCGAGGTGCCGGTGCAACGCATCATCCTGGGCGAAGGTCGGCAGGTTTACCTCACCGCCGTGCTCGACCAGGACAACCCCTTCCAGCGTATCGTCGGCTGGCGTGAAGACTTCAATAGCGCCGATCCGGACAACTACGCCGCCTACCTGGAAAAATTCCCCGAGATGGCCAAGATCCCCACCTTCGGCGGCTTCAAGGACGGCACCTTCGACGTGGAGCAGGCGGTGTCGCTCAAGCCCGACGTCATCATCATGAACATCGAGTCCAAGCAGGCCACCGAAGACGCCAAGTACATCGAGAAACTGGCCGCCGCCGGCATTCCCCTGGTGTACGTGGATTTTCGCGAGCACCCCTTCATCAACACCGAGCCCAGCATGCGCCTTTATGGCCAGCTGTTCGGCAAGGAGGACAAGGCCGAGGAATTCATCGCCTGGCGCGCCGCCGAAATCGCCAGGGTGACGGACGTGCTCGAGCAGCAGAAGCCCACTCGACCCCAGGTGTTCATCGACCGGGCCGGCGGCTACTCGGAAGAGTGCTGCATGAGCTTCGGCGACGACAACTTCGGCAAGTTCGTGGAACTGGCCGGCGGTGAGAACATCGCCAAAAACATCATCCCCGCCACCTTCGGCAACCTCAACCCGGAGCAGATCATCGCCTCCAACCCCGACCATGTCATCGTGACCGGCGGCATGTGGGAAGCCTATGTGCCCGGCGGCGCCTGGGTGGGCGTGGGCCCGGGCCAGGACGAAGCCGAGGCCCGGCGCAAGCTCGAGGCGCTGACCCACCGCCCGGCCATGACCGGCATCGAGGCGGTGCAAAACAAGCAGATGCACGCCATCTGGCACCAGTTCTACAACAGCCCCTACCAGTTCGTCGGCATCCAGCAGATGGCCAAGTGGCTGCATCCCGAACTGTTCACCGAACTCGACCCGGAAGCCACCTTCAAGGAGCTGCACCAGCGCTTCCTGCCCGTCGAGTACCGTCCCGGCTATTGGGTGTCGCTGACCGATGCAGACTAACACCATGACACCAACGCAAGCCGCGCCTGCCGGGCGCGGCCGCTACAAGGCCATCGTCTGGCGACGGCAACTGACCCTGCTGGGACTGACCGCCGCGTTGCTGCTCAGCCTGTGTGCCGATCTGGCCCTGGGCCCGGCCCGCTACGAGCTGGGCGAGGTGGTGCGGGCGCTGTTCCTGCCCGACTCGGTGCCGCTGCAGGTGCGGGTGGTGCTGTGGGAAATCCGCATGCCGATCGCGCTGATGGCGGTGGTAGTGGGCGCGGCCCTGGCGGTGGCCGGCGCCCAGATGCAGACCATCCTCAACAACCCGCTGGCCAGCCCCTTTACCCTGGGTATTTCCGCCGCCGCCAGCTTCGGCGCGGCCCTGGCCCTGGCCTTCGGGGTGGCCTTTATCCCGGCGGCCATCGCCTGGATGGTGCCGCTCAACGCCTTCGTTATGGCCATGCTGGCGGCCCTACTCATCCACCTGCTCAGCGCCCGGCGCGGCATGACGGTCAACAGCATAGTGCTGCTCGGCATCGCCCTGGTGTTCACCTTCAACGCCCTGCTGGCGCTGGTGCAGTTTTTCGCCTCGGCCGAAGCCCTGTCGGCGGTGGTGTTCTGGACCATGGGCAGCCTCAGCAAGGCCACCTGGCCGAAGCTGGCCATCACCACCCTGGCGCTGGTGCTGGTGCTGCCGGTGTTCGTCCGCCGCGCCTGGGCCCTGACCGCCCTGCGTCTGGGAGAAGACAAGGCAGCGAGCTTCGGCGTCAGGGTCGGCCGGCTGCGGCTGGAGACCCTGCTGCTGGTGAGCCTGCTGGCGGCCATTCCGGTGTCCTTCGTCGGCACCATCGGCTTTATCGGCCTGGTCGGCCCCCATATCGCGCGCATGATCATCGGCGAGGATCAACGCTTCTTCCTGCCGGCCTCGGCCCTGGCCGGGGCGCTGATCCTCTCGGTCAGCTCGGTGGTAAGCAAGTCGCTGATCAGCGGCACCATCTTCCCCATCGGTGTAGTCACCTCGCTGATCGGCATACCCTTCTTCGTTTCCCTTATCCTGTCCCAGACGAGGCGCTCATGGTAAGCATCCGGCTCGAGGCACTCGGTGCCCGTTACGGCAAACAGCTGCTGCTGCAAGGTATTTCCACCCCCACCTTCAAGGCGGGCGAAGTGGTGGCCATCATCGGCCCCAACGCCGCCGGCAAGTCCACCCTGTTCAAGCGCATCAGCGGCCTGATCGACGGCCCCGGCCGGGTGCATGTGGAGGGCCTGCGGCCCGGGGGCGGCGGCCTCTGTTACATGCCGCAGGACAGCGCCGCCAGTGCCGCGCTCAGCGTGTACGAGTCGGTGCTGCTGGCCTGCAAGCAGGGCGGCGGCTGGAGCGTGAGCGAGGCCGAGCTGACCCGCATCGACCATACCCTGGCGGCGCTCGGCATTACCGCCCTCGCCTTTCGCCACCTCGGCGAGCTCTCGGGCGGCCAGCGCCAGTTGGTCAGCCTGGCCCAGGTGCTGGTGCGCGAGCCGGACATCGTACTGATGGACGAACCCACCTCGGCGCTGGATCTGTCGCGTCAGGTGGAGGTGCTCGGCCACATGAAAGACCTGGCGCGGGAAAAGGGCATGCTGGTGCTGGTGACGCTGCACGATCTCAACCATGTGCTGCGCTTTTGCGATCAGGCGCTGGTGATCGCCGGCGGCCGCCAGGTGGCCTGCGGCCCCACCGCCGACATCGTCACCCCGGCGCTGCTGCGCAACACCTATCAGGTGGAGGCGCGGGTAGAGTCCTGCTCCCGCGGCTTCGGCCATGTGATCGTGGACGATATCGCCAGCCAGGGCCGCACCTTTGCCCTGGCGGCCGGTTAAGGGCGACGGAGTTGCCACGCCAGACCCGAGTTCGTCTCCTCCGCGAAGGCGGGGCTTCATGGTGGCCGGCGCCGGACCAAACCTGAACCCAGGGATCAACATGCAACCCCAATTCCGGTGCCCGAAGGGCACCGCACGGACCATAACGTGACCATGACCCACTACCGCCAGAGCTGGCGGATGCTGAGCCCGGCGGCCCGCCTGCTGGTGTGCAACGGCCTGTTCTTCAACCTCGCCTTCTACATGACCCTGCCCTACCTGGCCTTTCACCTGGGCGGCACCCTGGGGCTGACCGGCTGGGCCAGCGGCCTGGTGATGGGCATGCGGGTATTCAGCCAGCAGGGCCTGTTCCTGCTGGGCGGTGCCCTGGGCGACCGGCTGGGCTACCGGCCCGCCATCGTGCTGGGCTGCCTGGTCCGCAGCCTGGGCTTTGCCCTGCTCGGCTGGGCCGGGGATCTGCCGCTGCTGTTGCTGGCCGCCTTCCTCACCGGCTTTGCCGGCGCCCTCTTCACCCCCTGCGCCCAGGCCTACCTGGCGTCGGAATGCCTGGACGGCCGCCAGCGCCAGCAGGCCTTTGCCCTGCACAACCTGGCCAGCCAGCTCGGGCTGCTGCTGGGCCCCCTGGCCGGCATGCTGCTCACCGACATCGACTTTGTGGTGACCGGCCTGGTGTCCGGTGGCATCTTCCTGCTGCTGACCGGCCTGCAGTGGCGGCTGCTGCCCCCCAGCCCCCGCCATGTCCGGGAGCGACCGCCCGTCTGGCGCGAGCAATGGCGGGATCTGGTTGGCAACCGGCTGTTCCTGCGCTTTACCCTGCTGGCCGCCGCCTACCAGTTGCTGTTCCACCAGCTGTACCTGGCCGTGCCCGCCTACATCAACAGCCAGCAGCAGGCCACCGGGTTGCTGAGCGGCGTGTTCACCCTCACCGCCATCATCGGGGTAGTGCTGCAGCTGCCCGCCAGCCAGCTGGTGCAGCGGTACCTGGGCGTGGCCCGGGGCATGGGGTTGGGCCTGGGGCTGATGGGCGCCAGCTACCTCGCCCTGCCCTGGCTGCAGCCTTGGCCGGTGGCCGCCAGCCTGATGCAGGCCGCCTGCCTGTCGCTGGGCTCCATCCTCTGCTTTCCGCTCTTTGCCGCCCACCTGCCCCACTACGCCGGCAACCGGCCGCTGGGCGGCTATTACGGCTTTTACTCCAGCCTCGGCGGCTGCGTGGCCCTGCTCGGCAACGTACTGATCGGCGCCCTGCTGGGGGACGCGGCGGCGACCCCGCCCGCCGCTATCTGGTACGGCCTGGCGCTGTGCGGCATGGTGGCGGGCTGGGCCCTGTACCGGCAGCTGCGGCGGGAAGAAGAAACGGACAAGAACGGGGAGTCCCCCGGGACTGAAGCTCTGCCCGGTTCACCCGGTCGGGGATGATACCGGTGACACCGTCACCATTCCAAAGAAGAAAAGGAACCTTGCAATGGACGAAACACGCCTGTTGATATTTATCCTGGGCCTGACGGCGGAGGCGCGACGCTATACGCTTCAAACCGACCGATACCAGCCATGATGTACACAACCCAGCCAGGTGAAATAAGGATGCCGGACACGGTTCCGGGCAGGTGCCAACGTATTCTTATCGTGGGTGGCTACGGCCATGTGGGCAGACGAATCGCCCGGTATTTGCAGCAGTGGGGCAAGTGGGACCTCACCCTCGCCGGGCGAGCCCCGGAAAAGGTGCGGATGGTGGGGGTAGCCTCGGTACGGCTCGACCTTGCCGACCCCGACAGTTGGGATCTTCCCCTTGCCTCTGCCGACGTGGTCGTCGTCACCATGGATCAAACAAGCGGTGATTTCGCACGCCGCGTGCTGGCCGAAGGCAAGCGATACCTGGACATCACCGCCGATATCGCCACCCTGCGCGCCATCGAAGCACTGGATCAAGTGGCACGGCAAACCGGCGCCGTGGCGGTGCTGTCCGTCGGCTTCGCGCCGGGGCTGACCAACCTCCTGGCCCGCGCCTGCGCCTCCCGGCTCGAGCAGGCAACCGCCGTGCACATAGGGGTACGGCTGGGCATGGGTGACGCCCATGGAGTCGCAGCCATCGACTGGGTATTAAAGGAAGCCACCCATGCCGCGCCGCCTCGTTCCATCACCTTCGCCCCGGACCATCCCCCGCGGCCAGCCTGGCCCTTTCCCTTCGCCGATCAGTATGCGGTGGCCAAGACGCTCGGCGTTCCCGCCGAGACTTTCCTGTCCCTCGACCCGTCATTCCTGGCGCGGCTCGCCTTCCGCTTCGCCCCCCTGCTCGCCGGGCGAGAGCAGTGGCGCCGTCGGCTGGCACGCCTCATGACGTACGTCCGGATCGGCTCCGACCACGCCGAGCTCGTCGTTAAGGTAACGGGAATCAAAGACCGGCGCCCCCATATCGCCCAGGCCCGCTACCAGGGAAGGAAAGAAGCCGACATCACCGCACTCGTCGCCGCCCTCGCGGTGGCAAAGCTGGCCGAGAGCCCCCCCATGCCCGGTGTCTGCCATCTTGATGAGCTGCTCTCGCTCGGGGATATTCTGGACCCGCTTACTGAAGCGGGAGGCCGGGTGGAGCTGGATGTCATGCCGGCCCCGCAGACCCCGCCGGCGGCCCCCGTTTTTCGCCCCCGCGAATAGATGCGCGTCTACGATGGGCTCCCGATCCTTGCCCGGCCTCGCCGCGATAATATGGTGCGGCATGGTCGCGGGCTGGGCCCTGTACCGGCAGCGGCGGCGGGAAGAGCAGAAGAGCCCGGGCGGGTAACGCCGCCCAGGGTGGTACCCGGCATATCTGCGCCTCGGCGCTGGCTTTCATTGCCCAAGTTAATGACAATGAGTAAATCATTAGCTTTGAATATGCTGAGCGTTCAGGATGAAGAACCTGCCCACGGATTTGCTGCGCACCTTTGTCACCATCAACCAGCTGGGGGGCTTTACCCAGGCGGGTGAGCTGCTGGGCCGCTCCCAGCCGGCGGTGAGCCTGCAGGTAAAGCGGCTGGAAGAGCTGCTGGGTGTGAAGCTGTTCGACCGCGGCCAGGGCCTGCGGCTCACCGAGGAAGGGCAGATGCTGATGAGCTATGCCCGCAAGATGCTGGAGTTGAACGACGCCCTCGTCTCCCGCCTGGGCTCGCCCAAGGTGAGCGGCTCGGTGCGGCTGGGCATTCCCAACGATTTCGAGGTGTCCTTCCTCGCCACCACCCTGGGGCGCTTTTCCCAGTCCTATCCCAATGTGACCCTGGACGTGAGCAGCGACATCAGCGCCAACCTGCTGCACGACTACAAGAAGGGCGCCTACGATCTGGTGATGGCGATAGAGGAAAGCAACCAGTCCCATCCGCGCCTGACCGACTTTATCCTCGACCCCCTGGTGTGGGTGCGCAGCAGCAACCTGATGCTGGAGCCGGGGGCGCCGCTGCCGCTGATCCTCTACCCCAAGGGCTGTTTGTACCGCAAGTCGATCATCAACGCCCTCACCCAGGCCAGCCTGCCCTGGCGCATCGTGTACAGCACCTCCAGCCTGCTCGGCATCCACGCCGCCATCAAGGCGGGGCTGGGCATCAGCGTGCTGGCCAAGAGCACGGTGCCGGACGATTTGGAGTATTCCCCCGAATACGCCCCCTGCCCGGCCCTGGGCAGCGTGTCGGTGGGCTTTTGCTACAACGGCAACGAGCTGAACGCCGCCAGCCGCATGCTGCTGGATTATCTGAGGAATGCCTTGCACCGGTTGTAGCGGGTGCGCGAAGTTGCAGACGCGACTGGACTCCCGCCTGCGCGGGAGTGACGGAGTAAGGCGCGGGAGTGACGGAGTAAGGCGCGGGACGGGAGTGCCGCCCTAGGGCGAAAAGTCCGCGACTCAGCCCGGTGCTGGGAGCAGGCCGACCTGTGCCAGGCAGTCGCGGATCTGCTCCAGCGCCCGGGGGTTGGCCAAGGCGTCGTGGTTGTCGGCGCGGGCGGCGCCGTTCAGCAGCCGGGCCACCGCCAGCTCCACCTTCTTGCCGCTGCGGGTATAGGGAATGTCCGGCACCGCTATGATGTGGCGCGGCACATGGCGCGGGCTGGCGCCGGTGCGGATGCGCCGGCACAGGGCCTGGCGCCGGGCCTCGTCCAGTCCGCCGGCATCCGCGGGCACCACCAGCAGCACCACTTCCACATCGCCGTCCACCTGGCGGCCCACCACCAGGCAGTCGCGCACCCCGGGCTCCTGCTCCACCTGCCGGTAGATCTCGGCGGTGCCGATGCGCACCCCGCCCGGATTCAGGGTGGCGTCGGAGCGGCCGTAAATGACGGCGCCGCCCGACTCGGTAAAGGCCACGAAGTCACCGTGGGCCCAGACTCCGGCAAAGGTCTCGAAATAGGCGGCCCGGTAGCGCCGGCCGTCGTCGTCCTGCCAGAAGGCCACCGGCATGGACGGCAACGGCTGGCGGCATACCAGCTCGCCACGGCCGTCCGTGACGCCTCCCCGTTCATCCATCGCCACCGCATCCACCCCCAGCAGGCGGCACTGGATCTCGCCCCGACGCACCGGCAGCAGCGGGCAGACACCCACGAAGCAGCCGCAGATGTCGGTGCCGCCGGCGATGGAGCCCAGCAGCAGTTGGCCGGGCAGGGCCCGGTAGACCCAGTCGTAGTCTTCCGGCAGCAGGGGCGAGCCGGTGGAGAACAGCAGCCGCAGCCGCTCCAACCCAAAGCGTTGGCCCGGCGCCAGCCCTTCCTTGCGGCAGCCGGCGATAAAGCGCGCGCTGGTGCCGAAATGGGTGACCCGCTCCTGCTCCGCCAACGCCCACAGCCGGTGCAGGTCCGGATGACCGGGTGAGCCGTCCACCGTGATCACCGTCGCCCCGGCGAGCAGGGCCGAGGCCTGCCAGTTCCACATCATCCAGCCGCAGGTGGTGAAGTACATAAAGCGGTCGCCGCAGGCCAGGTCGCCGTGCAGGATCAGCTCCTTGGCGTGGTTGACCAGGATGCCGGCGGCCCCGTGCACGATGCACTTGGGCTTGCCGGTGGTGCCGGAGGAATAGAGGATGTACACCGGATGATCCGCCGGCAGCGGCGTGAAGGAAGGCGCGTTCCCCTCCCCCTGGGCCAGGGCCTGGTCCCAGCCGGTCACCCCTTCCGCCTCGACATGGCCCAGCTCCGGCAGTTGGCGGATGCTGACCACGCAGCGCAGCCCGGGCAGGGCCGACACCATCGCCGCGAACTCCCCGCGCCGGTCGAAACGCTTGCCGCCGTAACCGTAGCCGTTGACCAGCACCAGCGCCGAGGGGGCTATCTGGCCGAAGCGATCCAGGATGGCGCCGGCGCCGAAGTCGGGCGAGGCCGAGCTCCACACCGCCCCCATGCTGGTGGCCGCCAGCATGGCCACCAGCGCCTCGTAGCCGTTGGTCACCACCCCCGCCACCCGGTCGCCGCAACCGATGCCCCGACTGCGGAAAAAAGCCTCCAGGGCACCCACGTCCCGCCGCAATTGGCCGTAGCTGTAGCGGGCCTCGGGGCCGGTTTCGCGGTGGCAGACCACCGCCTCCCGGCTCGCCCCCTCGCCTTCACCATGGCGCAGCAGGTTGGCGGCGAAGTTCAGCCGCATGCCGGAAAACCACTCGGCGCCCGGCATCTCCCGCCGGCCCAGCACCCGCTCGGCGGGCACCACGCAGCGCAGCCCGCAGAAGTCCCACACCGACTGCCAGAAGGGCTCGAGCTCGGTGATCGACCAGCGATGCAGGGCCTGGTAGTCGGCGAAGGTACCCAGGCCCCGCGCCTCGAGCCAGGCCAGGTAGCGGGCCAGTTGGCTGTGTTCACGCAGGGCGGGGGTCGGGGTCCAGAGGATGTCGTGCTGTTGCATGGGGTCGCCTCCTATTGCATGTGCCAGCCGTGGCTGACCACCACCGACTGACCAGTGAGCGCCGCCGAGGGAAAGGCCGCCAGGTGCACCGCCAGTTCGGCCACGTCTTCCAGGGTGGTGAACTCGCCGTCCACCGTGTTCTTGAGCATCACCCCGCGCACCACCTCTTCCTCGCTCAGGCCCAGCTCCCGGGCCTGCTCGGGGATCTGGCGCTCCACCAGCGGCGTGCGCACGAAGCCCGGGCAGATGATGTTGCTGCGCACCCCGTGCTCGGCACCTTCCTTGGCCACCGCCCGGCACAGGCCGAGCATGCCGTGCTTGGCCGCCACATAGGCCGCCTTGAGCGGCGAGGCTTCGAGAGAGTGCACCGAGCCCATGTACAGCATGGTGCCGCCGCCGTTGGCGTACATCTGTTGCAGCGCGGCCCGGGTCACCAGGAAGGCACCGTCAAGATGCACCTTCAGCACCCGGCTCCAGTCCGCGTAAGCGAGCCGGTGCAACGGGTCTATGTGCTGGATGCCGGCGTTGGCCAGGGCGATGTCCAGCCGGCCCCAGTGGCGCACCAGCCGGGCCACGCCCTGCTCCACCGCCTGCTCGTCGGTTACGTCCATGCCTAAGGCGATGGCGTTGCCGCCCGCCGCCACTATGGCCAGGGCCACCTGCTCGGCCCGGCCCAGCTCCAGATCGGCCACCGCCACCCGGGCACCCTCCCGGGCATAGTGCTCGGCGATGGCCCGCCCTATGCCCTGGCCGGCGCCGGTGATCAGCGCCACTTTGTTGTTAAGACGCATGGTTGTTTCTCCTTGTTAAGCACCACTTCCGTGATTCAACGGCCGCCGTAGATACGCTCGGGCAGCCAGGTCGCCAGCGGCTCGAACCAGAACACCAGCGCCAGCCCCAGCAGTTGCAGGCAGATGAAGGGCAGCACGCCCCAGTAGATATGGCGGGTGGTAATGCCCGGCGGGCACACCCCCTTGATGTAGAACAGCGCAAAGCCCACCGGCGGGGTCAGGAAGGAGGTTTGCAGGCACAGCGCGAACAGCACCGCAAACCACACCGGCTCCACCCCCAGCGAAAACACCACCGGCGCCACCAGCGGCAGGATGATCAGGGTGATCTCCACCCAGTCGAGGAAGAACCCCAGTAAAAAGGTGATGAACAGTATGGTCAGCAGTATGCCGGTGGTGCCGAACGGCAGCCCGGTAATGGCCTGGCGGATGACGTCGTCGCCGCCCAGGCCGCGCAGCACGGCGGCGAACACGGTGGCGCCGATAAAGATGCCGAAAATAAAGGCGGTGGTGCGGCTGGTCTGGTACAGGGACTCCTTCAGAACCTCCATGTTCAGCCGCCGGCTCAGCCGAGCCATCAGCAGGGCGCCGGCGGCGCCCACCGCCGAGGCCTCGGTGGTGGTGGCGATGCCGAGGAAGATGGAGCCCAGCACCGCCACGATCAGCACCAGCGGCGGCACCACGGCGCATACCACATCCCACCAGGCGCCAAGGTCCATGCGCTCGCCCCGTTCGGGCGCCGGCGCCGCCTCCTTGTCGCACCAGGCCAGCAGCAGGATGTAGAGCACGTACATGATCCCCAGCATCAACCCGGGGATCAGCGCGCCCATAAACAGCTTGCCCACCGATGCCGAGGGCGTGCCCAGCCGGTCCGCCATCAGCACCAGCATGATGCTGGGCGGCACCAGGATGCCGAGGGTGCCCACCGAGCAGGCGGTGCCCACCGCCAGGCTCTTGTTGTAGTTGGCCTGCATCATGGGCCCGAGCGACAGCATGCCGAGCAGCACCACCGAGGCGCCGACGATGCCGGTGGAGGCCGCCAGCAGCACCCCCACGATCACCACGGTAACGGCGTAGCCGCCGCGCAGCGGCCCCAGCACCCGCACCAGGCTGTGCATCAGCCGCTCGGCGATGCCGGAGCGGTCGAGCATGATGCCCATGAAGATGAACAGCGGCAGCGCCACCATCAGCTCGTTGGCCACGATGCCGAAGATGCGGGCGTCCAGCACCCCCATGGTGCCGTTCCAGGTAAACCAGAGGTTGGCATCGAACTGCTCCACCAGCACCCAGCCCAGCAGGGCGAACAGCAAGCCGGTGCCCGCCAGCACCCAGGCCACCGGAAAGCCCAGCAGCAACAGCACCATAAAGGCGCCGAACATGGCCACCACCAGTAAGGTTTCCAGTTCCATGACTTATTTCTCCATGTCCGGCAGCAGGGCCCCGCCCCGGCGTGGGGCCGGTACACCCGCGCGGGCCCGGGGAAAGTCGAACAGCAGCGTCATGCAGCGCAACCCGCGGGAAAACAGGGCGATGGCCACCAGCACCAGGCCCAGCGGCAGGGCGCTCTTGAAGATAAAGCGATAGGGCAGGCCGCTCGGGGCCTGGGAGCGCTCGCCGTAGATATAGGCCTTGTAGGCATAGGGGATCAGCACCTCGATCATCAGCAGGATGACCGGCAGCGCCAGCAGCGTGATGCCCGCCAGCTCGATGATGGCGCGGGTGCGCAGGGAAAACTTCTCCCGCAGCACATCTACCCGCACGTGGTCGTCGCGTACCACCGCAAACCCCAGGGTCAGCATCATGGCGATGCCGAACAGGTGCCAGGACAGCTCCTCCAGGGCGATGGAGCCCGCCGACAGCACGAAGCGGCTGAACACGTTGGCCAGCACCACCGCCAGCACCGCCAGCCAGAGCCAGGAGCTGAGCCGGCCCACGGCCGCCACCAGGGCGTCGAGCCGGCACGAGATCCGGTTGCTGGGCAGATCGGTGCCGGATTCATTGGGTTGAGACATAGCTACCTCGTTACACAGGTAAGGATGAGGCGGGCACCAGGGTGCCCGCCGCCGTGCACGGCCTTAGTCGTACTGGTAGAAGTCGCGCGGCAGGTAGCCCTTGCCGTGCCAGATAGCGTGGTGTTTCATGAAATCGCGCTGGCTGGTCAGCACCCGGTTGAACATCTCGTCCTCGGCGGCGATGTCGTCCATCACCTGGGCAGTGACTTTTTCCAGCTCGCGCAGCACCGGTTCGGGCAGCACCTGGGCCTTCACCCCTTCCTTCTCGTAGTCGCGCAGCGCCGTGGGCTGGGCCCACTCGCTCTGGGCGAAGCCCTTGAGGGTGGCGGACTCGCAGCCCATCTCGATCAGCGCCCGGGTCTGGGGCTCGAGGCCGTTCCAGACGTCCTTGTTGACCAGCAGGTGCGAGGTGGTCAGGGTTTGGTGCCAGCCGGGCATGATGTAGTTCTTCACTATCTGATCCAGGCCCAGCATCTTGTCGATGGCCGGCTGGGAGAACTCGGTGGCGTCGATGGTGTTGCGCTCCAGCGACTGGAAGATCTCCGCTCCCGGCACCATGGTGACCGAGGCCCCCAGTTGTTCCAGCACCTTGCCGCCGATGCCGGCGAAGCGAATGCGCAGGCCCTTGAAATCATCCAGGCTCGCAATCTGCTGCTTGAACCAGCCGGCCCCTTCCGGCCCGATGATGCTGCACAGCATGGGGTGGATGTTGCGCTCGGCGTAGATCTCCTCCAGCAGGGCCTTGCCGTCGCCTTCGTAATACCAGGCCAGGTAGGCCGGCGGCTCCATGTTGAAGGGCGCGCCCGAATAGAGCGGCAGGGCGGCAATGGTGCCCTGGTCGTAGCCGACCCAGGTGTAGCCCGCCGGGTACTTGCCCGAGCCCACCGCGTCCATGATCTCGAAGGGCGGCACCAGCTCGCCCGGCTCGTAGTAGCGCAGCTGCACGTCGCCGCCCGAAATGGCCGCCAGCGATTCGGACAGGTGCTTGACCGGCGTGGTCAGCCCCACCAGGTGGGAAGGAAAGGCCAGAGGCACCTGCCAGCGCACCTTTTCCACGGCGGCGGCCGGCGCGCTTATGACACCGGCGCACAGCACGGCGGTGGCCATACCCTGGGTAAAGCGGGACAACATGTTCTTGATCGACATGGATTATTCCTTCTGCTTGGTTCAATCCTTGGGCCCGGCAGTGACTCAACCGGGTATGATGACGTTCATCTCATTAAATACATGAAATGTGCCAAATATGTAAATTTTATGTGAAACAACGGTTTACAGAAATGCGCCCGCGTCGGAGGGGTCAACCCGTCCTGAAATCAGGACAGATGGGAAGGTAAGGGTCATTTGAAGCGTCCTGAATTCCGGACAACCGTCCGGAATTCAGGAATGGCGGGCCAGCTTCTCGTAGAACACGGAGCGGGACACCCCCAGCAGCCGGGCCGCCTGGCTGCGGTTGCCCTTGCAGCGGGCCAGGGCGGCGTGAATGGCCTCGGCCTCGGCGCGGGCCAGCACCTCGGCCAGGGGTCTGGGTTCGGGCTCCGCCACCCCGGGTTCGGCGCCGGTTTGCTCCGCTTGCGGCTGCGCCGACGTAGCCGGCAACACCCGGTGCAGGGTGTCCACCTCCAGCACCTCGGCGCCCTCGCTCATGGTGAAGGCCCGTTCCAGCACATTGCGCAGCTCGCGGATATTGCCCGGCCAGGGGTGGCGGCCCAGCTCGGCCACCGCCGCGGCGGTGATCTCGACCCGCTCCTGGCCGATGCAGATGTCTTCCAGCAGGGCCTCGCACAAAATCCCCAGATCCGCCAGCCGCGCGCGCAGCGGCGGAATGGGAATTTCCAGCACGTTCAGCCGGTAGTAAAGATCGGAACGGAAGCTGCCCTCGGCCACCATGGCGGCCAGATCCCGGCTGGTGGCGGCCAGCACCCGCACGTCCACCGGCACCACCTGGTTGGAACCCAGCGGCTCTATCTCCCGTTCCTGCAGCGCGCGCAGCAGCTTGGCCTGCAGCCCCTGGGGCATGTCGCCCACCTCGTCCAGGAACAGGGTGCCGCCGTGGGCCAGCTGGAACTTGCCCTCGCGCATGCGCCGCTCGGCGCCGGTATAGGCCCCCGGCGCCACCCCGAAGAATTCGGCCTCGAGCAGGTTTTCCGGAATCGCGGCCAGGTTCACCCCCACGAAGGGCCCCTCGGCCCGGGCCGAGAGCGAATGGATGGCCTGGGCCAGCACTTCCTTGCCGGTGCCGGTTTCGCCCAGCAACAGCACCGGAATGTCGCGCCCCGCCGCCAGCCGGGCCCGGCGCTTGACCTCCAGCGCCGCCGGGCTGGCCCCGACGAAGTCACCCAACTGGTAACGAGTGCCGCGGCGGCGCTTGGCCAGGGCGCGCTTGGCCGCCAGCAGATCCTGGTGCAGGCGGCGGTATTTGCTGACCAGGGGCGTCAGCGGCTGCAGATCGTCGAACAACACGAAGGCCACGGCCCCACTCACCCGCCCCTGCTCGTCGAAGAACGGCAGCCGGGTCACCACCAGCTGCTGGCTCTGGTATTCCATGATGTCGAGCAGCAGCGGCCGGCCGGTTTCCACCACTTCCGGCATCCGGCTGTGGGGGATCACCGAACGCACCGGCCGGCCGATAACGGTGTGGGCATCGGCAATGCCGAGCAGGTTGGCATAGCGGGCGTTGATCCAGCTGATACGCCCTTCCCGGTCCACGGCAATGGCACCGGCGCTGGCCTGCTCGAACATGGGAAACAGCACTTCAATCAGTTCCCGGGTCAGGCCGCTGCCTGACTGGGGCTCAAACGGCATGGGCATAGCGAGGCCTCCGTGGCGCACAATGACTCCGATGTTAGCCAAAAGCTCCACCGAATTCGAGGCGCTGACCCATCCTCCTGTGCGGCTGCAGAAAAACCCGGGCTCCCGCCCGGTTCCGGCCGATATCGCCCCGAATAACGCCAGATCATTACATCCGCCCCGAGTTTCGCTACAATACGTCTCCTTTTTCTGCGGTGGCCCTGTCCGGGTCGGCCGACTTCCCTACTCCCGGAGCAGTGACTTGGCGCAACAATCCCCACATTTCAACGATTTTGGACTGGACTCCCGTCTTCTCAAGGCCCTGGCCCACTTAGGCCTGGACACCCCCACCGAGATCCAGGAAAACGCCATTCCTGTGGTGCTGGCCGGCCATGATCTGATGGCCTCGTCCCAAACCGGCTCCGGCAAGACCCTGGCCTTTCTGCTGCCGGCCCTGCACCGGCTGCTGAAAACCAAGGCGCTGAGCAAGCGGGATCCGCGTGCCCTGATCCTGGCCCCCACCCGGGAGCTGGCCAGGCAGGTGTTCAGCCAGTTGCGCTCGCTCACCAGCGGCAGCGGGCTCAACATCGCCCTGTTATTGGGGGGAGAAAACTTCAACGATCAGCTCAAGGCGCTGCGCAAGTCGCCGGACGTGATCGTGGCCACACCGGGCCGGCTGGCCAACCACCTGGAGGCCCGTTCGCTACTGCTGAACGGCCTGGAGCTGCTGATCCTGGATGAAGCCGACCGCATGCTGGACCTGGGTTTCGCGCCCCAGCTGGAGCAGATCCACCAGGCCGCCGACCACCGCCGCCGCCAGACCCTGATGTTTTCCGCCACCCTGGATCACGCCGAGGCGAACGACATGGCCGCACTCCTGCTCAAGGCGCCCAAGCGGGTAGCCGTGGGGGCCGCCAACGCCGAGCACCAGGATATTGAACAGCGTTTCATGCTGTGCGACCACCTGGACCACAAGCAGGCGCTGCTGATGCACCTGCTCGGCCATGAAGACTACCAGCAGGCCATCGTCTTCACCGCCACCCGCGCCGATACCGAACGGCTGGCGGCCCTGCTGCAGGAGCAGGGGCAGGCCGCCGCCGCGCTGCACGGCGACATGAGCCAGGCCGAGCGCAACCGCATGATGGAAAGCTTCAGCCGGGGTCAGCAACGGCTGCTGATCACCACGGATCTGGCCTCGCGCGGGCTGGACCTGCTGCAGGTGTCGCTGGTGGTGAACTTCGACCTGCCCCGGCAGGCGGAAGAATACGTGCACCGCATCGGCCGCACCGGGCGCGCCGGCGCCAGCGGTGCGGCGGTATCGCTGGTGGGCCCCAAGGACTGGGACGCCTTCAAGCGGATTGAACGCTTTCTGCAGCAGGACATCGCCTTTGCCAGCATCGAGGGGCTGGAAGGCAAGTTCAGGGGCATCAAGCCCCGGGCGGCCAAGCCCCTCATTAAGGCCGGGCCCAAGCCAGCCGCCAAGGGCAAGCCCCAGCGTACGCCGGTGAAGAAACCCGCCAAGCCGGCGCACAGCCGGGCCGACCGCTTCACCGGGCCGGGCCTGGGCTCCGACGACGGCATGGCGCCCATGCGGCGCAAGAAACCCAGCGGCGAATAAGCGCGGCAGTCCCCGCCCTGACGCCTGCCCGTCATCCCCTCGCCTCCCTAGTCATCCCCGCGCCTCCCTCGTCATCCCCGCGAAGGCGGGGATCCAGGGCAAAGGGCACCGGCCCAAACCACGGCGCCGGGTCGGCAGACAACCATGGACTCCCGCCTGCGCGGGAGTGACGAAGTAAAGCGCGGGAGTGACACCCTCCCGTCATCCCCGCGCCTCCCTCGTCATCCCCGCGAAGGCGGGGATCCAGGGCAAAGGACACCGGCCCAAACCACGGCGTCGGGTCGGCAGACAACCATGGACTCCCGCCTGCGCGGGAGTGACGAAGTAAAGCGCGGGAGTGACACCTTCCCGTCATCCCCGCGCCTCCCTCGTCATCCCCGCGAAGGCGGGGATCCAGGGCAAGGGCACCGGCCCAAACCACGGCGCCGGGGCTGCAGACACCCATGGACTCCCGCCTGCGCGGGAGTGACGAAGTAAAAGGCGGGAGTGACGAAGTAAAGCGCGGGAGTGACGCCCTCCCGTCATCCCCGCGCCTCCCTCGTCATCCCCGCGAAGGCGGGGATCCAGGGCGAGGGACACCGGCCCAAACCACGGCACCGGGTCCGCAGACAACCATGGACTCCCGCCTGCGCGGGAGTGACGAAGTAAAAGGCGGGGATCCAGGGCAAAGGACACCGGCCCAAACCACGGCGCCGGGTCCGCAGACCCCCATGGACTCCCGCCTGCGCGGGGTGACGAAGTAAAAGGCGGGGATCCAGGGCAAGGGACACCGGCCCAAACCACGGCACCGGGTCGGCAGACAACCATGGACTCCCGCCTGCGCGGGAGTAACGAAGTAAAAGGCGGGGATCCAGGGCAAGGGACACCGGCCCAAACCACGGCACCGGGGCTGCAGACAACCATGGACTCCCGCCTGCGCGGGAGTGACGAAGTAAAGCGCGGGAGTGACACCCTCCCGTCATCCCCGCGCCTCCCTCGTCATCCCCGCGCCTCCCTCGTCATCCCCGCGAAGGCGGGGATCCAGGGCAAGGGCACCGGCCCAAACCACGGCGCCGGGTCTGCAGACACCCATGGACTCCCGCCTGCGCGGGAGTGACGAAGTAAAGCGCGGGAGTGACACCCTCCCGTCATCCCCGCGTCTCCCTCGTCATCCCCGCGAAGGCGGGGATCCAGGGCAAGGGACACCGGCCCAAACCACGGCGCCGAGTCGGCAGACAACCATGGACTCCCGCCTGCGCGGGAGTGACGAAGTAAAGCGCGGGAGTGACACCTTCCCGTCATCCCCGCGCCTCCCTCGTCATCCCCGCGAAGGGGGGGATCCAGGGCAAAGGGCACCGGCCCAAACCACGGCGCCGGGGCTGCAGACACGCCCGGGCTCCCGCCGTCAGGCCAACTGCTGTTGCCAGAAAGACCGCCATTCGTCCGGGCGGCCATAAAACCGGCTCAGGCCGACGGCCTGCCACTGCCCTTCCCTTTCCATCAGCATCGACGGAAAACCGCCCAGGCCGAACTGCTCCATCAGTTGGCGGCTGTGCCGCACTGCAGCTTCCACCTCCTCGCCCGCCTGACTCATGGCCCGGGCCCAGGCCTCGGGGGCAATGCCGAGCTGGCCGGCCAGGGCGGACAGGGTCTCCGTCCGATACACCGGCAACCCCGCCTGGTAATGGGCCTGCTGGATGCGGTGCAACATCTCCACCTCCGCCAGCCCCAAATGCCCGGCGGCGATCACGGCCTGGGCGGTGATATAGGAGTCCAGCACCAGGGTCGCGCCGCTGGCAACAAGCTCCAGGTAGGGCGCCCCGAAAACCTGCCCCGTCTGCGCCTCGATGCGCTGATCGGCTTCGAGAATATGCCGGCGAAAACCGGCATCGATCGCGGTTTTGCGCATCATGCCGCCGGGGTGCAGCGCCAGCTGCACTCCCACCATCCGGCTCAGTTGCCCGATAAGGGAGCCGGCGCCGTAGCACCAGCCGCACACGGGGTCGAAAATATAGTGCGCCGTTACCATTTCATTTCTCCCATATGGACTTTTGCCCCGATTTCCAGCGCCATGGGCAGGCCCGCCTCGGGGTAGGCCCGGCCCAGGGCGTCGATAAGCTGCGCGCTGTTTTCACTCTCCGCCTTCGCTTGGGCAAAATCCGCCAGGTAGCGTTGCGAAAAGGCGATGGCGGAAGCGTCGGTTTGGGTGCCCGGCAGCATATGGCCGGGGATCACCACCTCGGGCTCGAGGGCCGCCATGTCGTCCAGTTGCCCGGCCCAGGCGGCACGCTCTTCATCGCTTTGGGCATCGGCCATCCAGAGATGGAGATTGCCGTATACCGCCACATTGCCCAGTATGGCCTTGTTGGCCGGGATCCACAGGTAAGGACGATGGCTCAGAACGCCGTCGGTACCGCGGATCTCGATGGTCTGGCCGTCGATGCTCAGGCTGTTGCCGTTGTAGGCCGTGGGCAGCACCGGCTTGACCGGCGCGTTGTCGCCCATTTGAGGCGCCCAGAACGCCAGTTTTCCTTCCAGTTTCGAGGCGATGGCGTCACGCACCGCCGGCGTGGCGACCAGCTCCGCCTGGGGGAACAGCTGCTGCAACACCTCGGCGCCGAAGTAGTAGTCCGGATCCGCCTGGCTGATAAAGATGGTCTTGAGCTGCTTGCCCGAGTCCAGCACCCTGGCGGCGATGCGCAGCGCGTCCGCCCGGGTGAAACCGGTATCGACCACCATGGCCTCGGTGTCGCCGTACACCAGGGTGGAGTTGACGTGGAAACTGTTGCCGTCGGCGTTGTACAGCTCCAGTGTTAAGGGTTGCGCCGCCATGGCCGCGCCGGAAAGCAGCAGGCTGGTGGCGAGGGTGGTGAATGTTTTCATCTTGGTTGCTCCGAATGGGTTCGTTGTATGGGGAGCAGTTTACGGCTTGAACTTGTTCGGATATACGGCTAAAAACTAACATCATTGTTTCTTCAATCGAGCATGTAATGGATCGTTTAATCGCCGCCAGGGTGCTGGTCGATGTGGCCGCCACCCACAGCTTTACCGCCACCGCCGAGCGGCTGGAGATGTCGCGCCCCATGGTAACGCGCTATATCGACGCCATGGAAAGCTGGCTCGGTGCCCGCTTGCTCAACCGCACCACGCGCAGGGTGTCACTCACCTCCGCCGGTGAACAGTGCCTGCCGCAGGTGCAGGCCTGGGTCGAGCAGGCCGAGGGCTTGCAGTACCAGTTGACGGGGCGGGACGAGCCGGCGGGGAAAATCCGGGTGGCGGCCAGTATGTCCTTCGGCTTTGCGCAGCTCATTCCCGCGGTGAAAGCCTTTATGGAACGCTACCCCCGGGTGGATATCGACATAGAGGTGCAGGACAGGGCGGCCGATCTGGTGGCGGAGCGCATCGACCTGGCCATTCGTATCGCCGCCGACCCGGATCCGTCGCTTATCGGCAAGCCCATCGGCCGCTGCGAGTCGGTGCTGGTGGCCACCCAGCGTTACCTCAACGGCTCGCCGGACATCACCCAGCCCGCCGATCTGACCCGGCACCGGTGCCTGGGCTACAAGAACTTCGAGCGCCATATCTGGCATTTAAGCCGCGATGACCGGCACGAGTCGGTAGAGGTGAATTGCCGGCTGACGGCGAACGAAGCCACCACCCTGCTCAGCGCGGCCCTCCTGGACATGGGAGTCAGCCTGCAGCCCGCTTACCTGGCCCACGGCGCCCTGGCCCGCGGCGAGCTGGTGCAGCTGCTGCCCGAGTGGCAACCCAAGGTGATGGATATTTACGCCCTCTACCCCTCGCGTAAACACCTCTCCCCCGCGGTGCGCGCCCTGATCGACCACCTGGCCGACTGGTTTTCCGATGGCAAATGGCAGGGTATTAGGCTTTGACTCGGCCACGCGAATAAATTCGCGTCTACCATTCACCCATTTCCCTTGCCTGCTGCCGGCTCCCCCGCCCTCTATGAAAATTGGATTTGCCGTCTTCCCCGCGAAGGCGGGGATCCAGGGCAGGTTGCACCGGCCCGGGCTGCGGCGCCGGATCTGCAGACGCGCCTGGGCTCCCGCCTTCGCGGGAGTGACCAACTCATGGGGAGCGACCCTAGCCGCGATGTCAGTCGCGGGAGCCTGCCGGCCATGTAAAGGCCGGCGCTGTTCGCCACGTAAATACATGCGCGTCTACGAAGGGCCTTCTGTTCCAGGCCGGGTATTGTATGGCTGCGGCCCATTTTCCCATATATCGGGACGATTAAAGTCGGCCGTCTCGTTATGATTCTGTTAAAACCACCACAGGTATCCCTATGCAAACGCCTCCGTCATCTGCCAGACCACAGAGCCTGGGCCCGCAAACCCTGGCCCGGGCCATGACATTGCTGCGCATTGTTGCCGAGAGCGGGTACCGGGGCGCCACCGTAGACGATTTTTTGTGCCAGACCGAGCTCAGCCGCACCACCGTCTATCGCCTCTTGCAGGGCCTGCGGCAGGAAGGTTTTCTGCGTCCGGGGCAGGAGCGGGGCCGCTATTACCTGGGCTATGAGTTGCTGGTGCTGGGTTCGAAAGCCGGCAACGGCAGCGGCCTGCGGGAACTCGCCCGGCCCTGCCTGCTGCGCCTGGCCGAACAGCTTGGCGACAGCTTCTTTCTGTTTATCCGGGACGGCTATTACGCCATTTGCCTCGAGGTCCAGCATGGCCGGTACCCCGTTGCCAGCTTTGCGCGCAGCATTGGTGGGCGCATGCCGTTGGGCGTCGGCCAGGCCTCCATCGCCCTGTTGGCGGATCTGAATACCACCGAGTGCGAGCATATCCTTGAGCACAATGCCCCCAGGCTGGCACGGGAATATGCCATCGACACCCGTGACATCCTGGCCGAGATAGAGCACCTGAGAACGCAAGGCTTCGCCCGCGGGGTAGAGAGTTCGGGGCTGCCCGAATATACCGGCCTGGCCCTGCCCATCATCGACCATAGCGGCCACCCCATGGGCGCCCTCAGTTGCTCCATGCTGAAGTCACGAAAAACCCCGCAACACCAGGAGCAGGTTATCGGCGCCATGAAAAACGAAATCGCCACCATGGTTCAACAAGCGCGCGGACTCATCAGCCTGGAGGAATGACGGTTATGCCCCAACACCACACCTATCCGGGCTACCAACGTAGCTGCGGCTGGAACGACCTGCTGGCCAAACGGGAGCCCGCGCCCGCCCTCGAGGAGAGCCACCGGGCCGATGTCGTCGTGATTGGCGCCGGTTTTACCGGGATGGCGGCGGCCCGATATTGGGCCCGGCAACGGCCGGATCAATCCGTTTATCTGCTGGATGCGTCCGGTGTCGGCGAAGGCAGCCCGGGCAGGAACTCCGGCTTTTTGCTTGAAATTGCCCTCGCCAATGATGCGGCGACGGATCAACTGCTCCGGATGGGGGAAATCAACCGGCTCAGTAAGGCCACCGTTTCCCGGCTGAAGCACTTTATTGAAGAGCACGCCATCGACTGCCAGTGGCGGCAGTCGGGCACCTACCGCGCCGCGGCGGGTGACGCCGGCATGAAATCACTGACCGCCTACCGGACCTTTTTGCAGGCGGCCGGCCTGGAATTCGAGGAGCTGTCGCGCGCCCAGTTGGCCGAACGGACGGGCTCGGCGTATTACCGGGCCGGCCTGTACTCGCCCGACTGCACCCTGGTGCAGCCGGCCGCCCTGATCCGGGGGCTGGTGGACAACCGGCCCGGGAACATCTCCCTGTTTGAACACAGCCCGGTGACCACCCTTGCCCACGACCATCAACATTGGCGAGTGACCACTCCCCGGGGAGAAGTACAGGCGCGGCATGTCATCCTGGCCAACAACGCCTTTTCACGCCACCTGGGGGCCGATCCCGCCCGGTTGAGCGTGATCTATACCTACGCCGCCCTCACCGCCCCCCTGCCGGATGCCGTCTGGCAGCGCCTTGGCGCCGGCTGCTGGGGACTGCTACCCGCCCATCGGCTGGGCTGTACCTTGCGCACCACCGCGGACCGGCGCTTGCTGATCCGCTCCGAATACAGCTTCGAGCAGGAGTCGGACAACGACGCCGTTGCCCTGAAACTGCAGGCAAGCCTGCAGCGGCGCTACCCGGATCTGGCCCTGCCGCTTACCCATGTGTGGGGCGGAACGACCGGCTTTACCCACAACGGCGCGCCGCTATGGGGAGAAATAGGCCCGCGGCTCCATGTGGCGGCCGGCTGCAATGGCGGCGGCGTGGTCAAGGGCACCCTGTTGGGAGAGCTGCTGGCCAAACAGGCCCTGGGGGAAGCCGTTCCGGACATTGCCCGGCTGTTCGGGCAGGCCAGTTGGATGCCGCCGCAACCGGTGCGCCGCCTTGGCTTCCAGCTCGTTTCAAACTGGGAAAAACACCGCGCGAAAGACGAAAGATAAGAGCCGGTTTACGATCGTAAACCGGCTCCAGGACCTTTTCACAGGATAAACAAGGATACTTTGCTATGGACAACATGGAACACCTGGGAGCCATTTCGATACTGCCGGCAACCATCGCCATCATTTTGGCCTTTATTACCCGGAATACGGTTTTCTCCCTGGCGGTGGCCTGCTTTGTGGGGGTATTGGCCATGGGCAGCGGCCTGTTGGGCTTCCCTACCCTGCTGAAAAACTCGCTGGGCAGCACCAGCTTCTCCTGGATACTGCTGCTGGAGCTGTTTATCGGCGTGGTCATCGCCTTCTTCCAGCGCACGGGGGCGATACGCAACTTTACCCTCTGGGTAGAAAAGAAAGCCCTGACCCGGGTAAAAGTGCAGCTGGTCGGCTGGTTTATGGGCATGTTCGTGTTCTTCAGCGACTACTTCAGCCCCCTGTTCGTCGGCTCCACCATTCGGGGCTTAACCGATAAATTCCGGGTGTCGCGCGAAAAGCTGGCCTATATTGCCGACTCGACCTCCGCCCCGGTGAGCGTACTGGTGCCCATTACCGGCTGGGCGGTGTTTATTGCCGGGCTGCTGATCGGCATAGGCCCCATTGAAAATGCCGAGCAGGCGATGAGCGTTTTTGTGCACTCCATTCCGTTCAATACCTATGCCTTGCTGGCCGTGGCCATGGTCGGGCTGGTCATCCTCAAGATTGTTCCGGACTTCGGCCCCATGCGCGCCGCGGAAAAAAGGGCCCAGGAGCAGGGAAAGGTACTGCGGGACGGCGCCGATCCGCTGATGGGAGAAGAGCTGACCGACATCAAGCCCCATGAAGGCGCCGGTACCGGGCTGCTGCTGAACTTTTTCCTGCCGGTCTTTATCGTTATCGGCGTGGCGGTGGGCACCTTTGTCGGCATGGGCTCGGCAAAAACCATGGAAGCCTTTTTGTGTGCCGCCGTGGTGTCCGGCATCGTGATGAGGCTCCAGGGCATTCCGTTCAACGATATTATGAAAACGGCGACCTCGGGCATGAAAGGTGTAATGCCGGCCATTATCATCCTGGCGTTCTCCTATGCCCTGAACCAGCTGTCCAAGGACATGGGCACGGCGAAATTCATTATAGAAGCTACCCAGTCCTGGCTGACCCCGGCCCTGCTGCCGATGCTGACCTTTTTGATTGCCGCCATTATCGCCTTCTCGACCGGCACCTCCTGGGGCACCTTCGCCATTATGATGCCCCTGGCCGCCCCCCTGGCCTTCAGCTTCAGCGCCAATGAAATAACCCCCCTCGTCTACGCCACCGTGGCGGCGGTAGCGGGCGGCGGCGTTTTTGGCGACCACTGCTCCCCCCTCTCCGACACCTCCATCCTGGCATCGACGGGCGCGGCCTCGGACCATATCGATCATATCAAGACCCAGATCCCCTATGCCCTGGTGGTCGCCTTGCTGTCGACCCTGATCTACCTGATGATCGGCCTTTCGTTGTAAGAATGACCATACCCAGGCCGGCCCCGCCTTGCCCACAAAGGTAAAAGCCAGCAGCATCCAACAACGCCGTCATCCCCGCGAAAGCGGGGATCCAGGGCAAGGGGCAGCTGCCCAAACCACAGCGCCGGGTCTGCAGACCCCCATGGACTCCCGCCTGCGCGGGAGTGACGAAGTAAAACGCGGGAGTGACAGGGAAAGCGCGGGAGTGACAACGTTGCGTGCCGGGGTAAAAGCCGAAAAAGGGCGCCTTGCGGCGCCCAAATTGACTTCCCCCTTCCCTGTTCAGGCGGTGGCGCGGCGCGGTGCGCGCTGGCCCGAGGTAAGCTTGCTCACCAGCACATAGGTGAGGCCGGAGGCCAGGCAGCCGTAGAGCGGACCTTCCACCCAGCCGACCTTGGTGAACAGCAGGAAGCCGCCGCTGGTGACCAGGCCGGTGAACATGGCGGCCAGGGCGCCGTAGCCGTTGCCCTGCCAGAAGGCGGAGATAAACACCGGGCCTATCATCACCGCCAGCAGGGTGCCGGAGCCCAGGATGCCGAGCCAGGACAGCATAAAAGGCGGCGCGTACAGCATCATCAGGAAGCCGACCAAACCGAGAATGGCCACCCAGATGCGGTTGATCCACAAAATGCGGGCACCCGAGGCCCGGCTGTGCGGGAACAGGGCGGTGCGCAAGTCGTGGGAGGCGGCGCTGGACACGGTGTGCAGCAGCGAGTTGGCGGTGGATTTCATGGCGAACAGGATGAACAGGGTGATCACCCCCGCCAGGGCCGGGTGCAGGAAGTTGGCCAAATACACCGGCATGGCCTGATCCGGCTCGGCCAGCTCCGGGTGCGCCACCCGCACATAGATGCCGACGATGGGCACCAGGCTGAGCAGGCAGCCCATGGGCGCCACCCAAATGGCCACCTGGTGCATCTTCACCGTGGGTTTGAAGGCCAGGAAACGCACCGCCATATAGGGCAGCACGGCGGTGAACAAGAAGGCATAGGGCAGCACCAGGAACACCGAGCCCCGGCTCTCGCCGTAGGGCGCCGAGGTGGTGGGGTTGAGCAGCTGGGGATCGATGGCGTTGAGCCGCGCCACCATTTCCATGGGGCTGACGTCGGTGAACACCTGCACCATCATCACCAGGGCACCGATGCCCATGCCCGCCACCATCAGGGTGTCGGTCCAGGCCACCGCGGCCAGGCCGCCGAGCATGGTGTAGAGGATGATCACCGAGATCATCAGCAGCGCGCTATCGCTTAAGCCTATGCCGAGCCAGGAGGCGCCCAAGAGCCCCACCGCCTTGATCTGGCTGGTGAGGAACACCAGCAGCAGCACTATGGTAATGGCCGCCGCCACCCCCTTGACCCAGCGCTCCAGCAGGGCGCCGCCGCCGTGCAGCTGGGCCACGTATTCGGGAATGGTGCAGCTGCCCAGCTCGTCGGCCCGGCGGCGCAGAAAACCGGCGAAGTAGAGCACGGCAATCACCATGGCCGGGGCGAAGAAGAAGTTGCCCAGCACCTCGATGGAGCCGAACTCGTAGGCCACCCCCGGCGAGCCCATAAAGCCCCAGCCGCTGAAGCCGGTGGCCACTATGGTGCCGGCGCCCACAAAGGGCCCCAGGCTGCGCCCGGCCACCAGAAAGCCGGTTTCGTCGCTGTCTTTCACCACCCGGCTGGAGAGATAGCCGATAAAGATCAATATTCCGAACGAGCCCAATAGCAGGGCCCAGTTCAACCACGGGTAATTTTCCATCTCAAGTTCCCTTTAACGTGTGTTGGCCCGGCCGTTCAGCAACGGCGGTGGTCTTTGCGCACATACTGCCGGTAGCCGTAGGCCAGCGCGGCCCAGGCGAGGATGATGGCGTTAAGATAGGCAAACCATTCCATGGTCCAGGATTGCATCAACATCTCTTCTACCTCTTCGAGCAGCCTCTGCCGAGGCTGGTTTAAGTTCCCTGATTCCACCGGCCTGGCCGGCCTCACCAGAAGTAGTTTGGCAATAATGACTCCCTCTATTGCCGTTGCGTCTTGCAGTTGTGGGTGCCTGCAAAACACAAAGGCCCGCCTGAAACAGGCGAGCCGAATGCGTTAGCCCTTGATGATGTTGTGCTCGGGGCCGAACGGGAAGCGGGTGATGTTTTCGACCCCGCTTTCGCTGATCACCAGGATGTCGTGCTCGCGGTAGCCGCCGGCGCCGGGCAGCCCTTCGGGCAGCATGATCATCGGCTCCATCGACACCACCATGCCCGGCTGCAGCACCGTGTCTATGTCTTCCCGCAGCTCCAGCCCCGCCTCGCGGCCGTAGTAGTGGCTGAGGGTGCCGAAGGAGTGGCCGTAGCCGAAGGTGCGGTATTGCAGCACGTCGTGCTGGGCGAAGATCTCGTTCAGCTCGGCGGCGATGTCGCAGCAGCGGTTGCCGGCCTTGATCAGCTCCAGGCCGCGGCGGTGCACCTTGCAGTTGATCTCCCACAGCTCCAGGTGGCGATCGGAGGCGTATTCGCTGAACAGGGTCCGCTCCAGGGCGGTGTAGTAGCCGCCGATCATCGGGAAGGTGTTCAGGCTTAAGATGTCGCCGGCCTCAATCTTGCGGCTGGTCACCGGGTTGTGGGCGCCGTCGGTATTGATGCCGGACTGGAACCACACCCAGGTGTCCATCAGCTCGCCATGGGGGAAGGTGCGGGCAATTTCGCGCACCATGGCCTGGGTGCCGGCCAGGGCCACTTCATACTCCGGCACGCCCACCGCGATGGCATCGCGAATGGCGGCGCCGCCCACGTCCGCCGCCCGGGCGCCCTGCTTGATAAGCGCAATTTCTTCCGCCGACTTGATCATACGCATCTTCATGGTGGGCACGCCGATGTCCACCAACTCGGCCTCGGGCAGCGCGGCCTTGAGCTTGTCCAGGTTTTGCAGGCTGAGGTGGTCGAACTCCACCCCCACCCGCCGGGCGCCGCCAATCAGCTGCTGCACGGCGCGGAAGAAGTTGTCTTTTTGCCAGTCGGTATACACCAGGTTGTCGCCCAGGGCATTGCGGCGATAGGGCTGGCCGCCGTCGATATTGGCGGTGATGGTGGTGTGGATGTCCTGGGTGACCGCCAGGCCGTAATCGCGGCCGAAACGGCAGTACACAAAATCACTGAAGTAGTTGATGTTGTGGTAGGAAGTGAACAGCACCGCATCCACCTCGTTGGCGGCCATGTACTGGCGCAACTTTTGCTGGCGGGAGAGCATCTCCTCGCGGGAGAAGATGCCGCGGACTTTTTCGCCGTTGGGGATGGTGAGGGTGTTGGGCATTTGCATGGTAAGACTCCTTCCTTGTAGCTGATGGTTGCTGCGCCGAGAAACACCGGTTTAGCGCATAACCCCGATGCTAGAGCCCCACCCGCCATAAAAGAAATGAATACTTCAAATCAGCCCATTTAGGATGTTAATGCTTTGTTATGGTGCACTACCACTCCGTCATCCCCGCACTCCCCCGTCATCCCCGCGAAGGCGGGGATCCAGGCGGCCCCTCAAACACCACCAGCACCAACCGAAAAGCCCCATCTCACACCGGCCACTCCCCCATCACCCCGCCATCCCCGCACTCCCCCGTCTTCCCCGCGAAGGCGGGGAACCAGAGCAAGCCGCACCGGCCCGAACAACGGCGCTTGGTCTGCAGACACGCCTGAGCCCCCCACCCCGCCAAACCGGACAAAACTCAACCAAACAACACCAAACTCAAACAAACGCCTCGCAAAATGCGCCCTTTGTCATTGCCTTTTCACCATGACGCGACAAGAATGGACACAGACGAGGAAGCAGGGATGCGCTTAAGCCTGAGATCAGTGACGGGCGGTAGCGTGGGTTTTGCCCAAGGCAAGGTTCTCTTTGATGCAATATCTGCAGCAGTATTCAGGAAGGCAGTTATGACCTAAAAAAAGGTTCAGCGTGGGCGCAGCTCTTGTTCTTTGCTACCAGCTCTAATTAGAAGGGAAAAAGGCAAGACCTGACCCCATTACCGCCTTGACCCCATTACCGCTTAAATTAATAAAAACCAGGAGATTACACTTAGAATAGATAACTTATTTTATTAGTTTAAATGGTCTAACTCGATATACAAGTTGTTATGTAAATGGAAAAAGCAAAAATTAATCCACTGTTAGAATATTTAAATTTTCAGAGCAGAGATTCGATTTATTCCTCTTAATGTTGGCATTTTAAAACACGCTGACATTGAAATAAATAAGCTTACTTTTCCCGGAGTGAATTTGAATAAATGAGCCCCCTCAGTCTTACATTTAGCATCAAAAATCATTTAATGAGGATTCAATTTGTTAGTCTCCGAAATAAAAAGCATTTCTAAAGGCGTTGAACTTCATGTTATCGACTTAGTCGATTTAACACCGGAGGTCATTAAACAATTAGATGAAAACTTAGTTCAAATATGTGAGGGTGATAGCTGTTCGTCTTTGGACTTAGTTAAGTCAAACTTCTTTCGTTTTCTTAACTCGAAAGATTACCGAACTCAAATAGGCGCAGTTGCAGAGTTTTTTGTTCATCTTTATTTGAGACAATCTAACCTAAAGCAAGAGTTTCTTTTTTTTAATTTGGAGGAAGGTTCGATTAAAAAGGGGTTTGATGGATTTTTTTCTAATGAAACTGAAGAGTACCTAGTTGAAAGCAAGTCGGGTTTAGACTCTACAGCAGGAATTAGTCATAAAAGTAAAATCAAAGAGGCCTATGAGGACATTTCATCAGTTATAGCCGGAGATAGCAGGAAAAGCAAAAACAACCCTTGGAGAAATGCTTATAACCACGCCAGTCATATTGATGTAGGAACAAGTAAGGCAATTAGAAAAAAAATTAGAGAACTTTCTAACTTATTTGATAATGGTCAATTTAGTAGTGTAGATAAATTCAACATCATTCCTTGTTCAAGCATTTTTGTTACAGATGAATGGAGCGTTGAAACTTCTAGAGCTATTTTGGAGACTGAAGATGGTTTCTTTATGGGGTTAAGGGCTAAATCACTAAAAGCTATTTGTGTCACCAAGGCGAGCTATGAATCATTTTTGAGCTATCTAAGAGGTGAACAATGAGTAGTTCAGACAGTTTAACTTGGTTGAAAAACGATGACCGCTTTCTGCAAATAAATTTTAGATTAGCAAGAGGCATCCAGCTAAGTGAAGAAGAAAGTATTTACTGTTTATCGGTGGCAATTCTTCTCATAAAAGAGTTTGAACGCGATAAAAGGAAAACATCTTATTTAGAGTTTGGATACTTTTTGATTCTCAGTTATGCACTGCAAAGTGGTAATTTCTCCCCGTTGTTTGATTTAAGTACTAATCTAGGGTTTTACCCAGTTTCAAAATTCATACTCGAGAACGGATTGATTGATGAAGAAAATTTACATCATCATTTCATAGGGAATGGATTAAAAAAGTTCCAACATAAAGAAATAACTGAGACTTTAGAGCAAAATAAATATAGAAGTCAGTTAGTTGAAAGTAATGCAAAGGATAACTGCTATATAGCACCTACATCATTTGGGAAAAGTTCGATGATGGTTGAGCTAATAGCACAGCTAAAACTATCTAAGATTTTCATTATTGTTCCCACCAAGTCATTGCTTACTCAGACATACAAATTAATTAATTCCACTTTCACAGATCGTAAAGTAATTTTTCATGATGAAATGTATGGAGGAGAAGAGCGCTTCATAGCGATCTTCACTCAAGAAAGAGCGCTTAGGCTTTTGAAGAGTGAGGGCCTAATGCAAGTCGATGCACTTTTGGTTGACGAAGCTCACAACCTTTTTGAAGCATCTTCCAGAAGCATTTTGTTAAGCAGGCTTATTCGCAGAGTAAGATTAAGAAAACAGGATTCTAGAATTTTCTATTTCTCACCATTAATAAACGATAGTGATAATTTGAAATTCGAAGAACAACAAAAAATAGAAACTAAGCGCATTCAATTTAACATCAAAGAAGCTGATATTAATGAGTATAAACTAGACGGAAACGTATACAAGTACAATCGATTCTTAAATGCATTTTTCGAATATGAAACAGGGCAGGAAATGTTGCCTTACATATTTAAAAATTCAAAGTCCAATAATTTTTTTATTTAAGAGCGCCTAGGAAGGTTGAAGATTTTGCAGGACTCCTAGCAGAAAGCTTACCATATTCTAAGATGGATGAGCTTGGAAAATTAGCTACTACCATTTCAAGAAATGTACACGAGGATTTCTACTGCGTCGATTTAGTTAAAAAAGGCGTATTATATATTCACGGAAAGTTACCCGATCTTATAAAAGAGTATTTGGAACATAAGTTTCGAGAAATAAGGTCACTGAAATTTATAGTCGCAAATTCGGTTATCCTTGAAGGGGTAAATTTACCCATAGATAACTTGTACATTTTGAATACTTACTCTTTAGGCACTAAAGAATTAACTAACTTGATAGGAAGAGTAAATCGACTAAATGAAGTTTTTGGTGGGGAGTCGCCAAG
The DNA here is from genome assembly GCF_041950555.1 of Zobellella sp. DQSA1. Classification (GTDB taxonomy): domain Bacteria; phylum Pseudomonadota; class Gammaproteobacteria; order Enterobacterales; family Aeromonadaceae; genus Oceanimonas. The sequence continues at coordinate 2,562,581 of NZ_CP169531.1, forward strand.
TCTTTTTAAGCTGAGACCTTCAGTGCATTTTGTAAACTCTGAAGAATTCAACAGAGCTGGTAGCAATATGTCTTCTAAAATTGGAACATTAAAATCAGGTAAGTTTAAAGATGACGTTAAGAACCCAACCCTATTAAACTTTGATATATCGAAATACGATCATACCATCGAAACGTCTACTAGTTTGGAAAGGGTTGATTCAGCTAGGCGAGAGAGAAGCAACGCATTATCCATCATAGAAAGGGAGAACTTTCTAACTAAAGCTCCACAAACAGAACTAGATAGAATGAAGGTATTATTTTTTGAATCAGGGTTACATCTTACATACTTTGACTCAGACAATGCATTCGACACTATTATGGATAGAATTGAGGCTATGCGAGGTGATCCCGATATCGAAAACATGGACCCAATTGAAAAAGTTTATTTCGTGTTCATATCAGAGCTTGAAAGTGAAATTATAGATTTATCGTTTGCTCGACTCAAAAATGAAAAAGCTCGTAATTACTATCGAACTTTTGTTAAGAGTATTCATGCGTTGACTTTAAAAGAACACATAAATTCAACTGTTAAGTATTTTTATACTAATGCTACTGAAACTGGCAACAATTTTTTCTATATCGGTAGCTCATATGGTGAGATCACAAGAGAAGGTAGTATTAGTGGTACCAAAACCTATATCGACCTATCGACCTATCGACCTATCGACCAAAAAATATAAGGAACTGGTGAATCTAGCGTTAGTAAAAATAAAAATGGAAAGTGACTTCCTTTCATACAAGTTAAATGAGTATGTTTTCTTGTTAAAAGAATACGGGGTCATATATGAAAAAGAATATAATATCTTTATTTATGGCACAGACAAAAAAAGAAACACTGATTTAACAAAGCTTGGTCTGAGTGGAGTGATAATAAATAAATTTGAGTCGGATGGTCAGATTGACAACATAGAAATAGATGACTTAGGACATGTTTTAGTTAATGATGAATTCAAACAATATTTAAAACAGCAAGATGATCTGATGCAATTTGAGATAAGAAAATACATCACCATCTAGGAATTCTTTGTGATAGTAGGTAAGCCAGTAGCGTTGAAATATAATATGACAAGCCACTTCGCTCGGATCTGGATCTCACCCGCTTTCACACAGACACATTAGTAACGAAATGACCATCCTCCCCAAATAAAAACGCCGGCTTCCGCCGGCGTTTTTATTCAATCCCCAAAACCAACCCAACCTACTTCCTCAATACCCCCTCCTCTACCAGCAGGTCGTAGATGGCTTTGGCGGCGGCCTGGGGATCGTTGCGGATGATCTGCCCTTTACCACCCTGGGCCTTGGCGGTGGCCTGCTTGAAGCGGTCGGCGGCGGTTTTGGCGCTGGCCACTTTCAGGCGTTTGGGCCTGGGCTTGGCGTCCTGCAGGGTCCAGCCGGCGCGGTCGGCGTCGGGCTTGGGGGCCGCCGGTTGCTGTTCGCTGATGCTGCCGCGCCGGGCCTTGGCAAAGGCCAGCTGGCGGGGGCTGGCGGCGGCTTCGTCCACGCTGGCCACAAAGGGCAGGCGCACGCTCAGTCGGCGGCGCTGGCCCCGGGGCAGGGCCTGCAGCAGGGTCACTTCGTCGCCGTCAATCAGCTCGATGGCGGCAATGCCGGTCACCAGCGGCCAGCCCAGCCGTTCGGCCAGCAGGTAGGGCAGCATGCCGGAGCCCTCCCCCTGCTCGGCGCGTACCCCGGTGAGCAGCAAGTCGGGCTGCAGCTCGTTGAGGTAGGGAGCCAGCAGCTCCAGGGCGTCGTCGTCCGGGCCCTGGCGCAACACCGTCAGCCGGTTAAGGCCCATGCCCAAATAGTCCTGCAGCGCCGGCTGGGCCGGGCTGCCGGCGTGAATGGCCTCGAGCTTGCCGCCCAGGGCAAAGCCCAGCTCCAGGGCGCTGGCGTCCTGCAGGGCGCGGCGGGCGCGGCCCGACACCGGGTGGCGGCCTTCGCTTACCAGCACCGCTATGTTGAGGGAATGATCAGGCTGCATCGCTTACCTCCTGGGCCGGCCGGGCCTCTACCAGCGCCATCAGCGCCGCCAATATTTCGCTGCTGTCGCCGATGGCGCTCAGGCTCGCGCGTTTTACCATGTCGCAGTCGGTGTCCTGGTTGATGGCCACCACCTTCTCCACCTTGCCGATGCCCTGCAAGTGCTGCACGGCGCCGGAAATGCCCACGGCAATGTACACCCGGGCGCTCACCCAGGTGCCGGTGGCGCCCACCTGGCGGTTGCGCGGCATAAAGCCGTCGTCCACCGCCACCCGGCTGGCGCCTTCGGCCGCGCCCAGCAGGGTCGCCGCCTGGTGGAACTGCTCCCAGTCGTGCACGCCGTTGCCGGCGGAGAGGATAAACTCGGCCTCGGCCAGGGGAATGTCGGCGGGGTCCACCGCCACCCGGCCGCCGTCTTGCACCCGGGCCCGCAGCAGGGCTTCCGGTTCAAACTCCACCGGCTTCGCCTCGTAGCGGTGATCGGTGCAGGGCAAGGCGCATTCTTCCAGCAACAGCAGCAGCCGGCACAGGGGGCGCACCAGATCCTGGTGGCCGGCACCGGTGCGGGCGATCACCTGCTCGCCTTCCCACTTCCACACCCCGGTGGCCGGGCGCTCGCCCAGCTCCACCGCCAGCCGGCGGCCCAGCTCGGCGGACTCGCCCGCATCGGGGAACAACCAGTGCAGCGGCTTGAACTCGCGCTCCACCTGCCGGCACAGCTGGGCCCAGGCTTCCGGCTGGTAGCCTTCCACCCCGTGCAGCTGCAGCAGCCGGTCTACCCCCGCCTCGGCAATGCCTTCTTTCAGCTCGCCGCACAGCACCCCCAGCACGGCGGTGCTTTGCGCCTGCGCCGCCGCCAGTTGCTGGGCCAGGCCCAGCACGTCCTTGCCGTGGGCGGTGAGCCGCCCGCCGGAAAGGGGCAGCCACACCGCAATGTAGCCCTGGGGCTCCGCCACCTTGTGCAGGGGCAGCTTGGGCTGCTCGCTGCGCTTCTTGGACAGCTGCGCCACCTCGCCGCCGCCGGCCAGGTTCAGCCGGTCCAGCCGGCGCAGGCCGCTGGGGCCGAGCTGCCACTGGGGCCGCGGGTTCTTGCGCAGCAGGCCGCTGGGGCCGCGCAGGGGCTGGCCGCTCAGCTCGGCGTGGCGCGGGTGCAGCCGGTTGCGGCGGATCCAGGCCAGGCGCGGATCCTTGCGAATAAGATCAGACATGGGCTTCCTCCTTTTGCCGCTGCGGTTGCTCCTGGGCCGGTTGGGCCAGGGCCTCCAGCAGCAGCTCGGCAATGTCCTTCACCTGGGGCCGGGGCTCCACCACCCCTTCCATCATCAGGGTGCACTGGGGGCAGGCCACCGCCATCAGCTCGGCGTCCACCGCCCGGGCGTCGTCCATGCGCATGTCGGCAATGCGGCGCTCGCCGGGAATGTCGGTCACCGGTGCCCCGCCGCCGCCGCCGCAGCAACGGGAACGGAAACCGCTGCGCTCCATCTCGCTGCGCTCGAAGCCCAGCTGATCCAGCAGGTAGCGCGGCGCGTCGTACACGCCGTTGTAGCGGCCCAGGTAGCAGGGGTCGTGATAGGTAAGCTTGCCGCTCTGGCCGCCGTTGAAGGCGAGCTTGCCGGCCCGGTGCAGCTCCGCCAGCAGTTCGCTGTGGTGCTCTACCCGGTAGTCGCCGCCCAGCTCCGCGTATTCGGTGCCCAGGCACTGCAGCGAATGGGGGTCGGCGGTGACGATGCGGTTAAAGCGGTACTTGCCCAGCGTCTGGATGTTGGCCTTGGCCAGGCGCTGGAAGGTGGCTTCGTCCCCCAGCCGGCGGGCCAGGTCGCCCGAGTCCAGCTCCTCGTTGCCGAGGTAGGCAAGGTCCACGCCACCGGCACGCAACAGCTGCACCAGGGCACGCAGGGTGCGCTGGTTGCGCATGTCGAAGGCGCCGTCGCCCACCCACAGCAGCACGTCGGCCTCGCGTACTTCCTTCATCAACGGAATGTTGAGGTCGGCGGCCCAGTTGCTGCGGCTGGCGGGAGCCATGCCGCCCGGGTTGTCGGTGGCGATCAGGTTTTCCAGCACTTCCTGGCCCTTGCCCGGGGTCTGGCCCCGCTCCAGGGTAAGGAAGCGGCGCATGTCCACCACCGCGTCCACGTGCTCAATCATCATGGGGCACTCTTCCACGCAGGCGCGGCAGGTGGTGCAGGACCACAATGTCTGGCTGTCGAGCATGCTTTCCACCAGCGGCTTGTCGGGGCAGCCGGTGCGGGAGGCCTGCTCCTGGCCCGGGTGCGGGCTGCCGCGGTAGGTCACTTCTTCCTGGGCGGCGAGGCTGATCACCATGTCCTGGATCAGCTTCTTGGGGTTGAGCGGCTGGCCGGCGGCAAAGGCCGGGCACTTGCTCTCGCAGCGGCCGCACTGCACGCAGGCGTCAAAGCCCAGCAGCTGGTTCCACTTGAAGTCGGTTACCTTCTCCACGCCCAGCTTGTCGGCGGTGAGATCCAGCGCCTTCAGGCCGGTGTCGCGGCCGCCGCCGAAGCGGGCTTGGCGACGGTGAAAGGCCAGGTGCAGGGCGCCGGCAAAGGCGTGCTTCATGGGGCCGCCCCAGGCCATGCCGAACACCAGCTCGCCCAGGCCCCAGGTGCACAGGGCCAGCAGCAGCAGGGTCAGCAGGGCGCCGCCGGTGCCTTCGGGCAGTATGCCCGCGGCCGGCAGGGTGGCGATGAAAAAGCCCAGGGCAAAGGCCAGCAGGCTTTTCGGCAGCCGCTGCCAGGGCCCGCGCGAAAGGCGCGAGTTGGGCAGCTCACTGGCGGGTTTACGCCGGCGCTTCCATACGAACAGCGCGCCCACCGCCATCAGCAGGCTGGCCGCCAGCAGCGGCCACACCAGCCAGGCGCTGTGCAGGCCCAGGCCGTGCACCAGCACCACCAGCACCAGCGCCAGCACAAAGCCACCGCCGGTGGCCACGTGGGTGTTGGACATATATTTGTCGCGCGCCACCACGTGGTGCAGGTCCACCAGGTAGCGGCGCGGCATGGCGGCAAGCCCCTGCCAGAAGGGCACGGGACTGGACTGGCCCCGGCGCCATAGCCGCACCCGGCGCGCGGCGCCGATGGCGGCCAGGGCAAAGGCCAGCACTAACAGAAAAGGGATCACAGGCTCGAACATAGCGGGCACCTCGGCAGGGCCGGGGGTTACCCCGGCCCCTTGGCTCAGAAGTCTTTACACAGACGCAGGGCGTCGTAAATGGCGGCGTGGGTGTTGCGCTGGGCCACGCAGTCGCCCAGGCGGTAGAGCAAATAGCCCTGGCCGTGTTGCGCCAGCGCCGGCTGGGCCTTGGCCGCGTACAGGGCTTCCAGGTCGATCTGGCCCTTGTTCACGGAATCGCCCTTCAGCTCGTAGTAGAGCCGCTCGTCCGGACGGACGCCGTTCTCCACCACCACCTGGTCCACCACCCGCTCCTCTTTCTGGCCGGTGTATTCGTTTTCCAGCACCGCGATGAGCTTGTCCCCTTCCTTGTACACCTTGTGCAGGGCCATGTCGGAGCTCATGATCACCTCCCGCTCGTACAGGGAACGGTAGTAGGTGGGGAAGGTGGTGCCGCCGATGGCCGCGCCCGGCTTGATGTCGTCGGTCACCATTTCCACCAGGCTGCCCTTGGCGGCCAGGTAGTCGGCCACCGACATGCCGGAGAATTCGCAGATGGTGTCGTACACCAGCACGTTCTTGCCCGGCTCCACCTTGCCGGAGAGGATATCCCAGCTGCTCACCACCAGGCCTTCATCGGCGCCCCACTCGGGGTTCTGCTCGATAAAGGGGGTGCCGCCCACCGCCAGGATCACCACGTCCGGCTTTTCCGCCATGATGGCGGGCATGTCGGCGGCGGTGTTCAGCCGCAGGTCCACCTTGAGGCGGGCCAGCTCCAGGGCATACCAGCGGGTAATACCGGCAATCTGATCGCGCTGGGGTGCCTTGGCCGCCAGGGTGATCTGGCCGCCCAGCTCGGGGGCCTTTTCAAACAGCACCACCGGGTGGCCGCGTTCGGCCGCAACCCGGGCCGCTTCCATCCCGCCGGGGCCGCCGCCCACCACCACCACCTTGCGCAGGGGGCCGTCGGTTTTTTCGATAAGATGGGGCAGGCCCATGTGCTCGCGGGAGGTGGCCGCGTTCTGGATGCAGAGCACGTCCAGGCCCTGGTACTGGCGGTCGATGCAGTAGTTGGCGCCCACGCATTGGCGGATTTGATCCACCTGGTCCATTTTGATCTTGGCGATCAGGTGCGGATCGGCGATGTGGGCGCGGGTCATGCCCACAAAGTCCACATAGCCGCCTTCGATAATACGCTGGGCCTGGGTGGGATCCTTGATGTTCTGGGCGTGGATCACCGGCACGCTCACCACTTCCTTGATGCCCGCCGCCAGGTGCAGGAAGGGCTCGGGCGGGTAGCTCATGTTGGGGATAACGTTGGCCAGGGTGTTGTGGGTGTCGCAGCCGGAACCTATCACGCCGAAAAAGTCCACCATGCCGGTGTCGTCGTAGTATTTGGCGATCTGCTTCATGTCGTCGTGGCTGAGGCCGTCCGGGTGGAACTCGTCACCACAGATACGCATGCCCACCACGAAGTCGGGGCCCACTTCGGCGCGCACCGCCTTGAGCACTTCCAGGCCGAATTTCATGCGGCCCTCGAAGCTGCCGCCCCATTCGTCGGTACGCTTGTTGACCCGCGGGCTCCAGAACTGGTCGATCAGATGCTGGTGCACGGCGGACAGCTCCACGCCGTCCAGGCCCCCTTCCTTGGCGCGGCGGGCGGCCTGGGCGTAGTCGCCGATGATGCGCCACATTTCTTCCGGCTCTATGGTCTTGCAGGTGGCGCGGTGCACCGGCTCACGGATGCCGGAGGGCGATACCAGGGTGCTCCAGTCGTAGCCGTCCCAGCGGGAGCGGCGCCCCATGTGGGTGATTTGGATCATGATCTTGGCGCCGTGCTTGTGCATGGCGTCGGCCAGGTTCTGGAAGTGGGGAATGATGCGGTCGGTGGAAAGGTTGACCGAACTCCACCAGCCCTGGGGGCTGTCGATGGACACCACGCTGGAGCCGCCGCAAATGGCCAGGCCCAGGCCGCCCTTGGCCTTTTCCTCGTAGTATTTGACGTAGCGCTCGGTGGTCATGCCGCCGTCGGTGGCATACACCTCGGCATGGGCCGTGCTCACCACCCGGTTGCGGATGGTGAGCTTGTTGATGTTCATGGGTTGAAACAAGGCGTCGAACTGTCCCATCCTGGAATCCTCTAGTACATGCCGGGCCGGCATCCGGCCCGCCGAAAATTAAAACCTGCTCGCTTCGTCACTTTCGAGCCCTGCCCTGCATGCCCGCCTTCGCGGGCATGACGGGGCGTGTTTACAGCGGGCTCACCTCGAACA